>JALFLW010000111.1 GCA_022774505.1 Lachnospiraceae bacterium
AAGCAAAGACTTCCTGGCAATCCTACTGATCTGCGGCAATTTCCAGATCACAGCCTTCCGGGTGCATTCTTCTTTAGAAGCCAAAAATCATATTGAAAACCGTGCCACATCAGAAACAGTCTGGGCACAATTTATTTTCTGATGTGCGAAGTTTGAGATAATAAATGATCTGCTGTGTATGAAACAGCTTTATGATTCCCAGAGGGCAAAACATTGTGAGGTTTTGCCCTTTTTGGTGTAGGAAACCTGCATAAGCAATGGTACGATGATGCGTAAAGTACCAAAAACTTCTGAGAATCCTATGTCCTAAGTGGTTGAAATAGTGTATAATAAGGCATGACCGATTATATTTTGGGAGGAAGTGGGAATATGAGATATGATGTGATAATTATCGGGGCAGGTCCGGGAGGAATTTTTGCGGCATATGAATTGATGAAGAAGAAACCGGATTGTAAGATAGCAGTATTTGAGGAAGGGTATTCGCTTGATAAGAGAAAATGTCCGATTGATGGAAAGAAGATCAAAAGCTGTGTGGGATGCAAGCGTTGTTCCATAATGTGCGGATTTGGAGGTGCGGGGGCATTTTCCGATGGTAAATATAATATTACAAATGATTTTGGCGGCACATTGTATGAGTATATCGGAAAAGAGCAGGCAGTAGAGCTGATGAAATATGTCGATGAGATCAATATGGCAAATGGCGGTGAGGGTACACAGCTTTATTCCACGGCCGGAACAAAATTTAAAAAGCTTTGTCTGCAGAATAAGCTGAATCTGCTGGATGCATCTGTCCGGCATTTGGGAACAGACATTAATTATATTGTGCTTGGTAACCTGTATGATCAAATGAAGGATCATGTAGATTTTTACTTTGATACGCCGGTCGAGACAATTGAGATTGTAGAGGATGGCGGTTATCGTATTATCTGCGGAAATGACAAATATGAATGTGAACAGTGTATTGTATCAGTAGGGCGAAGCGGAAGTAAGTGGATGGAAAAGGTCTGCGGGGAGCTTAAGATCCCGACAAGATCAAACCGTGTGGATATAGGCGTGCGTGTAGAGCTTCCGGCTGTGATATTTTCCCATCTGACGGATGAGTTATATGAGAGCAAGATTGTTTACCGCACGGAGAAATTTGAAGACCGTGTGCGGACCTTCTGCATGAACCCGAACGGTATCGTTGTAAATGAAAATACAAACGGGATCATTACGGTGAATGGCCACAGCTATGAGGGGGATGAGAAAAAGACCGAAAATACAAATTTTGCCCTGCTGGTAGCAAAACATTTCTCAGAACCTTTTAAGGATAGTAACGGATATGGAGAAAGCATTGCCAGGCTTTCTAATATGCTGGGAGGAGGCGTGATCGTACAGCGTTTTGGTGACCTGGTAAGGGGAAGAAGGAGTACGGAGAAACGTATCCATGAAAATCTTGTGACACCGACATTGTCTGCGACACCGGGAGATCTGAGTCTTGTGCTGCCAAAGCGTATTCTGGATGGTATCATCGAAATGATCTATGCTCTGGATAAGGTGGCACCGGGAACGGCAAATGATGATACGCTGCTCTATGGTGTGGAAGTAAAATTCTACAATATGGAAGTAGAGTTGGATGAAAATCTTGAAAGCTGTCATAAGGGACTTTATGTGATCGGAGATGGCAGTGGAGTGACACGTTCTCTGTCGCATGCTTCTGCCAGTGGAGTGTATGTAGCGAGACATATTATCGGGGAGAAATAGTTAAAATGACATTAAAACACATAAAGATATTTGCAGTTGTCTATCAGGAAGAGAGTATTACAAGAGCGGCAGAGAAGCTTCATATGACGCAGCCGGCCACAAGTCTGGCAATACGGGAGCTGGAGGAATATTATCATACCAAGCTCTTTGAACGAAGCGGACGCGGGATACGTGTGACCTCGGCCGGAAACCGTCTGTATCCAAATGCCGTCAGACTTTTGTCCTTATATGATGAGATGGATGCGGAGATGAAGAACTGGGATACCTCCGGCAGACTGCGGATCGGTTCAAGTATCAGTATTGGATCATGTATCCTGCCACAGATGATCAATCGTTTTTCAAAAAAATATCCCGAGCTTGATCTGTACGTAAAAGTGGATAGTTCAGATGTGATCGAGCAGAATGTATTGGAAAATCATCTGGATTTTGCACTGATCGAGGGTTCCGTTCACTCAGAAAAACTGAAATCCTCTGTTTTTCTGGATGATGAGCTTGTTCCTGTATGCAGCCGTTTTCATCCGCTGGCAGGTGCGGAGGATGTAGAGCTTGACAGCCTGAAGGGGGAGCATTTCCTGATGAGAGAACCCAATAGTGGTACGCGTCAGCTGGCAGATTCAAGCTTTGCTCTTAAGAACTTCCAGATCAGACCGACTTGGGAAAGTACAAGTACTGCCGCATTGATCAATGCTGTTTCGATCGGACTGGGGATATCTATTTTGCCAAAGCGTATGTTGGAAAAGCAGCTGCGTATGCATCAGATCGGTTCATTTACGATCAGGGATATGGATCTGAAAAGACATTATTCATTGATCTATCATGAGAACAAATTTATTTCGCCTACCATGCAGCAGTTTTTTCAAATGCTTCAGGATCTGAAATTTTAATTTAGAAAACTTCGACGCAAAGCGTCTGCAGAATGAGGATTATTATGAAGAAATTATATTTTACGAGACATGGACAGACCTTCTGGAATGTAGAAAATAAAATATGTGGTGCAACAGATATTGCATTGACGGAGCTTGGACATTCACAGGCAGCTGCCGCCGGGAAGATGATCCGGGAGGCAGGGTATGATATTGACGAGATACTCTATTCACCACTGATCCGTGCTGCTGAGACAGCCAGACATATCAGTGAAGAGACGGGGATTCCCATGCGGATGGAACCAAGATTAAAGGAACAGAATTTTGGCCGGTTTGAAGGAACTGCACGAAATGGAGAGGAGTTTCGAGAGGCAAAGGCCTGCTTTGTGAATCATTTTGGCACAGGGGAATCTATGCTGCAGATGGCACAAAGGATTTATAATCTCATCGATGATATAAAAAACGATCCATCTGGCAAGACATATCTTTTGGTGGCACATAATGGGATTGCCCGCATTGTGCAGTCTTATTTCCACGAGATGACAAATGAAGAGTTTGCGGCTTTTGGCATTGATAACTGTTCACTGCTTGAGTTTGAATTGTGATCTATTATGATGATCGCAGAGCGAAATCTGATATTTTGCCTGTGAATTCTTCGACGAAAAGCGTCTGCGGAATGGAGGAGTCATATGAAGAAAAAAGTTTTTTGAGCGTAAAGAATAAGATTATTTTTGCATTGCTGCCAATTGTGGTCATTGTCTGTATTTTTGTCTGTGTGCTGACGGTAAAGCAGATGAACCGTGAATTGAAAGACAAT
>JALFLW010000115.1 GCA_022774505.1 Lachnospiraceae bacterium
AATAAGATTTTTTACTAACCGGCTAAAGTCAGTAATCTTATTTTACACTGAGGTATTTTTTTCTCAACCTTCTTTCTTGGGATCCTCTGTATTTTTTATTATACAGGAAGCTCCTTTTCTAAAATAAAAAGGCAGGGATAACTAACATAAACTAATTATCCCTGCCTATCGGCTATACAATATTCTTTTATATACAACTAAAACGTATCCCTCGTGTCGACTCTATAAGCTACTACAACTGTAACTCTGTCATACAACACTTTTTCTTTCTGATTTGGACCAATATTTTCGAATGAGAAAAATCTGCAAAAGTGCGTAAATTCAAGGATTTCTACATATTTGTTCGACGTAGTGCTACAATCGTCTCCACATGCACCGTCGAACAGAACATATCCACACAGCTCACCCTCTTCACGCGATACCCGTTCTCCTGAAACACCTCCAGATCCCTCGCCAGGCTTGTCGGCTTGCATGATATATAAACTATCTCCGGCACACCGAAATCGATGATCTTTTTTAAGGCTTTGGGATGTATGCCGTCGCGTGGCGGATCCAGCACGATATAATCCGGTTTTTCTTGGATTTCATCAATGACTTTCAGTACATCTCCGGCAATGAAATCACAATTTGTCAGACCATTGAGTGCTGCATTTTCCTTTGCAGCTTCTACTGCCTCCTCCACGATCTCCACACCTATCACATGACCTGCCACCGGTGCAAGGATCTGTGCAATGGTACCGGTGCCGCTGTACAGATCAAAGACCGTTTTTCCGGTCAGTCCGTTTTTCAGGATACATTCTGTTTCTTTCTCCGGAAATATTTCTTTTTCTTCCATTTCACCGCCCCTGTTCCCGGCGTTTTGCGGTTTTCCGGCAAGTACATAATCCCTTGCCCTCTGATACAGCACCTCCGCCCCTTTTGTATTGGTCTGAAAGAACGAAAACGGTGTGATGCGAAACTGCAGTCCAAGCACATTTTCCATAAACCAGTCTTTGCCATATATAATGTGTGTCGCATCACTTTTTACCACATCTCCCAGACTGTTATTTATGATATGAAGAAATCCTGCGATTTCCCCCTGAATGGATAAACCTAAAAGTATGTCAGACATATCAGCCAGGTGTTTTTCCATCTCTGCCTGCTCATACTGTGAAGATGTAACAAGAGCCACCAGGAGCTCCCCGGTAGATTCTGCACGACGTACCAGCAGATGCCGCAGCACCCCCTCATGACTGTTTTTATGATAATATGATATATGGTGATCCGCACAATAATCTCTTATTGCATCCAGGATCAGGCTGAAATCCGGATGAACGATCCTACAGCCGCTTGCATGAATAATATCATAAAAGCTTCCTTTTTTATGAAGTCCTAATGTCAACGGCCCATCCTTTACCTCGTCCCCAAAAGAAAATTCCATTTTATTTCGATATTCCCACTGCTTAGGACTGGACAAAATACCATCAAAGACGAAATCGGAGATTCCACTGCATACCGGTTTCAGCAGATCCATCACTTGATCTTTCTTTAGTTCAAGCTGTTTTTCATACGGGATCGTCTGATAGCTGCATCCACCACATATACCAAAATGCGGACACTCTGGTTTTGCGGTCTCTATTTCGGATTTTTCTAATGTCTCCCGAAGGATTCCTTTTGCCTTCCCTTTTCTCGCTTTCTTGACCGATAATCTCACTTTCTGTCCCGGAATCACACCCTTCACCTCGATGCGATGCACCTCTGTTTCTCCTGTCTCATTTTTCTCCTCTGCCAGTACGATCCCTTTATTGGGGAAATCTACGCGTTCCACGATTCCTTCTACAATCTGTCCCTTTTTCATCTCAGTCCCTCATTTTTTATATTGTGATCACTTTTTTATTTAAGCCGTGCAATATACGGATATTAAGTATGGAAAATATGCCTGGATCGACATTCCATTATTTGGTCTCAAAGTTGCCGAGGATCTTTAAATTGCTCGCACATTCATGCATGGTTGCCAGTGCATTTTCCACTGCTGACTCATTCAGATTTCCTTCCAGATCGACAAAGAAACGATATTCCCATTTTTTTCCATGAAGTGGTCTTGACTCGATCTTGGTCAGATTCATCTCATTATAATAAAAATTAGCAAGCATGTTATAAAGTGCTCCCGGCACATGCTTTACCTCAAATGCCACACTGATCTTATTGGCATCCTTAAGAAATACCTTCTGATTTGAGATGATGATAAATCTGGTAAAATTCGTGCTTTGATAATTAATTCTTTCCTGCAGCACATCAAGTCCAAATACCTCTGCCGCTCTGGTACTTGCAATAGCCCCATGAGAACTCTCTTTTTCTTCTGCAACCTTCTTGGCAGCTCCCGCTGTGCTTGCGTACTCAATACCCTGAATCCCATGCTCTTCCAAAAATGGAGCACACTGCAAAAGTCCCTGTGGATGAGAATAAACTTCTCTGATATCCTCTGTCTTTGCCCCATTCACGCCTAACAAAGCCTGCTCCACCTTGACCACATGCTCTGCTACGATCGTTATATCATGCTCTACCAGCAGATCGTAAATATCCGTAATACTTCCCGTAGATGTATTTTCTATCGGAACGACACCATACTTGGCTTCTCCATTTGCTACCGTCTCGATCACATCACGAAATGTTGTCCTGTTAAAAGCAGTGATCTTATCACCAAAGTATTCTAACATTGCCTGCTCCGAGAATGCTCCTCTTTCTCCAAAATATACGACGCGTGTATCCTCATTAATATCCAGCTCATCCACCTGCTGAAACGGAATAACTGCCGCTCCCGGGCCCAATGTCCGATACTGGTATTTTCTGCTGATAGACATGATCTGGCGGAAAAGGTCTTCTACAGCTGTCTCATTAAATTCTGTACTGGCATAGCTGCGAAGTGTCTTAAGCTTTTCCTGTTCCCTCTCCGGATCATATACTTTTTTTCCGGTACTTCTCTTATAAGCAGCTACATCATTTGCCACTTCCATCCGTTCTTCAAACAGTCTGGTGATCTCCTTATCGATCTTATCAATTTTTGCTCTGCTTTCTTTTAAATCTACTACCATCTCTTTATCCTCATTTTCTGTCTGTAATATTCACTGTATCAACCATTTTTTTCATACAGCACCCGTTAATATTTAATCTGTCTCTGTCTTGTTTCTCTTCCGGCACAAAGCCGCAGATCAATCATTTTTATGTTATCATATCAGTATTATTTCCGCAATACGGCAGCCTTAATTAGGCAATGATACCGATTATTTGATTTTTACTCAAACTTCGCACACCAGAAAATAAATTGTGCCCAGACTGTTTCTGATGTGGCACGGTTTTCAATATGATTTTTGGCTTCTAAAGAAGAATGCACCCGGAAGGCTGTGATCTGGAAATTGTCGCAGATCAGTAGGATTGCCAGGAAGTCTTTGCTTTGCAATGTTTCGATGAATACGTGCCTGGACGATCGGGCCTCGAAACAGCAAAGCAATCAGACTTCCCGCAAGCCGTTAATGACAAGGCAATTTCCAGACACAGCTCCGGGTATTCAGACCCTTAAAAGCCAAAAATCATATTCAATACCCCAGAACATCAGAAACAGTCTGGGTATATCATAGTTCTTGTTGTGCGAAGTTTGAGATTTTTATAAAAAAATATCATCTGTATATGCCAAAATTCTTTTTCTAAGCCCCTCGTATTTCTTGCACATATTCAGAATATCGTCCTTTGTATATATTGCCGCTGCCTCATTGGCATCCCGCAGGATGGAAGCATCCTGATAAATATCTGCCAGTGCAAAATTTAATTCACCACTCTGGCGTATTCCAAACAGATCTCCCGGTCCACGAAGCTTCAAATCCTGCTCAGCTACATAAAACCCATCGTTAGAGCCTCCCAGTATATTAAGCCGCTGCATTGTATCCTGAGAGCTGTTGCCTGCCATAAAAATACAGTAGGATTGTGCACTGCCCCGTCCCACTCGTCCTCTCAGCTGGTGAAGCTGTGCCAGACCAAAACGTTCCGCATTTTCCACCATCATCACGGTCGCATTTGGTACATTGATCCCTACTTCAATGACCGTCGTCGATACCAGCACGTCGATCTCTCCGGCAGCAAATCGTTCCATAATATCATTCTTGGCTCCCGCTTTCATCTTTCCATGAAGACATTCTACGCATACAGAAGGTGCCAGGATACCTTTCAGACTATCGGTGTAGTCTGTGACATTCTCCGCCTCCATATTTTCACTTTCTTCAACCATCGGACAGATAATATACACCTGATGTCCCTGCCGCACCTGCTTCTCAATAAATTCATATGCCTTGGGACGGTATGAAGTTCCCACGACACAATTCTTGATCGGCAGGCGGTCTGACGGCATTACATCGATCACAGAAATATCCAGATCTCCATAAAGGATAATCGCCAATGTCCTCGGAATCGGAGTCGCACTCATAACCAGCATATGTGGTTCGAGCCCTTTCTGCGAAAATTCTTCCCTCTGACGCACGCCAAAACGATGCTGTTCGTCTGTCACTACCAGTGCCAGATCTTTGTAATGAACCTTCTCCTGTATTAATGCATGAGTTCCGATCACGATGTCCGTCATTCCAAGCTCCAAAGCTTCATACACCCGCCGTTTCTGCGAAGCAGTCATAGAACCGACCAATAGATCCACACGCACCCCAAACGGCTCCAGATACTCTTGAAATGTCTTTAAATGCTGCTCAGCTAGCACCTCCGTCGGCACCATGATGGCACCCTGATGACCATTTTCCACACAGGCAAGAAGAGCCAAAACTGCTACTATCGTTTTGCCAGACCCCACATCTCCCTGGATCAGACGGTTCATAACGATCCCGGAGCCAAGGTCTTTTTTAATATCCTCCCAAGCCCTCTCCTGTCCATCTGTCAGACTAAATGGCAGTTTTGCCATTAACTTTTCCGGCAATTCAAATATGTCCATACAATAAGGTGATGATTTCTGATGCTTCCCCTGCTTCATCTGGTGAAGTGCCAGTGCAAAGAAAAAGAACTCCTCAAATACCAGTCTTTTTCGTGCCTCCATATATTCCTGCTTATCTTTAGGAAAATGTATAGCCTGCACCGCCTTTTTTCTCAATATCAATCCGTATTTTTTCCGCATATCCGACGGCAGATAATCACCGGTGAGATCTACCTCTTTCAACGCACTGCCCACCGCTTTACTGACTGCATGGTTTGTCAGTCCTGCAGTCAGTGGATAGACTGGCTGAAGCTTCTGCAAAAGCTTGTGATATTCCTCCTCCGAGAGAATCTTTGGCTGCTGCAGACGATATCTGCCATTTTTATTAATAACACGTCCCCGCATAATGTATCTTGTTCCCATGCGGAGCGTTTTCATAATAAAGGGCATATTAAACCAGGTTACCTCCAACTGCCCCGTTACATCCCTCAAAAAAGTGCTTACGATCTTTAAATTGCGAACATATTGTAATCTGGGTTTACCTCCGAGTGTTCCGCTGACCACTACAATATGCCCCTCCTGTACTTCACTGATGGGACGTATATTTTCTACTATTTCATATTCTCTTGGGTAAAATAAGAGAAGCTCTTCTACCGTACTGATCCCCAGCTTAGCAAAAAGCTTCTCACTTTTCTCCCCAATCCCTTTAATTTCACGAATACTGTCAGATAACTGCATATCCCTCACTCATTAACCTTTTCTGATATCATTCAAAAACTGCCCGTGTGTACCATTTTATGTACAGTACACACAAAGCAGTTCTCATTACAAGTTATTCTCCGATTTCTATTCAACAGACACAAAGTATGAATATACGGGCTGACCGCCATACTGAACCTCTACCTCCAGATCATCATGCCCTTTCAGGATCAGATCAGCTACCGCCTCTGCATCCTTTTCCGTGACATCTGCCCCATAATAAAGGCTTACCAGTTCACTGGTCTCATCGATCATTCCATCGATCAGTTCTACCGTCACCCCTGACAGTTCCTTTCCGACAGCTGCGATCTTTTTGTCAGCGATCCCCATGTAATCTCCCTGTCTGATCTCTTTGCCATCCATCTGCGTGTCACGCACTGCATAAGTAACCTGACCGGATTTGACATTTGCCATCTCCTCTGTCATCTGTCTGGTATTTTCTTCTATCGGCTGTCCCGGCATAAAGTTGATCATTGCAGCGATTCCCTGCGGAATATTTGCAGAAGGGATCACAACCACCTTTTTATCCTCTGTCAGATCTCTTGCCTGCTCTGCTGCCAAAATGATATTTCCATTATTCGGCAGGATATATACCGTATCCGCAGGAACCTTTTCCACTGCCTCAAGGATATCCTCTGTACTTGGATTCATTGTCTGACCACCCTCGATCACCTCATCTGCCCCAAGATCCTTAAAGATATCACTCAAACCATCTCCGGCTGAAACAACCACAAATCCCTCCGCTTTATGCTCCTTCGGTTCCTCTGCAGCTTCCTGCACTGCCTGCTGTTTTGCTACGGTCTCTGCATCACGGATCAGTTTCTCCTGATGCTCCTCGCGCATATTATCAATCTTCATGCTTGTCAGAGAACCATATGTGAGTGCCTTTTCAAAAGCCAGTCCCGGATGATTCGTATGAACATGTACTTTTACGATTTCATCATCTGCCACTACCACAACACAGTCACCGATATCCTGAAGATAAGCCTTTAATTCTTTTTCGACCTTATCCTGATCCCTCTCCAGCATAATGATAAATTCTGTGCAATAACCGAATTTTATATCTGCTGTATCCTCTGAACTGCCCGTAGTAACTGTCGGAGATGCTTTTGCATCCACACCGGAAATATCCAGATCTACTTCCTTGCCCTGCAATGCGGCCAATGCACCACGTACAAAGGTCATAAGACCCTCTCCGCCGGAGTCGACAACCCCTGCCTGCTTCAATACAGGAAGCATATCCGGTGTGCGCTTCAACGTATCCTCCATATATGCAACGACTTCCTCTGCAAAGGATACCATATCACCGGATTCTCCTTCCATCAGGAGATCCACTACTTTCTCCGCACCAGCCTTGATCACTGTCAGTATCGTGCCCTCTTTCGGTTTCATAACCGCTTTGTAAGCCGTGTCTGCAGCATGCCTGATACTATTTCCCAGATCAGTAACTTCTAAATATTCAAGTCCTTTTAAATCCTTCGTAAAACCACGAAAGATCTGAGACAGGATAACACCTGAATTACCTCTGGCACCGCGCAGGGATCCGCTCGACATTGCCTTACAAAGACTATCCACCGTAACTTTCTGAAGCTTATTGATCTCGCGGACAGCGGCCATGATTGTCATAGTCATATTGGTGCCGGTGTCACCATCCGGTACCGGAAAGACATTTAACTCATTAATGTAATCCTTTCTGGCCTCCAATGCCTTTGCTCCCGCCAAAAAGCATTTTTTCATCATTAACGCATCTATTCTCTCAACACTCACTTTTTCTTCCTCCTAGAGATTATTTCCATCAGACAGGGAACCTATATCAATCATCCACAAGTCTTACACCCTCCACTGCAACACTGATACTTTCTACTTCCATTCCCGTATATGTCTCTACTCGACAGCGAACATTTTCCAGAATATTCTGGGCAACTGCACGAATACTTACTCCATATGCCACGATTACATGAAGCTCAATACGGATCTTATTATCGATCACCGCTACGTTTACACCTCTGCTGACATTTTCTCTTTTTAAAAGCTTTGCCACACCATCCTTAACATTGACAGATGCCATTCCCACAATACCGAAGCACTCTGTGGCTGCTGAGCCTGCATACTTTGCAAGAACCTCACGGTCAATGGTGATATCTCCCATTTCATTACTCATTTTTCCCTTCATAATCCATCCTCCATTCTTCTTAATTTCTATCTCATCCGGTTATCTGTTTCATGATTCCAGAAAAATGTTCAAAATTAAAACATAATAACATATCTTATAGTATACCCTATTCTTTTCAAAAAAGAAACCTTTTTTCTAATAAGGATTCTCTAAAATGGAGGTACTCAGTGAAACGAATGCTTGGTTTTATTTTATTTTGGATCGCCATCGGTATGACAATTATGCTTTTTTTATCAAATGACTTTCTCGCTTTCTGTATCATCGTGCTTTGTCTGGTCCTTGGATACAATCTTTTTTGTGGATGCCAATAAAGATGCTTCGCGCAATTCTCGTGAGTTTTCCTCTATGCTGCGAACATTTTTCTGATCACACTAAAAAGGGCAAAACCTGCGTTTTGCCCTTCCATACATCCATATTGCTTATGCATCCTTCAAAAATGCCATATAACATTTATACGCTTCGTATACATCTGCCTTGCTGGTTACCTCCCATGGTGCATGCATATTCAAAACGGCAACACCACTATCAATGACTTCCATACCATATAATGACAGGATATATGCGATAGTTCCGCCGCCTCCGATATCTACCTTGCCAAGTTCAGCCATCTGGTAATTGACATCATTTTCCTCCATGATCCTGCGCAGAGCTGCCAGATACTCTGCATTTGCATCATTAGATCCTGACTTTCCACGAGATCCGGTAAACTTGCTAAATACCACACCTCTTCCCATAAAGGAAGCACTTCTCTTTTCAAAGGCCTCCGCAAAAAGAGGGTCATACGCTGCATTAACGTCAGAGGAAAGCATACGGCTGCGTGCCATGCAATGCCTTAATTTTAATTCATTATAATCTCCCTGCAGATTGAGTAACTCTGCCACAACATTCTCAAAGAAATGGGACTGCATTCCCGTTGCACCCACACTTCCGATTTCTTCCTTGTCCACCAGCAGACAGCATGCTGTTTTATCTACGGATCCTGTCTCCATCATTGCAGCCAGCGAGGTAAAAGCACAGACACGGTCATCCTGTCCATAAGACATGATCATGCTCCGGTCAAATCCCATCTCTCTCGCCCGTCCCGCCGGCACTACTTCCAGCTCTGCTGACATAAAATCCTCTTCTTCCATGTTATAGGTTTCTTTTAAAATTTCCAGAACTCCTTTTTTAACAGCATCTTTTTCTTCGTCCTGTAACGGCATGCTCCCCACTAATACATCGAGCTTTTCTCCTTCAATGACCTTAGCAGCCTTTTTTTCCATTTGAGCCCCGGCCAGATGTATCAACAGATCGGTCACACAAAATACCGGATCCTCCGGTTTCTCACCAATACACACATCTACTGTGGTTCCATCTTTTTTCACAATAACACCATGAATTGCCAGAGGCAGTGTTACCCACTGATATTTCTTGATGCCTCCGTAATAATGCGTATCCAGATATGCCATATCATCTGATTCATATAATGGATTCTGCTTTACATCCATTCTCGGAGAATCAATATGTGCCCCCAAAATATTCATTCCATCCTCCAGAGGTTTTTCACCTATCTGAAATAAGGCAATGGTTTTATTCATATAGGCAGCATATATCTTATCTCCTTTTTTTAACTTCTGTCCTTTTTTCAGGACAGATTCCAGAGACTGATACCCCTGTTCCTCTGCCTGACGGATCGTCTCTTTCACACATTCCCGCTCTGTTTTTCCAACAGAGAGAAAATCAATATACTGTCTGTTTAACTTCTCCAGTTTGTCTTTGTCCTTGTCCTTATAGGTTTTCCATGCGTTTTCACGTTCCATGAAATTCACCAGCCCTTCTATTTATTTTTTCCGGTATGGTAATCTCTGTTTTCCAGACCGGTTGCTGCCTTTGAAATCCTGTCTTTCAAAAACTGTTTTGCATTGCCTGCACGACTCTTATGCTGCTCCACAAATTTCATTCTTTGAAGCAGCCCTCCAAGCAACGGCTCTACCTGATCATAATACTCCTGATACCGCTCTAATGCAACATCATACATTTCCCAGACGCTATCCCGAGATACTTCTTCCGGATTCCAGGGACTTGTCCATTCCCTCCCTTTTACATTCATGGCATCTCCGCGATCCGGCAGCTGATCGGCCACCACCATGTTGGCTATCACCGGACGTCCCAGTACCCCGGATTCAAACCGGCGCACCTGCTGCCTTCTTCTTCCTGTGTGATCATACACCAGACGGAGCACACTGTGCATACAGCGATAAGATGCCTTGATATTCTCATCAAAGATCATCATATGATAAATTCTCTGCAGTGTCTTGCTCATAAGACGTGCAATAACACTTAGTTCATTTTCCGTAAGCTTGATCCTTCTCTCCGGATAATATCGGGAAGGCATAACGGATTTCTTGACCATCAGCATTTTCTGATCGATCACTGCCTCCAGACGCTGATGTGCCGGAAATGACTTTTTTGCGGAGTCCTTTATCCCCTCCTGATACCCTGTTCTGGCAAATATATACGGATGAAGCTGTGTATCCAATGTATAATGGGATATGAATCCTAAGAAATAACTAATCCCTATCTCAAGTCCCTGTCTGTTATTTAAAGCCAAAAGCTCCTCCATATATATTTCAAAAAAACGATTGATCTCGGATGTGTGCAGACGTTTTCCTAAATCCACCTTCCGATGTGCACAGCGCATAAATGGATTGAAGAAAAACAGATCAGGTCCCTGACATCCTAAGCGAAATACCGCCTTATGTCTATGAACAATCTCAATAAGCTTTCCTCCAGTCTCCGCCAATGCTTCCTCACCAAATATCTCATGTGCTGCAAATGCAGGCATACGCTCCTCCATTCCTGCCTGACAATAAATATGAGTATTGTCAAAGCCTATTTTAGTATTCCCCGCTACGATCCAAAATATTTTCTCATAAAAAGAATACCTGCCGCCACTGCCACCGCCAATAAAACATGTGTTACCTTTGCCTTCAGATATCCTGCCACCGAAAGCTTTGTTCCCTGCAGGACACTGTACGTCTGTGCTGCACTGGAAAATCCGCCAAAGGCAGAAAAGGCGCAGGCAAAGAGCCACTTTCCTCCTTCTTTCATGGGATAAGCTTTCAGATACTCTCCCCCCGTAGTGATCTCGATCATACCAAGTCCTATCATTTTCATAAATGCATGACAGGGCAATATCTTTTCCACAAATTCTGCCAAGATGGAAAATAATATAATATACCCGCCTACCTTTGTCACTGTAACAAAAGAATCCAGGATCGACTGATCTAAGGCATTCATAACGGCAAAATGCTTTTTATTTTCACATGTGTATTCTAACACATTTTCTCTCTTTTGATAACTGTCCTCTCTGTTTTTCCTCAAAAAAAGAACCGCATTGAATATTGCCGTTCCATACACTACCACAAGGAGCAATCCCGGTTTTCTGAGCCCCATACAGTATACTCCCATGTACTCCAGAAGAAACATGGGACTGGCATTGTTGCAAAAGGACATTACATATTGTGCCTCGTTTTGTGATATTTTTCTCTGCTTTAACAAATCTGCAGCCGTCTTGGCTCCCAGAGGATATCCTGATAAAAAACCTACTGCCAGAGCATAGCATCCATTTTCAGATAATCTTAAAAAACGACTCAGAAATGGATAAAGAAAACGGCCTATAACTTCTGTAGCTCCGATCTTCATGATGACCCCTGAAAATACCATAAAGGGAAAAAGAGCCGGAAGCACCACGGTAAACCATAGCAGCAGTCCATCCTTCGCTCCCTTATTGACCACTGCCGGGCATACCAGCAGCACTGCCGGTATCAGACATATACTTATCCATAACAGTTTCTTTTTCATAGGATTTTCTCCCAACAATGGTTCTCGCATCTATCCTATGAATTTATATAAAAAATATTCCTGGCATTTTCCTCGTATGTATTTCATCATCATTTGTTTTTTATCACCATTCATTATTTTTTTCTCCTTTTTTGCACATGATCCTGCAAAATATGATCGCAGCCACAGTACTCGCCGTCGTCGCGACCAGACCGGGTACCACCACCGCCGCAGGATTGACAGACCCATACTGTGCCCGGTACGCAATGATACTCACCGGGATCACCTGCAGGGAAGATATGTTTAGTACAAGAAAAGTACACATCTCATCACTCGCTTTTGTAAGCCTGACCTGATCCGGATCGATCTGCCTGCCTTCTTTTCTATATATTTCTTGTGCAATCCTTTCTCTTTCTAAAGGAGCAAGCTCTGCCATAGCTTTGAGTCCCATAGGTGTCGCCGCCCACCCAAGTCCTAAGATATTGGCAAGAATATTGGCTGTCAGATATTCCTGAACCGGATGATAACGTGGTATCCTCGGAAAAAGAAATTTAAGCACCGGTCTCAATGCTCTTGTCATGCGGTCCATCAGCCCCGCCTGTCTGGCAACCTCGATAAGACCGGTCCACATCGACATGATCCCGAGCATAGTGACTGCCATATTTACAGCTTCTCCCGCGCTGTCTATAGATGCATTGCTCACCGCCTCTACCTGTCCCGTAACTATACCCATTCCCAGACCAAGCAGTATCATAAATCCCCATAAATAATTAAGCATAAACTATCTCCTGATTCCCTTTGCAGATAGTTTATGCTTATGATTTTCTTTTTATTATTCTTCCTCTTTTTTGTCTGATTCTGCAGACTCTTCTGAATCGCTGTTTTCCTCATCAAAGTCCAATGTCACATACTCTCTTGATCTGTCACCGGACACATCCTCATCACTCTCATCCTCATCCTCAAAATCAAAATCTTCAAATTCATCATCCAGTTCCTCATCCGGCTCTGCCAAAAGCTTCTTCGTCAGATAATATGCTCCGGCTGCCATCACAGCAATGGATGTCACGCCCATAACACCTTTGATCAATTTCTTCATTCTTATTTCCTTCCTTTCCTCTACATATTAATAGGTGGTCAGCTTTCTGGTAATATGGAATAAATACGGATCCAGTCCTTTCTCCATCTCCAGTGCCGCCTGAATATCATAGTCTACAAACTCCCCATTTGTATATCCTACCACACGGTTACTCTTCCCCTCGCAGAGAAGCTCTACTGCTTTTGCTCCCATTGCGGATGCGTATACACGATCCTTACAGGTCGGATTTCCTCCACGCTGGATATGTCCCAGTACGGTAGCCCTTGTCTCAACTCCTGTTGCCGCCTCGATGATCTTAGCCATCTCATAGGAATTACCTACTCCCTCCGCATTCACGATCACATGATTCTTCTTGCCTATCTCATGACGCTTCTGAATCTTCTCTATGATCTTTTGGATATTTCCATCATATTCCTCTGTGGTAAGAATGTATTCCGCACCACTGGCAATCCCCGTCCACAGGGCAATGTGACCTGCTGTACGTCCCATTACCTCTACAATACTGCATCTCTCATGGGATTCAGAGGTATCACGGAGCTTATCCATTGCCTCCATTGCTGTATTGATAGCCGTATCAAATCCAATCGTATACTCTGTACATGCAATATCCAGATCGATCGTTCCCGGAACACCTACTGTATTGATCCCAAGCTCTGCCAGCTTGCTTGCTCCCTGAAACGAACCGTCACCACCAATGACAACAATTCCATCAATCCCATGCTTGCGGCATATTTCAGCAGCTTTCTCCTGGTACTCCCGCTCTCTGAATTCTTTACAGCGTGCTGTATACAGGATCGTTCCTCCTAACTGGATAATGTTTGAAACAGATAATGTATCCATTTCCTCAATATCCTCTTCCAGCAGACCTGCATATCCTCTTTTGATCCCCATTACCTTCACTTTATTTGCAATCGCGGTACGAACAACAGCACGAATAGCTGCATTCATTCCCGGAGCGTCCCCGCCACTTGTCAATACACCAATTGTTTTTACTGCACTGCTCATTTCTTCCTCCGTTCTATATTGGAACTTATTTTTATCTTTAACCATTCTACGGCAACGTATTCACCGTATCCTTTATTGTACGCTATTCTTTTGATTTTTTCAAGAAAAAACCCCTCATCACAGGATCTTTCTCTCCTTCAGGGCAGTTTCTGCGATCCCGTCAAGAAGTTTTTCCCGCAGGACAAGTCTTGCATCAACACTTCTGCCGGCCGGCAGCCTCTTTAACTGTTTTTCTTCTTCAAGATAAACGACAATCTGATCTGTCCCATCGTAAGGAGACAGCTTCTCGTATATCTGCCTTTCCTTCCGGAAAAATTCCTCTTTATTTTTGAGACGAAGCCATAATTCACATGGCAGTTCCTCAAAGGGAATGATATCCTGACAGATGATCTTTCCGTCACGGTCTCCTCCCATATCAGCTCTTCCGCGTATAAAAACTCTGGCATCTTCCCTGCATTTTTCCTTTTTCTTTTCATAAACATCCGGAAACATTAATATCTCTACCGTTCCATACATATCCTCCAGAGTAAGATATGCCATAAGACGATTTGTTTTTGTTGTCTTTACCGTCTTTGCCGTGATCATCCCACCTATGACCACCCGTTCCTGATGATGAACCTTTTCTTCCTGCTGCACATTGTCTTCATCCTGATTTCTTATGAAATCCGTAGAAATACAAGTGGAATTTTTACGGATCAGCGGAATATAATCTTCCAGCGGATGTCCACTGATATAAATACCAAGCACCTCTTTTTCGCAGGATAATAACTCTTCCTTTTCCATCTCACTCACATCCGGATATCGCACCTCATTGGCATGTTCCAGTTCTTCATCTCCCATATCAAACAAGGACAGCTGCCCGGACATGGAATCTTTCTTTTCGCGGTTCACAAAATCCATCATGCTCTGATAGACCTGAAGCTTTTGTCTGCGGTTTCCTCCGAGGCTGTCAAAAGCCCCCGCCTTAATAAAACTCTCAATGGAGCTTTTATTTACTTCCTTACTGGTAAGCCTTCTCATGAAATCCTGCATGGATACGAAGCGTCCTCCCCGCTCTCTCTCCTGCACGATATTTTTGATCACACCGGTTCCGATCCCCTTAATGGCTGACAATGCATAACGTATCTTCCCATCTGAAACAGAAAAATGGCTATATCCCTCATTGACATCCGGGGGCAGGATATCAATCTCCATTCTTCTGCATTCCATAACGTACTCTACGATCTTTCCCGTATTTTCCTTAACCGATGTAAGAAGAGATGCCATAAATTCAACCGGATGATAACACTTTAGCCATGCAGTCTGAAATGTAACCATTCCATAAGCAGCCGCATGGGACTTATTAAATGCATATGCCGCAAAGCTAATCATTTCATCATAAATCTTATTCGCTGTTTCTTCTGATATTCCATTGGCAATACATCCTTTTACGCCCTCTTCCTCATTTCCGTAAACAAAATTATGTCGTTCGGCTTCCATTACTTTTGCTTTTTTCTTGGACATGGCACGGCGCACCAGATCGCTTCGTCCGTAGCTATATCCTGCCAGACTCCGCACGATCTCCATAACCTGCTCCTGATACACGATACATCCATATGTTGTCGCCAGGATCGGTTCCAGCTGGGGACAATCATACGTGATCGAATCCCTGTTGTTTCTTCCTTCAATATACTGCGGGATAAAATCCATCGGTCCCGGACGATATAACGAGATCCCTGCTACGATCTCCGCCATACTTTCCGGCTGTAATTCCTTCATAAACTGCTTCATTCCCGCACTTTCTAACTGGAATATTCCTTCTGTCCTTCCACTTGATATCAGTTTCCAGACATTCTCATCCTCCAGATTCAGATGAAGCATATCGTCATCTGTCATTCCACACATCTTTGCTGCATTCTGCACGACTGTCAGCGTCCTTAGTCCCAAAAAATCCATTTTAAGAAGTCCTAATTCTTCCAGTGTGGTCATCGTATACTGGGTAGTAACATTTCCCTCAGAGCCTTTGGACAATGGAACAAAATGGTCTACAGGCTCCGGAGCGATCACAACTCCGGCGGCATGAATCGAAGTATGCCGCGGGAGTCCCTCCAGCTTCTGTGCCATATCCAGCAGATATTTTGTCTGCTCATCTGTATTATACAGCTTCCTCAGATCTGCGTTCTGATCGATCGCCTTGGCAATCGTTATATCTTTTTCCATTGGCACCGATTTTGCAATCGTATCCACATAAGAATACGGCATATCCAGTACCCTTCCTACATCCCGGATAACTCCCCTTGCCGCCATTGTACCAAATGTCACGATCTGTGCCACATGATCTCTTCCATATTTCTCTGTCACATACTCAATGACTTCCTGTCGTCTCTCATAACAGAAATCAACATCGATATCAGGCATGGTAACACGTTCCGGATTCAGAAAACGCTCAAAGAGCAGATCAAATGCCAACGGATCTATATTGGTTATTTCCAGACTATATGCTACAATGCTGCCAGCTGCCGATCCACGTCCAGGACCTACAATAATCCCCTGTTCTCTCGAATGATGGATAAAATCCCATACGATCAGAAAATAATCCACAAATCCCATACTTTTTATGGTATTTAATTCATAATCCAGCCGCTCTTTGATCTGTGGTGTTACATCCTCATATCGTCTGTGGATCCCTTCATAGCACAAATGTTTCAGATACTCCCAGGAGGTGTATCCCTCCGGAACATCGAAATGAGGCAGCTTATATTTTCCAAATTCTATTTCCACATGACATCTTTCAGCTATTTTAGAAGTATTTTCCACTGCTTCCTTTGCATAGGGAAAAAGAGCCAGCATCTCTTCTTCTGATTTCAGATAAAACTGTCCGCCCTCATAACGCATCCTGTCCTCATCCTGCACCTTATGCTGTGTCTGGATACACAGGAGAATATCATGTGCTTCTGCATCCTCAGCCCGGATATAATGCACATCATTCGTCGCAACCAGTTCCAGACCTGTCTCCTGGCTCATTCTCAAAAGCCCCTGGTTCACCGTCTTCTGTGCATCGATCCCATGATCCTGCAGCTCCAGATAAAAATGATCCGGTCCAAATATTCCTGCCAGCCGGAGTGCCTCTTTTTTAGCCTCCTCATAAAATCCCTGCCGCAGATTTGCAGCTACAATTCCCGCCAGACAGGCACTTAATGCAATGATCCCCTCATGATATTTTTCTAATACTTCCATATCTACTCTGGGTTTATAATAAAATCCCTCCGTAAATCCAATAGAAACAATCTTCATCAGATTGGCATATCCGGTATTATTCTCCGCCAAAAGGACCAGATGATTATATCTGTCCTCTCCCTTTACATTTTCACGATCAAAGCGGGATCCCGGTGCTACATATACCTCACATCCAACAACCGGATTGATCCCTGCTTTGTGGGCTGCTCTGTAAAAATCAATCACTCCATACATATTACCATGATCCGTGATCGCAATATGTTCCATGCCCAATTCTTTAGCTCTGTCCATGAGTTCTCCGATCTTGCAGGAACCATCCAGAAGCGAGTATTCTGTATGCAGATGTAAATGCGTAAATCCCATGTTTCCTCCTTGTTTCCGGAGCGGCCAGCGGGGTTTCGTCTTCTGAAGCCGATTTCACAATCCACGCCCGTTTTGCCGCCTCTATATACAGCTCTTTTTGCCGTAAAGTAACAAAAAGCCGCCTGATACGAGATCAAACGGCTCATAATCTGTCTACAGTTATGCCTGTGATGTACTCAGGTATTTAACAATGTCATCCATAGCATTCTGCTCATCATCTCCATTTGCAGAAACTACAACCTCCTCACCTGCAGCAAGTCCCAGCGTCATCATTCCCATGATACTTTTTGCATTGACCTTTTTGTCCTCTACCTCTACATAGATACTGCTGGAATACTGGCTTGCTACCTGAACAAGTACAGCGACCGGTCTTGCCTCCAGACCACTCTTTATCTGAATTTTAATCTTTTTTGTAATCATGGTTACATTTCCTCCTTTTTGAGCCGGAAAATCAACTTTCCTCTTTCAATTCATTTGCAATAATTCCCAATTTTCGCAGCCGGTGATTTACACCGGATTTTCCGATGGGCGGATCAAGCATCTTCCCCAATTCCTGCAATGATGCATCCGGGTATTCCAAACGCAGCTCCGCAATCTCTCGTAATCCCCTCGCCAGCTTTCGTAACCCCATATTACATTCGATAAATTCGATATCCTCAATCTGCTTTGCAGCTGCTGCCACGGTTTTCCCAATATTCGCCGTTTCACAGTTTACCTGACGATTAACAGAATTGCGGACTTCCTTCACGATCCTGACATTTTCAAACTCCATTAAAGCAATATGTGCCTCAACAACATTTAAAAAATCTACGATCTGTGATCCTTCTTTTATGTATACCACAAAATACCTTTTTCTCCTGACAATCTTTGCCTCCAATTCAAAGAATGCCAATATATCCTTTATAAATGAAGCGAACTGCTCCGAAAAAAGTGCAAACTCCAGATGATATGCCTTCTCCGGATCAGATAATGAGCCTGCTGCCAAAAAAACACCCCGCAAAAAAGCACGCTTACAACAAGTGTTTTGTATAAGGCGATGCTGATGCCCCAGACAATCCACTGCAATCCTGCCCTGCTCATCCATCATTTTTAAAGCTTTTAGCATAGATATGATCGTCTGTCTGTTCCTCACAATGATATAATATTCACGAATATTTCCACGAATATTATGATTTCGGACCAAAACCTCCACTGGATCATGAAATACACTAATTAATAACATATAAGATTTTCGGGCTACTGTCAAGTTTTCTGTATGTATTTCCAAATATTCGCTGCCACTCTCGTCCTGCCGCACTCTTCCCACCAGATCAAACAATGCTGCCAATTCTGCGATCTGACAATGTCTGGCTGCCGGAAGCTGCCTCAGCAGCTCTTTTTTTATATCCCCGGAAAATGACATGATCTCTCCCCATTTCTGCACACTACCGCATCAATACGCATGTCCCGTGTGCCCGGACACTTTTCTCCCCGTTTTTGCCTCTGAAAACACTATTTCTATTTTCCACGCTTTTTGTCTTTTTCAATATCTCTGTGTTCAACCTTGATACTATACGGGAGCTGCTTCATATGCTTTGCCAGTGCATTGGCTATTGTAACCGACCGATGCTTTCCACCTGTGCAGCCAATACTGATCACCAGCTGGTTTTTTCCTTCCAATATATAATTCGGTATAAGAAACTCTATCATTTCAAACAATTGTTTTTCAAAGGTCACGGCCTGAGGCGATGCCATCACATAATCATAAACCGCTCTGTCATTTCCCGTCTGCGGTTTCAGATCCGGTATATAATAAGGATTTGGCAGAAATCGGACATCAAATACCAGATCTGAGTCCTCCGGTATGCCATATTTAAAGCCAAATGAAAGAATCGTCACAAAGAAGTTTTCATACTCTTCTTTTCCCAAAAATATCTTATCGATTTCCTGTTTCAGATCGCGGACCAGCATGTGGCTTGTATCCAAAATATAGTCTGCTCTCTTTTTGATAAAGGAAAGTTCCTCTCTTTCTGCCTCGATCGCCTTATCCACTCTTCCCTGCAGTGCCAGAGGATGATTTCTTCTGGTTTCCTTATATCTTTTGATCAGCACGGAACTATCCGCTTCCAAAAACAGGATCTCGTACCGTACACCTGCTGCCAGCATTTCATCCAGGATATCATCAAGTTCCAGCAGTCCCTGTTTATTTCGGATATCAATTCCTATGGCAACCTTGTCCAGACTATTCTCTTCCAGCATCATTTTTGACATTCGCGGAATCAGTCGTACCGGCAGATTATCCACACAAAAATATCCCATATCCTCCAGCATCTTCATAACAGAATTTCTACCGGCTCCGGACATTCCCGTCACAATTACAAATCGCATATTTATCCTCATTTCCGGGCAGTTTACGTCGAAGAGGCAGCAGACATTCACAGAAGCATTTTCTCTTCTGCCACCAATCCCAGCCCCTTCCGGTCAAATCTTACATGCATCCCAGAAGTCTTACCTCCGGTTCCAGCTCTACCCCAAATTGCTCATATACCTTCTGCTGTACATATTCAATGACACGCATGGCATCCCTGCAGGTTCCGTTTCCTACATTTACAACAAAACCACTGTGCTTTTCTGACACCATCACATCACCGCACCGGTATCCCTTAAGCCCTGCGTCCTGTATAAGCTTTCCGGCAAAATACCCTTCCGGCCTCTTAAAGGTGCTTCCCGCACTTCCATATTCCAAAGGCTGTTTTTCTCTTCGCTGCGCATTTAACTGACGCATTTTCTCTTTTATCTGCTGAACGTCCCCCTGCTCAAAAGCAAATGACGCTGATAAAACGATAAGATTTTTTTCCTGTATCACGCTATGACGATACGAAAGATCCAGTTCATCTCCGGTCAGTTTCTTAATACGGCCATCCATATCCATCACTTCCGCCGAAAGGATCACATCCTTTATCTCTCCGCCATATGCTCCGGCATTCATTGTCACTGCTCCTCCCAGCGTACCCGGAATGCCACTGGCAAACTCAAACCCGGTCAGTCCCTCATCAGCCACCCGGCCGGCTATTCTTGACAATAGTGCTCCGCTTCCGGCTGTCATAACCGTTCTGCCATCCTCTGTTTTCTGCTCCTGAAATACAATATCGTCAAATCCTTTTAGGGATATCATCACACCACGATATCCTTCATCACTCACCAGAAGATTACTTCCATTTCCCAATATAAAAAACGGCATATCCTCATTTCTGCATAACTTTACCAGTTTGGCAAGCACCTGTGCATCTCCCGTTTCTATAAAGAAATCAGCCGGACCACCGATGCGGAATGTTGTATGAGAGCTCATCGGTTCCTGCACACGTACAGCACCCGCACCTGCTATCTTTTGCAAATCCTCTAATTGTACCATATCTTCATTCCTTCCATCCCTTAAATAATACTATCATCCTGATAATCTGTCCGTTTTCCGGACGTGTCTGCATTTCTCTTCTACAAATAAACATTCTTCACAAAAGGGGTAAAACCAGTGTTTTGCCCTCCATAAATTGCTTTCCGCTGTGTCACGAGCATTTTGTATAATTAAAGAAGAAAATCCTTGCTGCGAGAACTCGCTGCAAGGATTCATAGCGTGCGCGAGAAGATTCGAACTCCCGGCCTTCTGATCCGTAGTCAGACGCTCTATCCAGCTGAGCTACGCGCACAAATTATCTTAAGTACTTCACATCTCTGTTCCGTACTTGAGATATTATATATTAGCTTTTCAAAAAATGCAAGCCCTTTTTTTAATTTTTTTTAATTTGACCAAAAATCAACCGGACTCCAATACTTTCCGCCCTATCGACAATTATTATACCGTCAGACTTAAATTATTGCCAAAGCTACATTTCCCAAAATTAATGTTGCCACTATCGAGCATAAGATCAACATTCCGTTCTTTTTTTTCAATACATATAAAAGAAGCAGGTTCATTCCATAGATTACTGCTGTCATCCCCAGAGAAATAAACACCGGACAGCCAAGCTTTGTGCCTGTACTGATATTTTGTGCAAACAATGACAGCATAACTGTCAGAAGAGTCCCGGCAATGATCGGACGGATCCAGCGGCTCAACAGTCGAAAAACACTTAATGATTCAAAACATTCATAAACATAAGAAACAAGACAAAAAACTCCTCCTGATGCCATTACACTGCAGGCAAACCCGGCCAATGCCACAAAGCAGCCCGTCACAAGACTTCCATCACTCATTTCGTATCCAAGCAGATAACCAATTCCGGATAATGTCTTGCAGAGGATTGATCCCGGAAGCAGATTTACCAGAGGCACCAAATGACCGTAAAAATCCGCTTTTTGTACAATTCCCGAATTGACAAACATACCATCCGCTACAGACAGATAAGCATCTCCACCACCAAAGGATAATATAGATGACATAAAGCCCTGTCCCAAAAATCCAGGTACATGCCCCCCATATAAAACTGCTGGCACGGAAAGTACAACAAAAAACAAAAACCAGGCAGCTTCTTCCTTTATCATCTGCTTCGGTGATATTTTTTTCTTTTGACCATCATTCAAAATGCTGCGTATCAACCCCCAGACTGCCAATATCACCATAATGATACGAAGTCCGTTATAAATATATTGCTCATACGGCAGTTCCAGACTGAGACAGGCAATATACCCTATGATCAAAATGCCGGATATCAACAGATTTTTCGGACTAAATCTGCAATGAGTATAAAGGATCCCAAACATAGATACCCCAAGCACCTGCAAAGTAGAAAGATGCACAATTGGTGTACCCGTAAATCCAAGGATTCCATAAACCGCTTTGCCGCATGTCAATAAAAATACACCTGCCAATATCACAACAGCACGTTTCCATCTCCCCTTACTCTCTGCCCTTGCATCTGCCAGTGTCTTTCTGGAGTATTCGGTCAAAAGGCAGGCGATAAAGGCTGAGATTCCGATAGATAGTATCTCTATCTGAGTCAATACGGCAGAATGAAGCTGTGACATAGCCATAAGCATGATCACAGTGATAAGAGCCCCTGGAAAGGCAAGCATCAGAGCTGATGCTATCATACCGCCTACACCATACGCCCGTTTTCCCAGTCCCGTTGAAATCTCCATCGGCAATGCTCCCGGTGTTATACTGGCAACCAGCACATCTTTATCAAACTCCTCTTCGGTGACAAGTCCCCGTTCCTCCACGACTTCTTTTTCGATCACGGGAATTAAAGCACTTCCACCTCCAAAACCGATAAAACCTATCTTTAAAAGGGCCAGCATCATGCCAAATTCGCTCTTAAAACTTTTTTTATTTTCCTTTTCTTTCATGGTCATATGCCTCCCTTTCTTTTGTCCTGCTTTTATTCTGCTTTTCTTTGTTTGTCCTAAATACCGGTCTTCCCCGTCTTATCTGTGATACGCCCTCTCTATCAATCCAATACCAGCTTGTTATCCATGGAATTAATAATATAAAATCCCTTTGCATTCAGGCTGTCTTCGCGATTATAGAGCATCGGTGTGTCATCCATCTGACTAAAAACAGCTCCTGCTTCCTCCACAATGCACTGCATTGCTGCCGTATCCCATTCCATCGTAGGATTAAAACGATAATAAACCTCGGCTTCTCCCTTTGCCACAACGCATCCTTTCAGAGAACTTCCCATCTTTACAAAATTGCTGATGTGATATTTCTCTAACAGCCTGTCCATCTGTTCACATCCATGCGAACTGCTCATTACCATACGCACCTTACTGATATCAGTACATTCCGATACCTGCAGCTTTTTCCCTGTCTGCTCTTTGGTATCCAGATATGCTCCCTGTCCCTGTGCAGCATAATAAAGCTCTCCTGTGACAGGTACATAGATAACTCCCATCACCGACTTATGTTTATAGGACAATGCAATATTTACAGTAAACTGACCATTGCGCTTAATGAATTCCTTTGTTCCATCCAACGGATCTACTACGAAACAATAATCATTGTTCAAACGCGACAGATCATCTTTCTCCTCTTCTGACAGAATCGCATATTCCGGAAAAGCTTTTTTCAATGCATCTACAATAATACGGTTTGATGCCTTATCTGCTGCCGTAAGCGGCATATCTCCATCTTTATAAGTAATCTGCATATCCTCTGCATTTTCATAAACATCCATTATG
The DNA here is from genome assembly GCA_022774505.1 of Lachnospiraceae bacterium. Classification (GTDB taxonomy): domain Bacteria; phylum Bacillota; class Clostridia; order Lachnospirales; family Lachnospiraceae; genus Jutongia. The sequence continues at coordinate 23,533 of JALFLW010000115.1, forward strand.
GCATATCCTGCTTTCACTGCCGCCTCTTTGGCAACTGCAAGCTCTCTCTCTAAATTCATATATTTCCTCCATTTTCTATTCATTATAAATACATATTGACTTTCATATGTATTTTAATAAATCATACAAAATACTATATAGTTCCCTAACTACAAAGAGGTTTGGCTGCATATACAGCCAAACCCTCTTTTATTCTTTTCATACTAATCATACTACATTACTATGAATATTGCAACCTATTTTTTATTAAATATATTTTTTTAATTCTTCCATCAGATAGTCAACAGACTCTTCAACACTCATACCTGTCGTATCAATAGTGATCTCCGGATTTTCCGGTGCCTCATAAGGACTTGAAATACCTGAGAAGTTTGGAATCTCACCACTGCGTGCCCTCTTATAAAGTCCCTTAACATCTCTTCTCTCGCACTCCTCTAACGGTGTGCTGATATAGATCTCAATAAAGTTATCATTGCCAATGATATCTCTCGCACTGCGGCGGTCACTTGCAAACGGAGAAATGAAAGAGGTCAATGTGATCAGTCCGGCATCATTCATAAGCTTCGCAACCTCAGCGACACGACGGATATTTTCAATACGATCCTGCTCCTTAAATCCAAGGTTTTTATTCAGTCCCATACGAACATTGTCACCATCCAGAAGCATTGTATGCTTGCCCTGGGCAAAGAGTCTCTTCTCAACTTCATTGATCAGGGTTGATTTACCGGCACCTGACAAACCTGTCATCCAGATTGTCTTTGGCTCCTGCCCCTTCTGCTGTGCACGGAGATCTCTTGTAATGTCCATATTGTGCCAGGTGAGGTTATCATCACGGCGAAGCGGATGCTCAACAACACCACAGGCTGATGTCATATTCGTAATACGATCGATCAGTACAAAGCCTCCCAGCTCCTTATGATGCTTAAATTCATCAAAAACAATCGTATCGGAGCAGGCAATGTCACAGCATGCGATCTCATTCTTATACAATTTATCTGTCTGTACATGAGTTCCCTCATTGACATCCACTTTATACTTAATATTCATTACTACAGCCGGTACCATTTTGGTCCCCAGCTTCAGGAAATAATTCTTTCCTGCTACCAGTTTATTATCATCCATCCACAGAAGTGTAGAAGTAAACATCTTATTTGTGTGAAGTTTAACATCTTTGCAAAGCATGCAGCCTCTTGAAACATCAATTTCCGTGTCGAGCTGGATCGTCACTGCCTGTCCCTTAGAAGCACTTTGTACCTCCTTACTTGTATTGAGAATACTCTTGACCTTTGCAGTTTCTCCACTTGGCAGAGAAGTAATCTCATCGCCAACTGAAATCTCACCAACCTCGATCTCTCCCTGGAATCCACGGAAAGTACGATCCGGACGGCTTACACGCTGTACCGGCATTACAAAACCTGTCTCATCCGAATGATCCGTGACATCGATCGTCTCCAGATAATTCTGAAGCGTCCCTCCCTTGTACCACGGAGTTTTTGCAGATTCTGTGGTGATATTGTCACCGACTGTTGCTGAAACCGGAATAATATGCATAGATTCAAAGTCATACTCTCCGGTCATGATCTTGATCTGCTTTGCAATATTTTTAAATTCATTTTCGTCATAATCAATAAGATCCATCTTATTGACAGCATATACAACATGCTTGATCCCCATCAATGCACAGATACGTGTGTGACGTCTTGTCTGCACCAAAACTCCCTTAGACGCATCTACGAGGATAACTGCGAGATCTGCAAAAGAGGCTCCTACCGCCATATTCCGTGTATACTCCTCATGTCCCGGTGTATCTGCCACAATAAAACTTCTCTTTTCTGTTGTGAAATAACGGTATGCAACATCAATGGTAATTCCCTGTTCACGCTCTGCCATAAGTCCGTCCAAAAGCAGGGAATAGTCGATAGCACCGCCGGTACTTCCCACTTTGCTGTCCAGCTCCAATGCTTTCTCCTGATCAGCAAAGATCAGCTTGGCATCATAAAGCATATGTCCGATCAATGTGGACTTTCCATCATCCACACTACCGCAAGTAATAAATTTCAATAAACTCTGCATCTTAGAAATACCCCTCTCTCTTTCTTCTTTCCATGCTGCCAGCTGCCTCATTATCAATAACACGGCTGGTTCTCTCGGAAGATACTGCACTCAATGTCTCATCAATGATCTCATCAAGAGTCTCTGCATCAGACTCTACACCACCAGTCAGCGGATAACATCCCAATGTACGGAAACGCACCTTTTTCATAACAGGCTTCTCGCCCTCTTTCAGACGCATTCTGTCATCATCCACCATAATAATATTGCCATCGCGGTAAACAACCGGACGTTCCTTTGCAAAATAAAGGGATGGGATTTCGATATTCTCCTGGCGGATATACTGCCATATATCCTTCTCTGTCCAGTTAGAAAGAGGGAAAACACGTACCTCTTCACCCTTAAACAACTTTGTATTGTATAATTTCCACATCTCCGGACGCTGGTTCTTTGGATCCCATGCATGAGCAGAATTACGGAAAGAGAAGATACGCTCCTTTGCACGTGACTTCTCCTCATCACGCCTTCCACCACCGAATGCTGCTGTAAATTCATACTTATCAAGTGCCTGCTTTAATGCCTGTGTCTTCATGATATCCGTATAGGCAGAACCATGATCAAACGGGTTGATCCCCTGTTTAACGCCCTCTTGATTCGTGTATACAAGCATGTCCAGACCATATTTCTTAGCCATTTTGTCACGAAATTCAATCATTTCATGGAATTTCCAGGTAGTATCTATATGCAGAAATGGGAAAGGCGGCTTCTCCGGATAAAATGCCTTCAACGCAAGATGAAGCATTACCGAACTATCCTTTCCAATCGAATACAACATAACCGGCTTTTCACACTCAGCCACAACTTCACGCATAATGTAAATCGCCTCTGCCTCCAGCTCCTCTAAATGTGATAATTGATTCATTATTTTCCTCCATTTATTTTTCATTGTGTGATCTTTCCACCCGAATTTCATTTTTCAGATGATAGATCTGATTTTCAACTTCTACATAGACCTGATATTCATCAAGTTCCAGCTGATCCAGCATAATACAAAAGCTTTCTTTGACATCTTTCTTCTTCAAATGAGAAAAACGCTGTACATACGAATGCTTTTCGCCTACCAGATATACATTTTGCACTGTTCCGGCAAAAAACGAAAACAAAAACAGTGTATCGCTGATACGGATATTTCCGAAAATTCTCTTTTTAAGTTTCTCCGGAACCTCCTCCGGCAATTTTCCGCGATATTCCTCCGGTGGTGCCAGATTTCCCTTCACAGCATCCACGTCATGTACCAGCGGTACGGAATATGATTCAATATCCGGATCAAAGATCCAGGCACTCCGATATCTCTTGCAGAGCCGCAGACGGTTTATCATCTGTCCCGTCTGTCCATCCAGCTCTTCTATACAGGCATGAAGATTCTCTGTCCGCCTCATAAGCATCCCTGACAGAGAAAGGATCCTGTCTGCCGTTTCATTATAAATACAGCCTGCATCCCTCTGTGACTTAACTACTGCCACACTGCGCTGCTTTTTAAAACTTCCTTTTGCCGGATGCAGCTCATAAAAATCAATCCGGGAATCATCATCTGATACGGCACCTTCCGCCGGAACTGCTCCCTTATTCTGTATGCAGTACAGCCTCAGTTTCATGCTTCCGTCTTCCAGCAGCCGGATATCCGGACTCTCCGGCATATATCCGTCTACCACAGCATCATCCTCAGATTTTAAAAGCTTATCTTCCAGAACAGTTCCCCTCCAGATAGATTCCGGTGCCAAAGCCCAGTTCACCTTCTGCTCATTCCAGTCAATAGACAATACCGTATGATAACGCCGCATAGTCAGGATCAGCTGCCCGTTTATAAATTCCATTCCACTTGCAACGATCCAGTTTCCCGGAGAACGGTATTTATCACCGATCAAGTCGGCCAGCAGACATTTTTTGCGGATCTGTCCGGTCTTTCGATCCAATTCGATAATGCAGTCATCCGAATAACCGTCTTCCGATGCGGTCAGCAAGAACAGCGAATCCTTATTCTGAGCTGCATACCGTCCTATCTTATAATCAAGCAGATATGTCTGATACACCCTGCCCATATAGTCCATTTCATGATATTGGCATGCTCTTGAATTTCCTGCGTCCGTAACACGGTTTACCGAAGCATCAACATAAAGGAAACGACCATTTTCCAATGGGATCATTCCGGTCCGGTCTGTTTTGATCTGCAGGGAATAACGCACCTCCCCGTTTTGATCAAATACTACCGGTTTAAAATTATATCCATTTACCAAAACAAACGGAAAGTCCGACAATGAGGAATGCTCTACCTTAGTAACTATATTCTGTAATCCCAGCGGAATCTCTCTCGTATAGATCCTCAGGTCCCGCCTTTGATAAACCTCACCCGTTTTATCGATCAATTCAAGGATCAGCTTATTGGTATATCCCTTATACAATCCCATGATCGGAACACGGTGTCTTGTGGTCATGCATGTCTCACCGACAAAGTCAGTCCCTTCCGTCTTTCCAAGAACACGGTAGCGAACTTTATATTCCTGTGGTGTATTAAACAAAAGCATCGCCGTCTGTACGGAAGCCCCATAGGGATTCGGTATTACCAACAGATGCTTGAAACTAAATGCTCTGTCATCCAGTATTTTTTCAAATACCATATCCCTCACCTGACTGCTCCAGGCTCTCGGCATCACCCTCCGAAAAGGCGTAAATATTCTTTTTTCTCTGTCAACCTTAAATTCATTTCTGTAATTAAGATCCAGCTTTCTCAGATCCTCATCACTGTAGGTTGTCTTTGTCGCATTTTTAATATCAATGCGTCTTCCAAATATTCCCACTAATATTATCGTGCAAATGTGTCACTTTTATGAAAACCGTTTTCGGACACACCCTGCACTCCTCCTTTCACGACATACAATCCATTATCCTAATATGAGTCCTTGGGCTCATTATATCATATTCCTTTTATTACTGCAAAAGATGCCTATAATTTCATCGTCAGCTGGATCCTCTGCTTTTTCAGATCAACGCTCATAACTTTCACATCCACAATATCCCCAACGCTTACCACATCTAACGGATGCTTTACAAAGCCTTTATCTGAAAGTTGGGAAATATGAACCAGTCCATCCTGATGGACCCCTATGTCTACAAATGCTCCAAAGTCAATAACATTTCGAACGGTTCCCTTTAGGATCATTCCCTCCTTCAGATCCTTCATATCCAGCACATCTGTACGCAGGATCGGCTTTGGCATTTCATCTCTCGGATCTCTCGCCGGCTTTTCCAGCTCCTTTACGATATCCTCCAGCGTAATCTCACCAATACCAAGCTCCTCTGCCATTTTCTTTCTGTCTCTGATCCGTCCTGCAATCCCTTTGGATGCTGATTTCTTTTCTTCGGGAGCTGCCTGGGCAATTTCCACCTGTCCATCCCCGAATGCCTTTGCAAAAGCTGCTCCAAAAGCAGAATTCGTATTTCTTATTACAAATTCTTTCTTTTTCTTTGGCTTCGGTGCCGGTCCCCGCTTCTGTGTATTGGCCTTTGCCAGCTCGCCCTGAAGTTTTTTCACATCTTCCATCGTCATATCGAGCTTTTCCAGAAGCTGTCCGGCTGCCTGATAAGATTCCGGATGCACACTGGTAGCATCCAACGGATTGTCTCCTCCCTGAATACGCATAAAGCCTGCACACTGTTCAAACGCCTTCGGCCCCAGTTTAGCCACCTTTAAGAGCTGCTTGCGATTTGTAAATCTGCCGTTTTCTTCCCGATAAAGAACTATATTTTTCGCAATAGTCTTAGAGATTCCGGAAATGTATTCCAGTAAGGATGCCGATGCCGTATTCAGATCGACGCCGACTTTATTTACGCAATCCTCTACAACACCCGTCAATGTCTCCGAAAGTTTTTTCTGATTCATATCATGCTGATACTGGCCAACCCCAATGGACTGCGGATCAATCTTTACCAACTCCGCCAGAGGATCCTGAATACGTCTGGCAATTGATGCTGCACTTCTTTGTCCTACATCAAAATTCGGAAACTCCTCTGTCGCAAGCTTACTGGCAGAATATACAGATGCTCCCGCTTCATTGACGATCACATACTGTACCGGCTTTTTGATCTCCTTGAGCATCTGGGCAATGATCTGCTCTGATTCTCTGGATGCCGTTCCATTTCCGACTGATATCAAAGAAATATCATATTGATCGATCAGCTTTTTCACAACTCTCTTTGCTTCATCAACCTTGTTCTGAGGTGCCGTAGGATAAATAACCGTGGTATCTAAAACCTTTCCTGTCGGATCGACCACCGCAAGCTTACATCCCGTTCGAAATGCCGGATCCCATCCAAGGACCGTCTTCCCCGCTATAGGGGGTGCCATCAATAGCTGCTCCAGATTCTTGCCAAAGACACGGATTGCTCCATCCTCCGCCTTTTCTGTTAATTCATTCCGCACTTCTCTCTCGATAGCCGGTGCGATCAAACGCTTATAGCTGTCTTCCACAGCCTCTTCCAATATATTCTGTGTATTTGGATTTTCAGCCGTAATGACCTTTTTGCGAAGATACTGCAATATCCGTTCTTCCGGTGCCACCAGCTTTATTATAAGCATCTTTTCCTTTTCTCCACGGTTTAATGCCAGTACACGGTGTCCTGCTATCTTGCTTACCTGCTCCTGAAATTCATAATACATCTCATAAACAGACTGCTCTTTCTCATCCTTTGCAGTAGAAGTGATCACTCCCTCGTCCATCGTCAGCTTACGGATATACATACGATAATCTGCCTCGTCCGAAATCTGTTCCGCAATGATATCCCTGGCACCATCAATGGCATCCTTGACCGTCTCAACACCCTTTTCTTCTGAAAGATAATTCTCCGCTTCCTCTTCCGGACTTTTTCCCATTTCCTGAGCCATAATAAGCTGTGCCAGTCCATCCAGACCTTTTTCCTTTGCGATCGTAGCTCTCGTCCTCCTCTTCGGACGGTAAGGACGATACAGATCATCGACTACCACCTGTGTCTGAGCCTCCAGGATCTGCTTTTTCAATTCATCGGTAAGCTTTCCCTGCTCCTCTATACTTGCAAGTACCTGCTCCTTCTTTTCCTCAAGATTCCGCAGATATGTTAATCTTTCAGAAAGATTTCGAAGCTGTTCATCATCCAGAGAGCCATGTGCCTCTTTACGATAACGTGCAATAAAGGGGATGGTATTTCCTTCATCGATCAACTTAATGGTAGCTTCTACCTGCCATTCTTTGATATTTAATTCCTCTGCAATTTTTTTCTGAATGTTCATAATCAACTCCATTCCGCTGCTCCTTCTGACAATACCGGCAGCTATGTATTACATACCGAAAAAGAAAGCGACTGAAACCAGTCGCTTTCCCTAATCCTTTATCCTTTTTTATGCGACAACAAATATATTAATGCAGGAATATTCCTTTCCCGGACCCTATGAAAAACTACTTTGTATTCTGCTGCAGTTTTTATGCAAGACCTGTCTGATCCACACGGATCTTATTGATAACACCCTCAAGCTGTGCAGCAGCTTTTTCATAGTCTCCCTCACTCATCTCTTCCGTCACAAAAGCAAATTCATCATCATAGCCGGCATCTACCATCTTCACATTGCCAAATAATTCTTTCACTTTATCAGATTTCTGTGCCTTAATACCGCTGACACGCACAAAGAATACATTTCTTGCATCCTCGGCTGCCACCAGATCAAGCTTTTCAGAATCCCAGAGTGTAATAATATTTACACCTACATGTTTTGCAGCATCCATCACATCGGAAACCACTGCACTGGCTGTTGCCAGCTTTCCGGCTCCCTGACCATAGAACATAACATCTCCGACCATATTGCCTTTAACCAGGATTGCATTAAATACGCCATCCACGCTATAGAGCGGATGCTCCGGATAGATTATCTGCGGTGCTACCATCGCACTCACCTTATCTCCTACCTTTTTGCTGGAGCCAAATATTTTCACCTTGGCTCCCATCTTTTTGGCATAAGCAATGTCTCTGTCCGTGATCTTTGTAATACCCTCTGTATAGATGTCTTCAAAATCAAGCTGTTTTCCATATGCAAGAGAAGTCAGAATAGCGATCTTGCGGCAGGCATCATAGCCCTCTACATCCGCAGTCGGATCCTTCTCTGCATATCCCTTATCCTGTGCATCCTTCAAAACAGAAGCAAAATCAGCTCCCTTATCTGTCATCTCTGTCAGGATATAATTGGTTGTACCATTCAAAATACCGGAAATCTCCAGTATCTCATCCGGAGCCAATGATGTCTTCAATGGACGGATTATCGGAATACCGCCACCAACACTTGCCTCAAAAAGGAAATTGATGCTTTTTTGCTCCGCCAGTGCCAGAAGCTCCGGTCCATATGCAGCCACTAATGCCTTGTTTGAAGTACATACGCTTTTTCCATTCTCCAGACATGTTTTCACAAATTCATAGGCAGGATGAACTCCTCCCATGGTTTCTACAACAATAGAAATCTCCGGATCATTTGCGATAATATCAAAATCATGTACTAAAACCTTCTCTACAGGATCTCCCGGGAAGTCTCGCAGATCCAGTACATATTTTACTGAAATATCTTTTCCAACTCTTTTTGCAATAATATCCTTGTTCTTTTCAATGATCTCAACTACTCCGGATCCTACTGTTCCATATCCTAATACACCTACTTTTACCATGCTTGTCCTCCATCCATTTCATCTTAATGATTCGTTTTTGTAATCCAGGCAAGATATGCATTGATAAACGGATCAATATTTCCATCCATCACACCCTGCACATTTGAAATTTCCTCGCCGGTCCTGTGATCCTTCACCATCGTATACGGCTGCATCACATAAGACCGGATCTGGCTTCCCCAGCCGATCTCTTTTGATTCTCCTCGTATTCCATTTGCCTTTTCCTGCTGCTCCTGCTGTTTCAGAATAAACAGCTTTGCTTTCAGCATCTGCATTGCCTTATCTTTGTTCATATGCTGTGAACGTTCGTTCTGACACTGTACCACAATCCCTGTGGGATAATGCGTGATACGGATTGCCGATGAAGTTTTATTAATATGCTGTCCGCCGGCACCACTGGAACGATATGTATCTATCCGGATATCATCATCTGCGATCTCGATATCCAGATCCTCCTCGATATCCGGCATCACATCACATGACACAAAGGAAGTCTGTCTCTTCCCGGCCGCATTAAACGGCGAAATACGCACAAGCCTGTGAACACCATGTTCTGATTTCAGATATCCGTATGCATTTTCGCCATTAATCTGGAGCGTGACGGATTTATAGCCCGCCTCATCGCCATCGAGAAAATCAAGCATTTCCACCTGAAATCCTTTTTTTTCAGCCCACCGCTGATACATACGGCACAGCATGCTTGCCCAGTCACAGCTCTCCGTCCCTCCTGCACCTGCATGAAGAGTCAGAATCGCATTATCCTTGTCATATTCTCCACACAAAAGAGTTTCTATACGGATTGCCTCATATTCCTTGCAGAACTCATCATAACTTTCCTGCACCTCCGGAACCATATCCGTATCATTTTCCTCTTCCGCGATCTCTATAAGCATCAGCATATCTTCCCGATCAGCACAAAGCTTCTCGTAACGCTCGATCACATCTTTTAGATGCTTGCTCTCTTGTACTATTGCTGTAGACTTCTCCGGATTATCCCAAAATCCCGGTTCCTCCATTGTCTTATCCAGCTCTTCAACCCGGTCTTTTTTGTTAGCCAGGTCAAAGTGAATTCCCCATCTCTAACAATGGCTGGGCATAATTTGCCAGGGATTGTTTGATCGTATCAAACTCAACCATCTTATTCACCTCTTTCTTTTCCCTTATAATCTATTGATCTGAGTAATGTTTCGGTTATATTAATATTTTCTGCCACAGCACTGCTTATATTTCTTACCGCTTCCACACGGACACGGATCATTCGGCTGTATTTTTTTGGTTTTTCTGCGCTTTGGTGCATTTGCCACTGTCTCATCCTTGTTTGTTCCTGTCGCTTTAGCAACCTGCTCTCTTTCCACCTGCTGCTCAATACGGATGTGAGTCAGAGCCTTCACGGTCTCCTCTGAAATCGCATCGATCATGGCATCAAACATATCAAAACCTGCAAACTTATATTCTACAACAGGATCTCTCTGTCCATAGGCCTGTAATCCTATACCCTGACGAAGCTGATCCATATCATCGATATGATCCATCCATTTACGGTCGATCACCTTCAAAAGAATAACACGCTCAACTTCACGGAACTGCTCCGGCTCCGGAAATTCTGCTTCTTTGGCCTCGTATACCTTTACAGCTTCTTCTTTCAGCTGTTCAATAAGCTCTTCTTTCGTACCATGTTTCTTCTGCTCATCCGTCAGTTGAATCTTTTTCATCGGAATGATCGGCAGCAGAACATTATTCAATTCAGCAACATCCCAGTCTTCCGCACTCTGATCATCCCCGATGACACGGTTGACCGTCTTTTCAACCTGTTCCTTGACCATGCCAAGGATAGTATCCCGCATGTTTTCTCCATCCAGAACCATACGGCGCTCTTTATAGATCACTTCTCTTTGTTCGTTATTTACCTGATCAAACTCCAGGAGATTTTTACGGATTCCAAAGTTATTTCCCTCGATCTTTTTCTGTGCACTCTCGATAGCACTCGAAAGCATTTTGTGCTCTACCTGCTCTCCGTCCGGCATAGCATCAAACAGGCCTTTTACCCGATCTGATCCAAACAACCGCATCAGATCATCCTCCAGAGAAATGTAAAAACGTGACTCTCCCGGATCACCCTGACGACCGGCACGACCACGGAGCTGATTATCAATTCGTCTTGATTCATGACGCTCTGTACCGATGATCTTCAGACCTCCAAGCTCCTTTACACCCTCGCCAAGCTTAATATCCGTACCACGGCCGGCCATATTAGTTGCGATCGTGACAGCACCCATCTGTCCTGCATCTGCGATGATCTCTGCCTCCAGCTCATGAAACTTCGCATTTAATACCTTATGCGGGATTCCCTTCTTTTGCAGCATCTGACTCAGCATTTCAGACGTTTCGATCGTAATAGTACCAACCAGAACCGGCTGTCCCTTCTCATGTGCCTCTACAATATCAGCAACTACGGCATTAAACTTATCCTTCTTTGTCTTATATACAGCATCATCATAATCAATACGTGCGATTGGAAGGTTTGTAGGCACCTCAATAACATCCATGCCATATATATCTCTAAACTCCTTCTCTTCTGTCAGCGCAGTACCGGTCATACCGGATTTCTTCTCATATTTGTTAAAGAAGTTCTGGAATGTGATCGTTGCCAGCGTCTTGCTCTCTCTCTTGACTTTAACATGTTCTTTTGCTTCAATCGCCTGATGAAGTCCATCAGAGAAACGACGTCCCGGCATGATACGTCCCGTAAACTCGTCAACGATCAGTACCTCATCGTCCTTTACTACATAATCCTTATCTCTTGCCATCAGGGAATGTGCTCTGAGAGCCAGATTGATATTATGCTGTAACTCCAGATTATCCGGATCTGCCAGATTCTCTACGCTAAAGAAACGCTCTGCCTTGTGCACACCTTCCTCTGTCAGGTTTACATTCTTGTCCTTCTCATCAACAACATAATCTCCGGTCTCCTGCTCATCCTCTGCCATAAGGATATCCATCTTGGACAATTCCTTACGAGTACCTCTGGTAAGCTGTTTTACAAATATATCGCAAGCCTCATAAAGCTTTGTCGACTTTCCGCTCTGTCCGGAAATGATCAATGGTGTACGTGCCTCATCGATCAATACGGAATCCACCTCATCGATAATAGCATAATGGAGATCTCTCTGAACGAGATCTTTCTTATAAACTACCATGTTATCACGAAGATAATCAAAACCAAGCTCATTATTGGTTGCATATGTGATATCACAGTTATATGCCTCACGTCTCTCATCATTATCCATGGAATTAAGGATCACACCTACCTTAAGTCCCAAAAATTCATGAACCTTTCCCATCCACTCGGCATCACGCTTTGCAAGATAATCATTTACCGTGACAATATGGACACCTTTTCCTTCCAATGCATTCAAATATGCCGGCAGAGTAGATACCAGTGTTTTACCTTCACCGGTACGCATCTCCGTGATACGTCCCTGATGCAGGATCACACCACCGATCAGCTGCACTCTGTAATGTCTCATATTTAATACTCTTGTAGCCGCCTCTCTGACTGTCGCAAATGCCTCTACAAGAATGTCATCCAATGTCTCACCATTGGCAAGACGTTCCTTAAACTCAGGTGTCTTCGCCTGAAGCTCCTCGTCACTCATTGCCTCATATTCCGGAGCCAGTGCTTCAATCTTATCTACGATCGGAGTGATACGCTTCAGTTCATGCTGACTATGAGTACCAAAAATCTTTGTGAATAAACTCATTTTTTAACCTTACCTTTCCAATACCTGCTCCTCTATGCAGGAAAATCTAATTTCATGATAATTCCGAAATTACACTCAAGTATAGCATTTTTCCATTTTATAAGCAACTTTTATTTTTCGCCAAAAGTAAAGTCCCGGCATATTCTATGCTGTCCATAGAATGCCGGGACCGACATGATCATGCCAAAATGTGAAAATCTACCCTTTCACAACAATTCTGCATTTCTTTTTAACTCCGCTTTTCATGATGACTGTAACGTAGGTTTTTCCCTTTTTCAGGCCTGTTATTCTGCCTTTCGACGTAATCCTGATTATTTTTTTATTCTTTACCCTGTATTTTTTTATCTTATCTGTCGAAATTTTCGTCTTTATTTTAATTTTTGCTTTTTTTCCTTTTTTTATAATAATCTTCGTCTTTTTTAATACAACCTTCGGATTAGTCACCTGCAGTTTCTGTGCAATAATTGTCCCATCTGCACATTTTGCCGTTATAACTGTCTTTCCTTTTTTCAGAGCAGTAACCATTCCCCCGCCATTTACTTTGGCAACCTTCTTGTTTGAACTCTGCCAGCTTACTACATCCTTTCCGGCTGCTATTTTTCCGGCAATAAGATATTTTTGCGTAACAAAGAGTTTTTTCGTTTTTTCCTGATATTTTATTATCGTATTTCCGGGTACCGGACTGTTATCAGGTGACTGTGTCACTTCCGGGTTTCCGGTCCGCTGTGGATTATTTACCGGAGCATTGCTTGTCTCCGGCACTCCACCGGCCCCGGACGTCGTCCCCTGATTTATGCTTTCTACCGGTCCGGCAGATACCCCCGGCACATCAGACGGTACTACGTCCGGTTTAGGTGATTCAGGTCGTTTAAACTCTTCCGGTCCGGCCGACGGTTCCGTGGAGGTTTCCGGCAGCATCGATTCTTCCGGCTGTACTGTTGACTCCGGCACTTCAGATGGTTTTTCTGACGGTGTTTCGCTTCTCTCCGGTTCGACTGTTATCTCCGGTGTTTCTGCCGGAGCCTGTGATGGTGCCTCCTCTCCACCCGGTCCGCTTGTCATTTCCGGTGCTTTTGACGGGGCTTCGCTCTCTTCCGGTTTCATCGTTATCTCCGGTATTTGTGACGGTTTTTGACTGGCCTGTGGTTGATCTTTTTTCAAATAAATCTTATGGATCTTCCCTCCGTTATAAGCAGATAATTTTAAATAAGAAACCGTCGAACCACTTTCAATCCCAAGTGCATTTCTAAGCTCTGCCAGAGTATATGTCCTGGACAATTCTGTGGAAGCAGGATTTCCGGCAGAATATACCACTCCCTCTTTCCATTCCCCATCGACAGAAGCTCCCCAGCCAAGGATCCCCCAGCCGGCATGATCTGCCTCCGTGCAGGAATAAACAACAGTTAGTGTATCCGTGGCTTTCCCTTCCGCAAGCCACGATGCATCTGATGTCTCATAGCTATCACCGGCAGCTCCATTTTCATACAAAACCTCTTTGATCCTGTCTGATGCCGGCACATCTGTCGCAGCTCCCGGCGATGTCACAGGTACTGATGATGTACTTTCCGGCTCCTCGGAAGGCATGCCGCTTCCATAGCTTTCCATGATCGCATTTATGATACCCTGCTGCGTCACCTGATAATTATTGCGGTCAAATATCCCAAAACCATATTCTCCGTTCCAGCCATTATCCCAGTATACCGGGATCAGTCCATCTGCCTTTGCATAACTGCAGACCTTTCTCGCATATTCCGCCCGACAGGCAGCATTTAATGAATCATATTTGGATTTATCAATAGAGCCATATTCTCCAATAACCACCGGATATCCTTTTTTGACAAATTTCTCCCGAAGCTTTTCAAACTGACTCTTTAGATATGACTCATCTCCCCATCCTGCCTGCTTGGAGCTGTCCGTGGAAACACTTCCCCATTGAGTAGCTTCACCGTCTTCCTGTCCACAAAAATTCCATGGATCATAATAATGCACAGAGATCATAATCCTCTGTTGATCCGCAGGAATCTCTGCAGAACGATAAGAATCCGTCGGCAATTCAAATCCATAATTCCCTGCTGTATAATCAATATTCGTATTCCAGCCCGGTATCAGCAGCCAGCGTTTATCATTATTTTCTCCGGACTGACGTACCGTATCCACAAAAATCTGGTTGTAAGAATTAATATTGGCATATGCTTTCGAGTCCGGATTTCCATTTTTACCATCAAATTCTTCATTCATCGATTCAAAGATAAGATGATCATCATAGGATTTAAACCGGTCTGCGATCTGTGCCCAACAGGCCTTATATTTTTCTCTGATCTGCTCCTGTTCCGAATCGCCAGCACCACAAAGCAGCCAGCCACCGTCAACTGTCGTATAGCCGTCTCCATGCATATTTATAATGGCATATAACCCATTCTCCATACACATATCTACAACCCGCTGCACCCTGTTCAGCCATGTACTGTCAATGACGTAATCCGGTGCACTCCCTATCTTGCTCAGGTAAGATACCGGTATACGAATAGAACGAAATCCCGCTTTTTTAACTGCCTTGATCAATTGCTCATTAATGACAGGATTACCATATGCTGTCTCATTGGGCGTTCCTTCTTTGGATGCTTCCAGCTGATTTCCAAGATTCCATCCGGCACCCATCACTTCCGTGATCTGAGACTGATCCAGATCCTGAAAACTTTCCTGTGCCGATGCCCTCTTTCCCTGTCCGGGAACTACTACCTGCGATGCTGCCAGGACAATCCCGAGCAACGCCGCGATCATTCTCTTCGGTATTCTCATAATATTTGCACAATCCTTTCCCTACCCACATAATTTAAAATGCAGGCATAATTTTCCTACTACAATGAAATCGAAAAAGAACGAGTGCCAAAAAACTGACACTCGCCTCTCCTATATTATACACCCCATTGTATAATACCTTTTGTGCTTATAATTTTTCTCTCGGATCAACTTAAAATTCCGGCTC
>JALFLW010000085.1 GCA_022774505.1 Lachnospiraceae bacterium
TCCACCTTATTTATGGTACGGTTCCCCATGTATGATCCTATATCCCCTGTAAATCTGTTCTAACAATACAACCCGCATAAGCTGATGTGGAAATGTCATTTGCGAAAAACTTAACAATTCATCTGCATTTTTCAAAATATCGGGATCCAGCCCTATGGAACCTCCGATTATAAATATGATATGACTTTTTCCCTCGATCCCCAGTCTGTCAAGCCTTCCAGCAAAGGTTTCCGATGACATTTGTTTTCCCTCAATAGCCAGAGCGATCACATATGCACTATCCTTAATATATTTTTTCAGCCGTTCTCCTTCTTTTTCCCGGATCTGTTCCTCTTCTCGTGCGCTTGCATGGTCTGGTGTTTTTTCATCTGCCACTTCAATAATTTCAAGTTTGCAATAACGGCCTAAACGTTTACTATATTCCTGAACTGCCCCTGTAAAATATTTTTCTTTTATTTTTCCTACTGTTAAAATTGTAATTTTCAATATTTTTCTCTCTCTTGTTTTTCTATATATTATATATCAAGTGCCAGGCTGATACATAACGCATAATTAACCCTTTTTAGTATGACATTATCCAAATGACATACCTTTTCTTTCAGACGTGACTTATCAATCGTTCTGATCTGCTCCAAAAGAATCACCGAGTCTTTCATAAGATGATATTTTTTAGCATCCAGTGCAATATGCGTTGGAAGCTTTGCCTTGTTCATTCTTGATGTAATCGCTGCACATATCACTGTCGGACTATGACAGTTTCCCATATCATTCTGTATGATGAGAACCGGCCTGACGCCTCCCTGCTCTGAGCCGATCACCGGTCTGAGGTCAGCAAAGTAAATATCTCCCCGCTTAATATTCAATCATTCCACTCTCCATTCTGAAAAAATATTATTCCATACGAATCACCATCCCGGATCCTGTGTCCGGGATCAGTTCTTTTCTACATGTACTTTTTGGATCTGCCGTGCGGACATGCACGCTATGTATATCCGCCGAATTTTTAAAATCCGTATGGAAATGTTATTTTCCAGTATTACCAAAATATGGAATTATTATTCATTTGTTAATTATACTCCTGCTATCTCAGATTTTAAAATCCGGATAATAGTCTTTTGTTTTCACTTTCTTACCATAGCGATAATAAACTCTCGGAACACGTTTTCCTACATCACAAACGAACTCGTAGTTAAAGGAATGTGCCATATTGGCAACCTCTTCAATGGAGATATAGCCCTCTCCATCATGTCCAACTAATGTCACTTCATCTCCCTGTACCACATTTGGGATATCAGTTACGTCTACCATAAACTGATCCATACACACTCTCCCAAGAATAGGTGCATACTGTCCATGAATCAGGACATGACCTTTTCCTGATAAAGCCCTTGGATATCCATCGGCATATCCAACCGGTACTGTGGCAACCCTTGTGTTTCTGGTTGTTGTATATGTTCCTCCATAACTGATCTGCACTCCCGGCTCCAGCGTTTTAACATAAGAAACATAGGCCTTGAGTTCCATGGCCGGCTGAAGCTCGATTTTTGTTTTATCAACCTCTTCCGATGGATACATTCCATATACTGCGATCCCGTCGCGGACCATGTCCAGATTCACTTCTGGCATTTCTATAATTCCTGCACTATTCGACACATGTTTTACAGGGAATATTATACCGGCATTTTCCAGACGCTCCACAAAATCCATATACCGTTGAAACTGCCTTTTTGCCCATGTCTTATCCTGCTCATCCATTCGTGCAAAGTGAGTAAAGCACCCATCTATAGAGATATTTTCCAGCTTCGCAATACGGCAGATTGTTTCAAAACTTTCTTCATCCTGCCGGAAGCCAATACGACTCATCCCGGTATCCAGTTTAATATGAATCCTTGCTTTTTTTCCTAATTTAGCGGCTTCTTCAGACAATTCTTTTGCCATATCCCAGGTAAAAACAGCCGTGGCAATATCATACTTGATCATAGCCGGATATAACGGCTTGGGAGTATATCCCAAAATCAGGACAGGTTTATCAATACCTGCCTGCCTTAACTCAATTCCTTCCTCAAGTATCGCAACACCATATGCGTCCGCCACATCATCAAGCGTCCTGGCAACCTCTACGGCTCCATGCCCATATGCGTCCGCTTTAATGATCGCCATCAGCTTAGTCCCTGGTTTTGTCAGCTTTTTTGCTTTTACCACATTATCATGAATTGCATCCAGATTAATATTTGCATATACTCTATAATAATCTCTCATTTTACCCTTGTTCTCCATTTCTATATTAATATTTACTTTGGTAATATCTGTGGCAGAATATCTAACAGATCCCCTGCCATCATACTATAGCGTCCTCCCTTGGTTCGGACATATTCCTCTGCCGCCATACCATGAAAGCAGACCGCCAGAACCGCTGCCTTATTAGGCCGCATCCCCTGTGCCAGCAGTCCTGCGATCATTCCACTTAAAATATCTCCTGTACCACCTGTTGATAATGCATTATTGCCGGTAGTATTAATATATACCTCTCCTCCATCCGTGACAACTGTCCGTGCATCCTTGAGAACCAATGTCTGGCAATTCGTGCTTTCCAGAGAAAGAAGTGCCTGTTCTACGATCTTTGCTCTTATCGATGGCAGTTCAAATCTGGTCAGCCGCGTCATTTCCTGCAGATGTGGTGTCAGCACAACATTTTCAGGCAGACATATTTTCCTTGTACCATCCTCACGCTTGACAAAATAGTTTTCCTTCTTGGCAAGAACATTCAAACCATCTGCATCTATCACGATCGCCTTATTTTTTTCTTTTAAGACTTCATCCAGCATAATTCCGGCTGGCTCCGCTGTTCCGATCCCCGGACCGATGATAATGGTTGTTGCCCATTTTATCTCCTCCTGCAGGCTTTTCGTAATATCAAATCGATTTAACGATTGTGTATAATCCAGTTCACTGTCGTAGGTCCTGACTAATGCCTCAGGCAAAAGACTCTTTAGGATCGGACCATTCTGCTCTGCCGTAAAAACCTTAACAAGACCACAGCCCATACGATATGCTGCTGCTGCACTGAGATAACAGGCTCCGCTGATCTGTGCCGATCCGGCGATCACCAAAACCTTTCCATAACTTCCTTTGTTTGACCTGACAATACGCTTTGGCATCATTT
Source organism: Lachnospiraceae bacterium (assembly GCA_022774505.1). Taxonomy (GTDB): domain Bacteria; phylum Bacillota; class Clostridia; order Lachnospirales; family Lachnospiraceae; genus Jutongia. Next base: position 3,164 of record JALFLW010000085.1, read on the forward strand.
TCAGAGCATCCTCCCTTATCAGGGTATATGCTCTTGGCGATACCGTTTCTATAACTTTTTTGGGAAATCCAATATCTGCGACGATTACTTCCCCGGCATAATTACATCCCGGAAACAGAACAATGCCCCTTTTACTTGTACCAAAGGTCACAGTATAGTCTGCGGCTACAGCCACAGAAAGGATCTCCCCTGTGGAGGCATTAATGCCTGACGGAACATCTACCGCAAAGCGTAGTGCATCCTGTTCATTGATCCAGTTTATGGCATCAGCAAACTCACCGGTCACTTCTCTGGAAAGTCCAATGCCAAAAATTGCATCTATTATAATATCATATTCTCCCTCCGGAAGTCCCGTGCATATATATATCCCAAGTTTTCTTGCAATGTCCAGCTGCCTTTTCATTTCGTCTGAAGCATTTTCTTCATTACCGATCAGACTGATAACAACAAAAAATCCTTCGTCATGCAAAAGCCTTGCTGCTGCGACTCCATCTCCCCCATTATTTCCCATACCACACACAGAAAGTATGCGGCTCTCCGGCTTTGCTTTCGCTTTGATACAGCCGGCAACAGCAATTGCCGCTTTCTCCATCAATACCATGGAGGGTATCCCTATTTCCTGAATGGTTATACGATCAATTTCTTTTGCCTCACGAACATCTGTAATATACTGCATTTTTCCATCTCCTCTCTTAAATGATCTCCTCCTCCTGAAGAATATCCGATATTTCATTTCTCAGCTCTGCTACTGCATACGCCATGGCAAGAACAGCCGTATCACTCAATGATATATGGATCTTATCTATACCACATTTTTTTGCATACTGTAACGTATCCCCATGTAATACCACATAAGGAGCCCCTTTATCATCACGAAGAATCTCAATCTGTTCCAGCCGTACCCTCCAGCAGATCCCGGTCTTTAGCGACTTTGCCACTGCTTCCTTTCCGGCAAAGTTCATTGCCGCACAGCTGCCTCCACGTCTGCCTCTCCCGCTGATCAACTCCTGTTCTCTTTCCGTATAATAACGTTTAATGAAATGAGAATTCTCTCCGCATGCCTTTTCTATTCTGTCAATCTCTATGATATCAGTACCAATCCCATAAATCATATTTTTCCTCATCTTATTTATTCATCAAATTGATTTTCTTCAAGATTTCCTTTCCAGACCTGATGTTTACTGTCAAATATCTCTACGACCTCTGCACCCAGCAGATTATGCATATATTTATACATCTGGGTATTTCTCATTTCCATATCCTGTTTTTTTAAGATTTCTTCTTTTAGTTTTTCTCTGGTCTCTTTGACCCACTCATCAATTTCTTCAATCTCATACGTATTATCCATCAATTCCCGATAACATACTTTCATACATGCTACCAGAAGCTCTTTGTTGGCCTCTTCAATTTCCTGCGGGATCTCCCGCTGTACCTGCTCCGCTTTTTCTTTTTTTTCTTTCAGATCAGCCAAAAGCTTTTGATTTCTATCCTGCTTCATAGAACGTATCGGACTATCCACCTCATGACCATCTGTCATATTATTTACTATATTTTTCATCAAAACTTTTTTTGCTTTTTCATACTCTTTTAAGTCATTATTGGTCTGCCCCTGCTTTTGAAGCAGTTTATTTAATTTTTTTTCTAATGCTTTTATTTCACCTGTCTTACGGAAATCAGGAAAAAGTTCATGCCATCTTGCATCCAGTGTCAGTAAAGGAACCTGTTTGTTTTCTAAAGCATCCAGAAAGTATTCTGTCATTATTTCATCTTCCTGTCTTTTTTTTCTTCTGTTCATGATTTACCTCCTCCCCGGCTGAATATTTCTTCATTAAGTATACCACATCCTATAAATTTTGAACAACATTTGATTATTTAACATTTTTTTTGTATACTAATGATTATTACCCAGATATCGATTTTCTAAATGCATCAGAGTATTCAGATATATTTAGAATAGAAATAAGAAAGGAAACGATATGAGATTAGAAAAAGCAGCCGAAAAGCTTAGATTATATGGACAGGAACATATCCTGAAATATTATGATACACTTTCCGAAACAGAAAAAGAAGAACTTCTCCGGCAGATCGAACAAACAGACTTTTCTGTGATCAGTCAGATCACCGGTGAACACATCGAATTAAAACGAGGAACGATCACCCCTATTCAGGCAATGACTCTTTCCGAAATTCAGGAACATGAGAAAAGCTTTACAGATAACGGACTGGAAGCAATCAAAGCCGGAAAGATTGCTGCCGTTTTGCTGGCAGGCGGTATGGGAACACGTCTTGGCTCTGATGATCCAAAAGGCATGTATGATATCGGTCTTACAAAACCGGTCTATATTTTTGAACGCCTTATCCGAAATCTTTTTGATATCGTAGACCAGACCGGTACATGGATCCATCTTTTTGTCATGACCAGTGATAAAAATCATGAAGCAACTACTTCTTTCTTCGAGAAACAGAACTATTTTGGTTATGATCCGGAGTATATCCATTTCTTTCGTCAGGAGATGGCACCTGCTGTCACATATGACGGAAAAGTCTATATGGAATCCCGGAATCACATTGCTACTTCTCCAAACGGGAATGGCGGTTGGTTTGCGTCAATGAAAAATGCAGGTCTTCTTGATCTCATTCATGACTCCGGTATTGAATGGCTTAATGTGTTTGCTGTTGACAATGTACTTCAGCGCATTGCAGACCCATGCTTTATCGGTGCAACTTTAGAAAAAAACTGCAAAGTCGGTGCTAAGGTTGTACGAAAGGCAGATCCTGACGAAAAAGTCGGTGTTATGTGCCTGGAAGACGGCAGACCATCTATCGTAGAATATTATGAACAGACAGATCAACTGCGCAATACAAAAACCGAAACCGGAGAACCTGCTTATAATTTTGGCGTAATATTAAACTATCTTTTCCATGAGAAATCTCTTGAGGAAATTTGTGATACCACGCTTCCTCTTCATCTTGTCGAAAAGAAGATTCCATATATAAATGAAGAGGGCGTATTTATCAAGCCGGAAGAACCAAATGGTTACAAGTTTGAATCTCTGATCTTAGACATGATCCATCTTCTTGACACCTGCCTGCCTTATGAAGTAGTGCGTGAAAAGGAATTTGCCCCGGTCAAAAACAAAACAGGTGTAGATTCTGTCGAAAGTGCCCGTGCTTTGTTAGAAAAAAACGGTTACAGCCTCTAAATATTTCTCTGAGCCGGCATATTTTAGTGTATAGGAAAATGCTTGTAATGTAGAGGGAAGCCAACGAGAATTGCGGAGCAATTCTTTAAAAAAGACAAAAATAATGGATATGTCCAAAAATCCCGGCTTTTGGACATATCCATTTTCATTCTGACATTTTCTCTTTATTATTCGCTCAAAATAAAATCAGACAAAATACTGTTGCTGACATCAATCCCTTGTTCTGTAAGAGCAATCCTTCCGGTATCCGCAATTCTTTGAAGCATTCCGATCTTTTGATATTTTTGTACGACATTTCCATAAACATCCATCAATGACACACCAAACCGTTTATAAAACTCTTTTTCGGATATTCCCTCTGTCATCCTCAGTCCCAAAAACATAAATTCTTCCATCTGAGAGGTCTTGTCGGAAATTTCAGGTTCATCCATTTCCATAATAATTGATTTAAGATTATTTTCCTTCAGGTCTTTCCTTTCATTAAGCCTCTCAATATAATTTGCATACTCTTCCGGCGATGATGGCACCCTGAAACGATATCCTGCCAGATAGGAAGACGCATTTACTCCAATACCTAAATATTCTCCACCGGTCCAATAGACACAATTATGAATACATTTCTTTGCCCGCAGGGAATAATTTGATATCTCATACCTGCAATAACCTTCCTGCTGCAAATATTTTTTTGTCCACTGATACATTTTCCGGTCTGTCTCCTCATCGACCCGCTCTAGCTTCCCGCTTTGTTCCAAAGAGTCAAATAACGTCCCCGGTTCCACGATAAGACTGTATGAAGAAATATGTTCCGGTTTCAGATGAACTACTTTCTCCAGTGTATCCTGATAGCTTTCCATTGTCTGCCCGGGTATTGCTGCCATAATATCAATATTTATATTGGGGATCCCGCTTTCCCTCACCTGATGATAGGTATCCAAAAACTGCTCATAGGTATGGATACGTCCAAGCATTTGAAGCTCTGCATTTTGTGCTGACTGCAGGCCAAGGCTTACCCGGTTAACTCCTATCTGCTTCCATACGGTTAAATGTTCCGAAGTAACCGTTCCCGGATTGGCTTCCATCGTAAATTCTATCAGATCACTACAGTCAAATGCAGTCCTGACCGCATTTCCTATTTTTTTAAGGAATTCTGCGTTAAGGCAGGTGGGTGTCCCGCCTCCGATAAATATTGTATATACGCGGTAATCATCCTGTACAAGTCTTCCCCAGGAGTCTATTTCACGGCATAATAATTCCGTATACGCTGCTTTTTGGTCCTCATCTCCCGCTACCGAGCAGAAATCACAGTAATGACACTTTTTTACACAAAAAGGAATATGAATATAAAGTGATAATTTCTTTTTATTCTTCATCTAATTTTAAGACGGACATGAATGCCTGCTGCGGAATCTCTACATTACCGAACTGACGCATCCGCTTCTTTCCTTCCTTTTGCTTTTCCAAAAGCTTTCTCTTACGGGAAATATCTCCTCCATAACATTTTGCCAGTACATCCTTGCGCATAGCCTTGACGGTTTCTCTCGCTATGATCTTGCTTCCTATTGCAGCCTGGATCGGAATCTCAAATAATTGTCTCGGAATCTCTTTCTTTAACTTCTCGCACATTTTTCTTCCACGCTCATAGGCAGTATCTGCATGGAGAATAAAAGATAATGCATCGATTTCCTCTTTGTTGATCAAAATATCCATCTTTACAAGCTGGGAAGGCTCATAGCCCTTCATTTCATAATCTAAAGAGGCATATCCTCTGGAACGTGATTTTAAGGCATCAAAGAAATCATAAATAATCTCGTTTAACGGAAGATCATACTTTAATACAGCACGGGTTTCCTCTAAGTATTCCATCCCCTTATAAACACCTCTTCGTTCCTGACAAAGGTTCATGATCGCTCCAACAAATTCTGTAGTAACCATAATTTCTGCCGAAACTATCGGTTCCTCCATATGTTCTATCTCCGACGGATCCGGAAGATTCGATGGATTGGTCACATCTACAACCTCACCATTTGTTTTATATACCTTATAAATAACACCCGGTGCTGTAGTAACAAGATCAAGATTATATTCCCTCTCCAATCTTTCCTGAATGATCTCCAAATGAAGGAGACCCAAAAATCCACAACGGAAGCCAAAGCCGAGTGCAACCGATGTCTCTGCCTCAAACTGCAGCGAAGCATCGTTGAGCTGCAATTTTTCCAGAGCATCCCTCAGATCACCATATTTGGCACCATCAGCCGGATACAGTCCACAATATACCATAGGCTGTACTTTTTTGTAACCCGGAAGGGCGGCATCACAGGGATTATCTGACAATGTAACTGTATCACCAACGCGTGTGTCACTTACATTTTTTAAACTGGCTGTGATATAGCCGACCATCCCTGCTGACAACTCCTCTGACGGAATAAACTGTCCTGCACCAAAGATTCCTACTTCAACTACCTCTGCCCTGGCTCCGGTGGCCATCATTGTGATCTCCTGACCTTTTTTGACGGATCCGTCAAAAATACGGCAGAATATGATCACTCCCTTATAGGCATCATATAGTGAATCAAAGATCAGAGCTTTTAACGGCTTATTTATATCTCCTGACGGTGCCGGGATCTTGGTAATGATCTGTTCCAGAACCTCTTCAATATTTGTTCCCATCTTTGCTGATATCAATGGCGCATCCGATGCATCCAGTCCGATAATATCCTCAATCTCTTCTTTTACCCGTTCCGGTTCTGCACTTGGCAGATCGATCTTATTGATGACCGGCATAATTTCCAGATCATGATCTAAGGCAAGATAACAATTTGCCAATGTCTGTGCTTCAATTCCCTGTGCTGCATCAACGATCAATATTGCCCCCTCGCAGGCAGCCAGACTTCGGGATACCTCATAATTAAAATCTACATGTCCGGGTGTATCGATCAGATTAAAAACATATTCCTCTCCGTTTTTTGCCTTATATACAATCCGCACAGTCTGTGCCTTGATCGTAATACCTCTCTCCCGTTCCAGCTCCATATTATCAAGAACCTGAGCCTGCATCTCACGGCTTGTGAGAAGTCCTGTCTTTTCAATGATCCGATCTGCAAGAGTAGATTTACCATGATCAATATGGGCTACAATACAAAAATTCCTAATATGGGATTCATCAATTCGTTCCATCTTCTGTTACCTCGTTCTATTATTTTATTACATTTCTGCACATTTTCCTTCGCGCACATTGTAACATAAAACTAATCCTGCGACAACACCTGATCAAGCACCTTCGCCAATGGATCCATTGCATTTTTCGCCTCACTGAGCGTATTATTTTCATTTCCAAGTTCAATCAGCAAGGATCTCTTTCTCATATGAAGATTATAACGATAACTCTTTAGATAAACCGGTTTCGCCAGATTGGGATATAGCTCCATGCATTTTAATTTCATCTGAAGGCTAAAGGCCAGATTGGCCTGCAGATTATCATTCCTTAAATAGCGTATATCCCCTTTACGATTCCTTGATAATCCATTAAAAAACATAATCTGGGCTGTTTTTTTCCCATTTACTTTTGTCAATCTGTGCACATTATTGCCTACACCATCCCGGTGAAGATCGATAACGACCTGAATGGACGGGTATTTTTTTAAGGTCTTTTTCAGTCCCTTTGCCGCCTTATTATATGCTTTATTTCTATCAATCTTTCCATTGATCCTGTCATATTCCGTTTCATCATGAATGACCTGATATCCATATTTTTTTTCAAGGATCTCCGAAAGATATGTACCGACCCCGACAATGGACTGTGATCTGTCACCGGGCTTACTGTCTGCAAAATGTTCAGAAGCTCCATGTGTATGAAAAATATATATCTGCGGCTGATTTTTCTTTTTCATGGAAAATTCTGTGTTTAATAAGGCTTCCACATCAAATATCTTCTTATTAACAGATGTGGATGAATCAACAATATAGAAATTGCGAAGTAAATAATTTAAACTCATTGTCCTTTGCAAATGCTGTATTTTTTTGTCATTGTCTTCCCCGCCTCCGGCAATTAGTGTTTCCTGTTTCTGCTCCTTTTTTTCACTCTGACGGTATTTTTGATTTTCCTGTAATGCCTTGTCAAGGACAGCAGCGTCCGCATCAACCTCTGCAGATGCTTCCTGTACATCTTCAGTCATATTATCTGATTGTTCACTACCTTCTCCCGCCCTCTGCATATTCTCTTCTGCCAGGAAAACAGTTCCACGATACCAGTGGCCTGCAGCCCCGCTCCATATCCCTTTTCCGGTATTTTTCCCGGGATACAGCATTGCAAACCTGCTTGTATCCTTGTCCTTCCGTGGCTCGATCCCATCCTGCTCTCCAGACAGATACGCCAGCACCGGCGCCGCCTTCACTGCCCATTTCTCTTTGATGTCCAACTCCTGCCGGTCATAATATGCTACCGTATCGCTCCCGGCAAATCCGAATTGAGCAATGCTTCTGGCTGTCTGCACATTCATTCTTTGAAGGATCCTATCCTGCTTCCATAATAACGCCAGCAGACAACCTGTCCCGATAACAAAGAATATAATAAATAACATCTTCCTTTTTTGTGTCATTGCTATTTCCATAAATTTATTACATACCTTTCCCCTAACAACTGTCTACCTTTGCACTATTTAATCCTATGCATCATTCCATGCACATATTACATTCCCCCGGCAATAAATCCGTTAATCCCTCTCGCAACGATCTTGCCAATATCTCTGATCTGCTCGTCAATATCTTTTGGTGTGACAAATAATTCGCCCATAGACCGGTCAGAAAAATTGCGGATAAAAAGATCAATCTGTTTCATCGTATACCCTTCTCGCAACAGGCTGTTTTCCATACACTCTGACACAATGGTTGAGGCATCCACAACCGTCGGAACTCCAATCGCAATAACCGGTATTTTTAATTCATTTTCATTTAAAGCATTTCTGTTATTCCCAATCCCGGCTCCCGGACATATTCCGGTATCGGTGATCTGGATTGTCCGGCATAGTCTGTTAATACTTCTGGAGGCAAGGGAATCTACGACCAAAAGACAGCCCGGCTTTACTTTTTCAATAATCCCTCCTAAGATTTCCCCACTTTCCATTCCTGTCTGTCCCATCACTCCCGGTGTCAATGCACAAAGAGTTTGTTCGTTTTTTCCACATAGATCCTTGAAATACTTTTGGATATGGCGGTTCACGCAAATATCATCCATGACAAAGGGGCCTAATGCATCCGGTGTTGCAAAACGATTTCCAAGACCGGCTGCCAGATATACGCGGCATGTATCCGGTGCTAATTTACGGATTGTCTGTGCTATAATCTCCGCTGCCGTTTTTCTGGTCTTTTCCTTCTCCTCTTTGTCATCATATTTTTCTTTTGAAGTAAACTCAATTGTAATATAATTTCCCATAGGCTTATTCATCTGTTCCTGTCCCTGCTCATTTTTTATCGCCACCGTAGTAAGACGTATTCTTCCATCTAAATATGTTTTTTCGTCCAGCTCCACTCCTTTAATTTCTACATCATCCTCCGGAAAGCTTTCTCTTACCTCCAATGCAAGATCTGTCCTTTTTTTCATCGTTTCCCCCTTTTCCGACGGATGATTCCACCAAACCGCCTGTCAGCTTACTGAGCAACTATCATATTTAATAACATTTTTTGCATTTTTTTGAAATTTATGTATTGACAATCCCCACGGAATCCCCTATTATATATGAGTATGTTTACATCATAGTGACCGTGTCCACAAATTGATGAAACAGTAGATTTCACGATTGGGAGGTGTAAAGAGAATGGCTAACATTAAATCAGCAAAGAAAAGAATTTTAGTTGATCGCAGAAATGCAGAGAGAAATAAAGCAATTAAGTCAAGCGTTAAGACCGCTATCAAAAAGGTTGACGCTGCTATCGCTGCTAAAGATAAGACTGCAGCTGACAGTGCATTAGTTGCTGCAATTTCAGAAATCGATAAGGCTGCCAGCAAGGGTGTATTCCATAAGAAAACTGCTTCCAGAAAGATTTCTCGTCTGACAGTTGCTGTCAATAAGATTGCATAATTGGATCAATTTCCATACAAAAAAGAACTGCTTAGGTGTGGGCAGTTCTTTTTTGTGTTTCTATTTTTGTGATCCTATATTGTCTTGGTATTTCTATATTGTTTCCGGGATATATTGTTTTGGATCCGATTCAGTGATCATTTCATCAAACGGTCCTGCTTTAATATATGTTTTCTGACCATCATACCACATTTTTTATCAAATATCAGTTTTAATGATCTATTGCATCCTTTCCATGCCCCTGCTGCTACTTTAGGCTTTTTGGTTGTTTGAAATAGTATCTTTTTCAATCCCTTATTATTTGAAAAAGCTTTTTTCCCGATCTCTTGGATATTCTTTCCAACAATGATCTTTTGTAAATTCTTCTTTCCTGATAATGCCTTTTTCTCAATCTTTTTTACCTTGTATCCGTATCCTTTGATCTGCAGCTGTGCAGGAATCTTCACTACTTTTTTGTCTTTTGTGATCCCGGTAACACAAAGACTCCTTTTCGTGATACTGCTTTCTATAACTTTATAGACAATACCATCCTTTTTGATCTTCTTTCCTTTTTTTACAAAGGATGCACCTGCATGCTCTGCGATTTTTTTGGCTATCTTATTACTGTCATTTCCGACCCAGGTTGATACCACACTCATTCCATCCGTTGGGGATGTGGAAGGCTGTGGAGATACTTTTCCTTTGCCTGCCGGTTCCTTTGTATTCTTTGCTGCCGGCTGCGTGACGATCGGTTGTGGCGTATCCACCGGTTTCATCGAATAGATCGGTCCGGGCATCATTGTCTGTGCCGGTGGATACGAAACCGGAGTTGTTGTATTTACCACAGATGGTGTCTTTTCCGGTTTCATTGTGGTTTCAGGCGCTTTCGCTGATGTCTTTGGAAAATCCGGAGATAGCAGCCCTTTTTGAACAATTTTAAATCTTTTATTTTTAGAAACCATAACAATATCACCCGGATATAAAGTTTGATTATTTTCATCTATATAGCAGCCGATCTGATCAATATTTTTCAACCTTTCAGGCATGGTATACTGCTGTCCATATTTTACCTGCTGGCTTGTAATGATTTGCTGTCCCTGATCTTTTTCGACAAAAAACAATATGTCACACATTTTTCTATTTAAGTTGATTTCTATACAGGTATTTCCATCAGCTGTTATCATCGTTTCTTCCAGTGATTTTGCATCACTGAGCTCATATCCTTCTCCGTATATCTTTTTTATACACTTTTCAATAGTATCAACAGAATAATGCTTTAATAGCTCCTCTGCTGCCTTTGAACCCGTTGTACCATAAAAAACATTTTTTTCCCCTTTCATATATCCGGTTCCGTTTAAATTCTCATAATAAGGAATTATATAATATGCTGTGTCTGTATTTGGAATCCATCTGGCATATAATGTCTGATTATGATTTGGTACTGCATAATTCTCTCCGGGATGTGCAACAACTACATCACTTTCACGGCCAATTGACCACCCGGCAAAGGAATAACCAGTCCGTGTCATAGTCACTTCCGGCAGCATAAGTTTTTCTTCAAACAGCCCCTTTATCTCGATTGGTTTATCTGATCCTGATATTAATTGACCACCATTGAGATCAAATCGTACACTGTATTCTCCCCTCCGGAAATATGCATTTAAAACAAGCGAACCATCTGCTTTTACTTCCCCGGTCATCTTGGAGGATTCTTCATCCAAAACAAATCCAGGATATAGGTCACGAATGTCACCGACTGATGCCATAGTACCTGTTTTTCCCGAAAAATCATACTGCACTGCCAGTTCATAACTATGATCAAGCTTTTGTTTGTAATATTCTACATGATATTTTATCGGAGCGGCCTGCCATATAGCATGCAGTGTTATATCCCTGTCAATTTTAAACTGCCGCTCACCTGCAGATGCGGCAGCATTTTCTGACCACCCGGCAAATTCGTATCCCATCCTTTTGGGTTGTGCTGAAAGCATAATCTCTTTTGTACTCCACACAGCAAATAACCGGATCGTTCCACCTTCTTTTTTCAGCCCGTTAACTGTACTGCCATCGGAATAAAGAACACCACCATCCTGCGAATCAGACCATCCCATAAATTCTAAATACACCATCTGAAAAATGGTATCACACATTACATCCTCTGCATTTGGATCAAATAATATCTTTTTTCTATTAATAAATGCATTTCTGGTAAGCTGATAATCATGCCCATAATATAAATTCTGAAGCATGGACATCTTTCCTCCGGATTCGCAGTTTGCCATGAATTCAATATTATATTTGATAGGTGAAAAATAACGGTACACCGTGCATCCATCGAGTCCTACCTGACAGGATGTGCTGTATGTAAATTCATAGCCATCATAATATCTGCCAACCTGTCTGTTGTCTCCGATTGCTCCACCACTTGTTATACTTGTATATTGTTCATTCCATATATGATTTCCAAGCTGCTGTCCCGTATCCGGTCCCTCCTTAACGATATCCAGACATTGTACTGTCTTCAGGGAATTTTTGAAGTATCGATAAACCTTGGTTCCCTCGGCCTTTACAATCGTCTTTGAACATCCTATATAATCTCTGCCCGGATAATATATTCCTGATTGTGTGCTGCAGCCGGCAATCTCGCCGGTAACCGTTTCACCAAACTCTCCTTCATAACCACTGCATCCCAATATCTGCTCCGTATTTCGTGTCTGAAGAATATCGACACAAGTGACATCGCATTTCTGTGGTACTGCCTTCCAGCGGGCATATATTTTTCCTCCCCGTGTAACATAATCCCCCACCGAGATTTTTGTCCCACCGTTCTGTGCCGTATACCAACCTTCTAATACATAAACATTGCGGTCCCTTTCCCTCACAATCTCCGGAAGTTTCCTGACAACAAATCCATCTCCTACATCATAATATGCTTCACCAGCCTGAAGTACTGTCCCACCGTTTGTTTCTACATCTACCGCTCCGTTACTGCCACTTTTTCCGATAAATATACCATTATGGATCCGATAAATGTATGAAATCTGATCCGGCGATCCCGTTCCAAGCCGTAGAGTCCACCGCTCTTTAAAGGCAGTCATCAGAGAATATTGCGAATCCAGCCACTTCGAACGCGAATCTGTACTGTATTCATATTCTCTGCTGATCATTTTTCCCTGTTGATAGCGTGTGGTTTCAATTGAATAGCATGGAAATTTTTTGCAATGATCATCATACAGAATGGATCCTTTTATCCATATATGTCCCCTCGGATCTCCTTTATCAAAGAAACTGACCGGAAACCGTATATCCCGTATCATTTCCTTCTGTTCTGTGCTGGTAATCCCCTGAAGATTTTCATACCAAAAATTCCACCCTCCGTTTTTTGAATATTTCCATACATCAAATGCATAGTAATTTGTCTCAAAATCATTGAGCGATATACTGACACCCGATACAGCCAAACCATTCTCCTCCTGGTTATGCACCTGACCAATATACTTTGGTGAAACATCGTTTATATTCTCTGCATACGCCTTACACGGATACCGCCCCATCCCTATCGCAAATGAAGACACCAATATAATAAATAATATGAGAATATGTCTTTTCAAGATATAGCTTTTTTCCATGATTACCTCCATTTCTTAATGAGCAAAAACAGTGATACGAAATGAACAGCAATTAATCTGCTCCCCACAGAATTGTAATAGCCGCTAATCAGATCATGGAATAAATACTCTGTTGTAGAGTGCATTATAACAAGCTGTTTTCCCTATTTCAAGATGGCAATATCAACAATCTTCCCTTATCTTTCTCGTTATTATGCAAAAAAACACATACAAAATAATGTATGTGTTCCTTTTATAAATCATATATATATTCTTTTTTCACAAAATTAATGTACCGAATGCATCTTATTTTTTATACTGACTATCTAAAATGCAATTCCAAATATCTCCTTGCAGCTTCTTCCACTTTTTGGGATGTTTTACATAATATAACGGACAAAGCTTTCCCGTGACATCATAATGACGGATGATATCCTCCCGTTCTGATATTTCATATTTGTCGCATAACCATGCACATAATCGCACCAGGGACTGATATGTCTTTTTCGTAAATTTTCCGTTTTTTGCCGGATGACAACATTCAATTGAAATTGTATTGTTATTTCTGTCATTCGATGCATATGCAATTTCATCCAATGGGATACATTGAATAATCTCTCCATTTATTCCTATAATAAAATGGCTGCTTACCTTATTCTCAACGGTATCCTCCTGATCCTTTCGTCCCTCAAAATAGTCGCGGTTTGCCTGTGCCCCGGTCCCCGGATTGGCCGTATAATGAATGACGATCCCATTTACTTTTTTTAATTTTTTTCCTGATCTTGAATTTGGATTAAGAGTTAAATATTCTTTTGATATTTCAGGTTTGCTGACAGTTATCTTATCATATTCAACAGTCGGTTTCTCCGAAAAGTATCGATTATATACAAATCCCGATACTGTCATAAAAACAGCCAGAATACCGGCAGCAACAATCCCTCCGGCGATCACCAGCACCATAGTCCTGCGAAGCTGCTTCTTTTTTACTCTTGTTCTTTTCTTCATCTTATCATCCTAAAAATCCGTATATTTATAGAAGGGTGCCAAACCGGCACCCTTCTTTGATATAAAACAGACTATCTAAGCATTTTTGTAAAAAGCTTTTTCCAAAAAACCTGTCTATTTACTCCTCAATACTGTAATTCGGAGCCTCTTTTGTAATATGGATATCATGAGGATGGCTCTCTTTTAAGGAAGCGGCTGTAATCTTAACAAATTTTGCCTTTTCCTGCAGTGCCGGAATATTATCTGCACCACAATATCCCATACCGGAACGTATTCCACCAATCAACTGGAATACGGTATCTTCTACAGTTCCCTTATAAGCAACTCGTCCCTCTACGCCCTCTGGCACAAGCTTCTTCGCATTACTCTGGAAATAACGATCCTTGCTTCCATTTTCCATTGCTGCAATAGATCCCATACCACGGTATACTTTATATTTACGTCCTTTGAATAATTCAAAGGTTCCCGGACTCTCGTCACAGCCTGCAAAAATACTGCCCATCATACATACACTTGCACCGGCTGCCAATGCCTTTGTCATATCTCCGGAGTATTTAATACCTCCATCTGCAATGATCGGCACACCATATTCTTTAGCGACTTCATAGGCATCCATAATTGCCGTGATCTGTGGTACACCAATACCGGCAACAACACGGGTAGTACAAATTGATCCCGGTCCGATACCAATCTTTACACAGTCGGCTCCGGCCTCAATAAGATCTCTCGTTCCCTCGCCTGTAGCAACATTTCCTGCTATGATCTGCATATCCGGAAATTCCTTACGGATCATCTTAACACAATTTAATACATTCTTACTCTGTCCATGTGCAGAATCAAGTACAATACAATCAACATGCTTCTCTGCAAGAGCAGCTACACGATCCAGTACATTCGCTGTGATGCCTACTGCTGCTCCACACAGAAGACGTCCCTGTGCATCCTTGGCAGCCAAAGGATATTTAATCTGTTTTTCTATATCCTTGATCGTGATCAACCCTGTAAGGTTACCCTCATTATCTACTAACGGAAGCTTCTCTTTTCTTGATGCGGAAAGAATCTGTTTTGCTTCCTCTAAGGTGATTCCCTGTTTTGCAGTGATCAATCCGCGGGATGTCATAGATTCGGAAATCTTTTTTGAAAAATCTGTCTCAAATTTCAGATCGCGGTTTGTAATAATACCTACCAGCTTGGTTCCTTCTGTGATTGGAACACCGGAAATGCGAAATTTAGCCATCAATGCATTCGCATCCTCTAATGTATGTTCTGGTGACAAATAAAACGGATCTGTGATTACTCCATTCTCGGAACGCTTAACCTTATCTACCTCATCTGCCTGTGCCTCAATAGACATATTCTTATGAATAATACCTATTCCGCCCTGTCTTGCCATAGCGATTGCCATACGGTTCTCTGTAACTGTGTCCATTCCGGCACTCATCATAGGAATGTTTAACTTGATAGATTTTGTCAGATGTGTCTCTAAAGACACCTGATTAGGGATCACTTCTGAATATTGAGGTACTAAAAGCACATCATCAAAGGTAATTCCTTCAGCAATAATCTTACCCATTTTATTGTCCTCCTTATCATTTTATGTATTATGAAACACGCAGGGGGTATTCCTGCGTGTTAAAAACAAAGATCAAATATTTGAAAAATTATACACCTTTTTTATAGTAATTGTCAACAACAAAGAGGCTAAATTTTAATCAATTTGACCAAAATTCAACCTCATTTTACTGTTTGTTCATATTTTATTCATCTTTAATCTTACTCCGAGACTTTGTCTTCATCTGATCCAGTAATCTTTCATCAGGCGTAAAACGAATCTTGATATTGCCCTTTTCTCCTTTTGCCACAATGATGTACTGACGGTCTTCTTCATTTCTTGATGAATAATCCTGTATAGGCAGATTTTGAAAAGCATCCAGATAATGTGACCCTTCCGGAGCAACTACTTCTGCTTTTTCCAAATCTGTTCTGCACATGTTTTTTCTAGCATTTTCTGCAATGATCCTATCGAAATCTATCTGACCATCCACAAAAACATATTCAAAATCAATATGAGGATTTGGCAGAAAATAGATTATGATAATATCTATAACTACTGACGCCAAAAGCCCCAGAATCTTTAATACACCCGGCAAAACCACTAATGCAAGAACCGGTAAAACAACGCAGGCGGCCAACATAAGCCGCCTACGCATCAATTCCTGCTGTGTCAACCGGGAATGTACATATGTGTCTGAATACAGTCCCTCGTTATACATAGCTATCCTTTCACCTTATTCAGGTTTTATACAGTTTCTAAAAAACTTCTTCCGTGAAATTGCAGGTTTTGCTGTTTACATCATTCCCATTCCCGGAGCTCCGCCTGCAGGCATTGCAGGAGCATCTTCTTTGATGCTTGAAACAACAGATTCCGTAGTAAGAAGTGTCGATGCCACACTCGTCGCATTCTGAAGAGCACTTCTTGTAACCTTAGCCGGATCAACGATACCAGCCTGAACCATGTCTACATATTCCTCTGTCAATGCATTAAAACCAACACCCGGCTGGGATTCACGTACCTTATTAATGATAACAGCACCCTCAAGACCTGCATTGTATGCAATCGTAAATAACGGAGCTTCCAATGCCTTTAAGATGATATTTGCACCTGTCTTCTCATCACCTTCCAATTTTGCTGCCATTTCAGCAACTTTCTTGGATGCATGGATATAAGCAGATCCACCACCTGAGATAATTCCCTCTTCTACTGCAGCTCTCGTAGCAGCCAGTGCATCTTCCATACGAAGCTTAGCTTCCTGCATTTCTGTTTCTGTAGCAGCACCAACACGTACTACTGCAACGCCGCCTGCAAGCTTAGCAAGTCTTTCCTGAAGCTTCTCACGATCGAAGTCAGAAGTTGTCTCCTCAATCTGAGCCTTAATCTGTGAAATACGTGCTGAAATTGCAGCCTGATCACCTGCTCCGTCAACAATAACTGTATTTTCCTTCTGAACCTTTACGGATTTAGCACGGCCAAGCTGATCCAGTGTAGTCTCTTTCAGGTCAAGACCAACCTCATCAGAGATTACTGTACCTCCGGTAAGAATTGCTATATCCTCCAGCATTGCCTTTCTTCTGTCTCCATAGCCAGGAGCTTTTACGGCTACCACATTAAATGTACCTCTTAAGCGGTTAATAACAAGTGTTGTCAAAGCCTCGCCCTCAACATCCTCAGCAATGATCAAAAGCTTTGCACCACTCTGAACGATTTCTTCCAATAATGGCAGGATTTCCTGAATATTGGAAATCTTCTTATCGGTTATCAGAATATATGGATTGTCAAGATTTGCTTCCATCTTATCCATATCTGTACACATATAAGCTGATACATAACCTCGGTCAAACTGCATACCTTCTACAAGATCAAGCTCTGTATGCATTGTCTTTGATTCTTCAATGGTAATAACACCGTCATTTGATACTTTTTCCATAGCATCTGCAACCATCTCACCAACACTGTCGTCCCCTGCTGAAATAGCAGCAACACGTGCGATCTGATCCTTGCCTGTCACCTTGGAACTCATAGCAGCGATAGATTCTACTGCACAATCGCATGCCTTTTTCATTCCTTTACGGAGAATGATCGGATTAGCACCGGCTGCAAGGTTCTTCATTCCCTCATTTACCATTGCCTGTGCAAGCACAGTAGCTGTAGTTGTACCATCTCCTGCTACATCATTTGTCTTTGTAGCAACCTCTTTTACAAGCTGGGCACCCATGTTTTCAAACCCGTCCTCAAGCTCTATATCCTTTGCAATCGTGACACCATCATTCGTGATAAGTGGTGCACCAAATGACTTATCCAGTACAACATTTCTTCCTTTAGGTCCTAATGTAACTTTAACAGTATCTGCAAGTTTATCAACGCCTGCTTCCAAAGCAGCTCTGGCATCAGCGCCAAATTTAATTTCCTTTGCCATATGAATGAATCCTCCAATCTTTATTATAAATATGCATTTTAATGATCAATTAAGCCTCAACTTTGGCTACAATATCATTCTGGCGGACAATAATATACTCTTCGTCCTCAAGCTTAACATTTGTTCCTGCATATTTTGAGTAAATTACTTTATCGCCAATTGCAACTTCCATCTTTACTTCGTTTCCATCAACAACTCCACCCGGTCCAACAGCAATAACCTCTGCCTGCTGTGGTTTTTCCTGTGCATTTCCCGGAAGAACAATGCCGGATTTTGTGGTCTCTTCTGCTTCCAACTGTTTTAAAACAACTCTGTCACCTAATGGTACTAATTTCATGAAAATGACCTCCTTATTGGCTTATTATCTATTAGCACTCACTTTATCTGAGTGCTAACCATAAACATAATATATTGCATTTCCTTTTTTTCTGCAAGTTTTCCAAGCAAGTAAATCTTTATATTTTCATTATATTCTTCTTTTTTCTTTATTATAATATTTTTTTCTCTTTTAATCTCTTTTTTCCGTTTTCTTTGACCTTTTCTACATATTACTATATAATTTTATTGATCAATCAAACAAAAGAATTCTATCTTTTGGAACAACCTCTGAAAACATCAGATAATAAACATGATTTATAAAAAGGAGATTTTATAATGAGAGAACAGCTTTATACAATTCCGGTAAATGACGCTTTTGCTGTGGAATGTGAATGCCCCGTTTGTTCCATGTATGACTCTCTGGAACGGGATGCCATTGAATTTACTATGGGACCAAGTTATATGGAGGATGACATCCGAATGGAAACAAACAAGATTGGTTTCTGCAGCCATCATGTCAAGCAATTATATAAACATCAGAACCGTCTGGGACTTGCCCTGATCCTCCATACACATATGCAACGCACAAATCGTGATCTCAAAGAACTTTTATCCTCTGATAAACCAGCCAAAAAAGGACTCTTTTCCAAAAAAACGGAAAACGAATCTCCGGTTGTTGATTATATCCATACTTTGAACACTTCCTGCTACATATGCAATAGGATAGACCGCATCTTTTCCCGTTACCTTGCAACTATCTATCACTGTTATGAACACGATGAAGAATTTCGTCAAAAATTTGCGGCTTCAAAAGGATTTTGTACAAAGCACTTCGGTATGCTTTACGAATCAGCTCCTTTAAATCTGTCCGGTAAAAGACTTCCTGAATTTATTGAAACACTCAATGAAGTCTATCTAACAAATATGCAGCGGGTTACCGATGATCTCGAATGGTTCACCGACAAATTTGACTACCGCAATGAGGATAAACCATGGAAAAATTCCAAGGATGCACTTCCACGCAGTATGACAAAAACAAACAGTATTCTCCCATGAAAAAGGGCAAAACCAGCGTTTTGCCCTCCAAGAATTGCTTCGCAATTCTCGTTGGCTTCCCACTATGTTACGAGCATTTTCCTATACACTAAAAAAGGCAAAACAGCGTTTTCCTATACACTAAAAGACTCCCCAAAAAGCATGAAACTGCTTTTCGGAGAGTCTTTAATAATCATTATAGATATCGGATAAGATTATTTATGTTCTTTATCTTTATTCAGAAGTTCCTTGATTTCTCTTGCTCTATTTTTTATTCTCTCATTTGCCTCTCTGGATATCAGCACTCTGGAAATCCAACGGCTTGATTCTTCATATTTTCCTATTCTACGTGCCAGCTCGGCCAAAAGATAACTTACAGTCACCTCATCCATTCCACACATTGGAAATGTCTCCTTGGAAAATGCTGCCTGAAATCCGGTATATGCATTCTCTAACAATTCCTTTTCCTGTGCATGAAGCTCCTCAAGCTGTTTCTTTCTGTCCGGTGTTTCCTCTGGAAGAGATTCTGCCTTGCCGCGGCATATCCATGCCATTTTCAGGCAGGTATAAGCCCTCTCGCTCTCCTTTGCCTTTTTGATCACTGTATTTAACAAAGCAAGCTGATGTCTCTCCAAGGCATCATCATACGTATAAATATTATCGGTAGCCGGAAGCCCCTTAAAATTGGCAGATATATTTTCTCTGATCAGTCTCGCCTGTGCCGGCATCATAAATTTGAAAAACCTGTCCAAAGCAGCATAACCACAATGCGGGCATGCAACAGCATCATATTTCAGACAGTCTACATGCTGATACTTGGGACGCAAATCCGTATCGGCTGCCAAAAGCTTTACTTTTCCTGTTCGTACCTTCTTGGAATGAAATTCCTTATCACAAACCGGACATATATATGTCTTTTCAAAAAGAAAATCTGCTTCTGTCAGAGCTGCTGTTTTCTCTGCAGCCTTTTTTTCTCCTTCTTTTTTGCTATCGTTTTCAAATACTTCCACCTTCTCCAATTTTCCCAGACCAAGCTTATCAAGCCCTGAAAAAATTCCCTTCATGTAAATCCCCCATTTCTTAATGGCACTTTAAATCATTATTTATTTGGTTTGTAAGAGCTCTTTAAGGATACGATCCGGTTAAATACCAAATGATCCTCCGATGAATCCTTAGAATCCACACAGAAATATCCATGACGTACAAACTGGAAACTTTCCATTGGTTCTGCCTCAGCCAGAGCCGGCTCAACAAAACAATGCTCCATAACCGTCAGGGAATTCGGATTCAGATTGATCGTTCCATCCTCATTGTAAACTCCCTTTTCCTCATCTACAATATTTTCGTAAAGACGAACCTCTGCCTGTTGTGCTGTTTCAGCGCAAACCCAGTGAATGGTTCCTTTTACTTTACGTGCATTAAAACCTGATCCACTCTTTGTCTCCGGATCATAGGTACAATGAATCTCTGTCACATTCCCATTTTCGTCTGTAACATAATCCGTACATGTAACAAAATATGCATTCATTAAACGTACTTCATTTCCAGGATATAAACGGAAATATTTTCTCGGAGGTTCTATCATAAAGTCCTCTCTGTCAATATATAATTCCCGACCAAATGGAACCTTTCTTGTCCCCATTTCTTCATTTTCCTGATTATTGGACACATCGAGATATTCGATTTCATTTTCAGGATAATTTGTAATAACAAGTTTTACAGGATCAAGCACTGCCATCATGCGGGGACGTTTCAGCTTCAGATCCTCACGGATACAATATTCAAGCATTGCATAATCTACAGAACTCTGTGATTTTGAAACCCCGCACAGCTCCATAAATTTTCTGATTGATTCCGGAGTAAACCCCCGCCTTCTCAATGCAGCGATAGATACAAGACGCGGATCATCCCATCCATCTACAATCTTCTCTTCCACCAGTTTTTTGATATATCTTTTTCCTGTGACCACATTTGTCAGATATAATTTTGAAAATTCTATCTGCTTTGGCGGATTTTCAAATTCAAGTTCTCTGACTACCCAATCATATAATGGTCTGTGATCCTCAAACTCCAAAGTGCATATTGAATGACTGATCCCCTCTATGGCATCCTCTATCGGATGTGCAAAATCATACATAGGATAAATGCACCATTTATCGCCTGTATTGTGATGGTTCATGTGTGCGACACGATAAATGATCGGATCTCGCATATTTATATTCGGTGATGCCATATCAATCTTGGCTCTCAACACCTTTTCTCCATCCTCAAATTCATCATTTTTCATCCGTTCAAACAAATCAAGGTTTTCTTCGACAGATCTGTTTCTATCCGGACTTTCCTTTCCGGGTTCTGTCAGCGTACCACGATACTCTCTGATCTCATCCGCAGACAGATCACATACATAAGCTTTTCCCTTTTTGATAAGCTTTACGGCACACTCGTACATCTGATCAAAATAATCAGATGCATAATATATCTGTGCAGGATCAAGATCACCACATATCCACTTTACATCCTCCATGATCGATTCGACAAATTCTGTCTTCTCTTTCATTGGATTCGTATCATCAAAACGCAGATGAAACGTTCCATTATACTCGTCCGCCAAACCGGAATTTAAAAGAATGGACTTAGCATGACCGATATGCAGATATCCATTTGGTTCCGGTGGAAATCTGGTCACAACCTTCTTGCATCTTCCCTCTTTAATATCATCATCAATGATATTTTCGATAAAATTGTGGGAAACTACTTCAGTCTCCTCTGTCATGTTATCTAACTCTTTATTCACTGTGTCTCCTCCTTTGGTGACAAAAATACTTTTTATATCATACCACATTAAATCGTTTTCGCAAAGACATTTTTTTTACAGATTTTTGCCGCTTTCCATGAATCTATCAAAAGACCCGGCAAATCAAAAAAGGGACGATCCCGTCCCCTTTTGGTCTGAATTGTATAAATATCGGCATCTCCGAAAATTATACAACATTTTCGGAAAGGCATAACGCCTGTTTTCGCTTTATTTAAAACGATGTCCGCCTAAACGGAATCTCGCCCCCGACAGATATACACTGAAAAAATGAAAACTATTAAAATTCTTTTTATTTCCACGATACATTATATAACTCTGTCCGTTTAATGCCTGTTTTGCAGCCTTGATACACTCTTTCCACTGACTGTTGTTTGTTTTTCCGGCATCATACTGTCGCAATCTTTTATTTAATATTCCATTGCGAACCGGTGAAAACTGTCCTCTTTGATAAATAACCTTGCGAACAGTATTGGGAAATGCCTTTGATGAAACACGGTTCATTACTACGATCCCGACAGCCATCTTTCCCTGGAAACTCTCTCCACCTGCTTCACAATTAATAATTGATGCCATCAGACGAAGCTCTGCATTTGTATATGATTTCTTTTTGTTTTTCTTTTTGGATTTTTTTACTGCCTTTTTCTTGTCAGATTTTGCAGTAACAGCGGATTTTGATGTTGCTGCTGAAGCCTTGGCCGCAACTGATATGGAATTTTTTGAAAAACCAATAATCAAAAATGCAATTAAAACAAGTGTTGCAGTTTTTTTAAATTTCATGATAACCTCCTGAATGAAAGCAAACATGCTGGATGTTCCTTCTCCTTCGGCAAGTTGCTTAACACTTATGTAACAATTATATCACATTATTTTAAAAAATCAACCCATTTTGCAACATCTATATTTCGACTTGTTTTTTTGCCTTTAATTTATTGTGCAATTTGTATATATTTTTCCGCATTTCCCTTGCAATTTTCATTCAAATTATCATATATTATTTCATTAACATAATAAGCATATGCTGCCATGTAATATTTGTAACAATTCCCGGTAAAATCTTTATGTAAATGTGGCAATTAATTTTCATTTCCTGATATATCGGGTTTTATCGGTAGTTCTGCATATCTTTGTATGGCAGACTGCCACCAAACAGATCCAATGCACTGCCGATCGTAAAATCTAATTGTCCGTTTCCGAGCTTTTCTATATACTCAAGATCCTCTCTGCCATGTATTCCTCCTGCATAAGTAACTGTACATTCTGAAAGCTGTCCCAAAAAAGAGATCAATGATCTTTCAACACCATTTTGTTTTCCCTCGACATCTACTGCATGAATGAGAAATTCGTCGCAATAGTTTCTGAGATCATCCACGGTTTGTTCATTAAGGCATATCTGCGTTTTCTTTTGCCAGCGGTCTGTCATAATATAATAACCATCTGCATATTTACGGCAGCTGAGATCCAAAACAAGATGCTTCTTCCCGACTTTTGATACCAGTTTTTTCAATCGGTCATAGTCAAGGATGCCATTTCGGAACACATATGATGTCACAATAACATGTGAGGCTCCCATCTCCAAAAAGTCCTGTGCGTTTTCAAGACAAATGCCTCCACCAATCTGCATCCCCCCGGGATATGCCTGCAATGCTCCCAAAGCCTGTTTAATATCCTTTTGATACCATTCACTCTCTCGGGGATTTAACAATATGATATGTCCGCCCGTAAATCCGTCTTTCTTATACATTTTTGCATAATATGCACCATCGTATTGCGATACATAGTTATTTTCTGCCTGATCTCCCACATCTTTCAAACTTCCTCCTACGATCTGCTTTACGGAACCGTTATGAATATCTATACATGGTCGAAATCTCATTTTGATGTTATCTCCTTTGCAATCTTTTCAAAGTCGTCCCCCTGGGAAATGCTATAATCTCCCGCCTTTATCCTGCTGCTGTATCCATTCTTTTCCATATACGCATCGAACGCCTTTGCATCATCAATTATATCCATCTCTTCTAATTTCCTGCTAACCTGTGCGGACCATTCTCCCGCCCGGATCGTTAATTCTTTTTCTGATTTTTCAAAATCTTTTTTTATTTTCTTTTTTTCTGTGTCAAACTCTTTCTGATCAGTTTCTTTCTTTTGAATTGTTTTATCCGGTGCCTGTGTTTCTTTTGCCTTGTTATTCTGCTTTTTAGGAGCAGAATTTTCCTGATCTTCTTTCCCTGATCTGCTTGCAGCATCTTTTCCGGTGCTTACTGCTCCACGGCTGGAGGGACTCGAAGAAGAAAAGAGCGTTTCTTCCTGTCCGGCATATGTCATACCAAGCTGTTTTGCCTTTTTGATCACAGAAGCATCCGATGTCCTGATCAAGCAGGATATTCCAAGGATCAATGTAGCAAAAAGCACTCCTGCTCCAAATCCACGTAAAAAGGATTTTTTATCCATAATTTCCTCCATTTCCTGATCAACGGTTCTCATACAGATCAATTACAAACTTAACTTCTCCCTGTCCCAAAGACAGCATTTTGGAAATCTCCAATACAGAATGTCCCTCTTTATATAATTTTACAATCTCCTTATTATGATTTGCCCTTTCCTGATCCTCTTCTGATTCCACATCCGCTTCATCTGCAAACCGCCCTTTTTCTAAGCTTTCCGGTGCACTCTTTTTTTCTGCTGCCTTTGCAAGCTTTTCAGCCTGCGTACTATGGAGTTCCTGCGTCGGCACAGACATTTTCTCATCCGTCTCTTCCCTTGTTCCGTTCTCCAATGCGATCCGGCTGTTCTTGAGCATTTCCAATGCCTCTGTCATCTTTTGGTACTCTTGTGATGTCTCATCATGTATCAACGCTTTGACCGAATCAACATGATGCACTAAATCTTTTATCTCTTCTTCCTTTTCCTGTAACATATTATAAAGAAATACAACTTCTTCATGATTTTTGCTGATCCGGTCCAGGACATCCTCTGAATATTCATTCATCCCCATGATCTTTTCATTGGAAAGACGACTTAATTCCTCTGAAGTATATTCTTTTATCTCTTCTTTATATTTTTCAAGCTCTTTTTGCAGCTTATTAATTTCTTTTATTTCCCTTTCTGCATCTGTTTTTTCGTCTTCCAGACGCTCTCTGGCATTTGATGCCGGGCTGCTATCCATGACCCTGTAGCTTGCAGCCACCGCAGTAATACCGATAATAACCAATATTATTTCTAAAATAATCATACAATAACTTCCTTATACTGTTTTTAGTCTTTGTTGCTTATACTTTCATATCAAAAAAGCTTCCGCCAGACATCGGATCTCTTTGCGATATTTCATCTGTCTGCTTTTCTTTATTATTATTCTTTTTTTGTTCTTTTTTTCTCCCATTGCCTTTTCCCCTGCGTTCATCGTAAGTATACTCCTCATTTTCTGCTTTTTTACGACGCACTGTCTGGTGGGAATTTTGGTGAATCTGTTGTTGAAACTGCGATTCAACCTGTTGCTGGGACTGTTCATATTTGACCTGCTCTCCTTTTTGTATCTGCGATACTTCCTGAGATTTTGGCGGCATTGTTATATAATCTATTGACAATGACATAGGCTATCCCTCCCTTATATGGCACGTACACGTATATCTGCCCCGTCACGTACAAAAGCACTGTGCTGGACTTCTGACTTGATACTGTTCGTTACCGTAGAAATCGTCATTTTAACCCCTGGGTATGCAATGTTTTCAGCAATTATCTTTCCACTGTCTTTTTTCTTTAATTCCTCTTCCAGAATATCGCTCTCGTTTTTTAGTTTCTCCATTTCGACATTGATCGCATTGATGCGGTCAGCTGATTTTTTCATACCTGCCATTTTCTCTTCATCAAGTTTTCCACGCGTTTCCAGTCTCTTTTTCAATAATTTAAGATTTTGGAAAAGTGTCTCTTTTTCTTTTTGCAGTCCATCCATCTCCTTTTCGATCAGATGGTATCTTTCCACTACCTTAGGATCAATTCCCACTTCCAGAACGGTCATAGTCCCCATTGTAGAACCAAGTGTTTTTGCTTCTATTCTTGTCTTTGTCTTGACGCTTCCTCCTGCGATCAGTCCTCTCTTTCCTTTTACCAATACATCATCCTCCGCAATGATATCACTATGCATGATGGCATCGGTCATGATCCTGCCGCCTGAAACTACACTTGCACTCTCTATAAAATTGCTGATCACGTCCCCCTGTGCCTGCATTTTTGCCTTTCCTTTTCCCTGAATCCCTCTTTTTAAGACAATCTTACCTTCCGTGATGAGTTCCGCACCTTCCACTACGCCGTTTACCGTAATATCCCCCGCAGCCTTTATCTTATATCCTGTCAAAACATTTCCTTTAACAACAACAGAACCATCATACTCTATATCCCCTGTCGATGGTCCGACATCTGCAGGTACCTCATATTGATCTGATACAAAGACCGTATCATTTACCAACGTAACATTTCCTGCCACATCTGAATACATCTCACATTTATCCTCTGACAGATGTATATTTTTTCCATGTTTCAAGGTCAGTTGTTTGACCTTGCGGGGTTTCAGTAATCCTCCCATCACATCCGTTCCCGGTTGTCCAATATCCGCCGCACGCAGCGTTGCCAGAAGCTGCCCCTCACTAACCCCTTCAATCATGTCCAGCTGATGAAAATCTACATTTCCGTTTTCATCCATGGTAGGTGTACAGGTTTTATCAACATCAAAATGATATGTAATCTCTGCATCGCTTCCCTCAACTGGTGGAACTGCCTTTGCAATCAATATATCTGTACAATATAATCTGGCTTTTAGCAGAAGTTTTATGTTTTCTGTAACAATTCCCGTCGTAATACCACACTGTCTGATACGATCCAAAATTTCCTCCGGAGACAACCGCCTCCCTTTATTTGATGGCGGATACAGACGAATCTTTGCAAATCTCTTTTGAGGATCTATTGTAATGATGGGAAATTCATTTTCTGTCAGACCAGCCTCCGGTAATATTTTCTGCTCTGCATTCTTTTGCTCCGCAGCATCAGCGATAAAAACAGCAATATCCTCCACCTGTACATCCATTATTTTTTTCTTTTCCAAATAAAGCATGACATCGTCCATGGTTACAGGCTCTCCGCCATCTAATGCCGGATATGATTTTAAGTACATTCCATCCTCTTTCTGTATCAGCTGAAAAAAAGCATTTCTCTTCATATTTTCTCACTCCTTATACTCTGCATAGCTTGAAAAAGCTGCCGTAGCTGATCGGCAACTTTTTATATATTCCATATTCCAAAAACACCCATATTTTGAGAACCTAATTTTTCCTTCATCTTACGCAGAGATTTTGTATGAAGCTGGGAAACTCTTGATTCAGAAACCTCCAAAATATTACTGATCTCTTTTAGCGTAAGTTCTTCAAAATAATATAAAGCAATCACTTTTTGCTCTTTTTCCGTCAGTGTATTGATCGCTTCCGCCAAAAGTCTTTTAAGATCCTGGCGTTCCATTACCTGCTCCGGCTGTTGAAATGTCTGTCTGTTTCCGGCATCCACACGCACTTCACTTCCCTGTTCTAAATATTCATCCAGAGAAACAAGACTGGCAATCTGTGTCTGATTAAGCAGTCCCTCCAATTCCTCAACGGTTATTTCCATTTTTTGTGCAATTTCTTCACTGCTCGGAGCCCTTCCAAGCATCGTTTCTAATTCACTCATGGCAGCATCAAGCTTTTTCTGCTTCTGCCTTAGTGTTCGTGGAATCCAGTCTAATTTGCGTATCTGATCCAGAATCGCTCCACGTATCCTTAAACTGGCATATGTTTCAAATTTAACGCCCTTTGTTAATTCAAATTTATCAATCGCATCGATCAATCCAAACACGCCATAGCCAACCAAATCATCATATTCTACCGTATATCCCAGATACATTCCCATCCGTCCCGCAACTACCTTGACTAAGGGTGCATATTCTATGATCAATTTCTCTCTTAATTTTGCATTACGAGATTTAATATACTCCTCCCACAAAACCTTCTTTTCATTATCGTCCATGAAGATCCCCTCATTCCCCTATAGCATTTATTCCTCAGCATTTTCCTCCTGCTGTCCGGCGTTCTCTTCTTCGGCTTCTTTTATGATCTCATCGTTCACTTCTTTGACAAAACGGTTTCCTGTAATGACCTTTTCAATGATACGACGTGTCAGACAACCAATTATATAAAATATAATAAGAGCCGCAAGCAGTACCTCAAGACTATATGTCGTATCCATATGATTAATGATTGATACAATACATACAACAGCTCCTGCCAGAAGTGTTATAACCTTTGGTATATACTCTGTCTTCACAATGCTCCTCCCATTAGGATAACCTGTCGGTTTAGATTTTTTTCACCGGCTTACCAACTGATTTGATGATAAAGTCACCATTT
The DNA here is from genome assembly GCA_022774505.1 of Lachnospiraceae bacterium. GTDB lineage: Bacteria > Bacillota > Clostridia > Lachnospirales > Lachnospiraceae > Jutongia. Next base: position 31,600 of record JALFLW010000085.1, read on the forward strand.
TCCGGATAAAATTCTACAGTACGTCCATAATTTGCTCCGGTGTCCTCCGCAAGGATCCGGATACCCAGCTCTTTTAATTTAGCTTTCACCGCATCAACATTTCTTTCTCCTACACGGAGCATATCATTGTTGCTGCCAAATGCAAACATCTGTGCTCCACCGGCAATTTTGGCTGTCAACATAGCCCGATTAGCCCCTTCCTTCTGAAGCATTTCGATCAGCAGATCAATCCCCGTATCTGCAAATTTAGCTCTATTCTGATTCTGACGTACTTTTGTACTATCCGGAAGCATTACATGGACTAATCCTGCAACTTTGGCTGCTTTATCATATAATGCAACACCTACACAAGACCCCAGACCCAATGTTGTGATTGCATCCGGGGAATGGCAGACATTTACATCGGCCATTCCTACTTTGATCATCATTCCTTCCATTTTCCCACCTACATTCCCAATGACTTTAAAATATGTGTATAAGAATCTAATGTAGGTATCAGGATGAAATACCCACAAACATTAATTTCTTCATCCTTGAATTGTGATTCGATCAATAATGCCTTATCACCGAGTTTTCCAAATTCTATGGCCGGTACACTTAATATTGCCCCAGCCATATCTACTGCCAGACTTGGCACAGTCTGTATGATACTCAAATTTGTCATTTGTGAAATTGCAGTCAGATAAGCTCCTGAAATAATATTTCCTATCTCAAGTAATGCAGACAATTCCATTTCTGTAAATTGCGCTGTCACCTCACTTCCGTCAGATCCCATCAGCTTATGTACTAAATGATGTGCAGCACTGTTTTCCAAAACAAACAACATGGATCCCTCTACATCACCCTCCAGGCTTAATAATATTCCGGCCACTAATGTTTCTGCCCCGCCAATGATCTCAGCGAGATCTTTAAAGGCAAGAAGCTCAACTTTCGGGACATGCATGTCAACCCTCTCATTGATCAGCTTTGCCAGTGCTGTAGTGGCATTTCCCGCACCAATATTTCCTATCTCTGTCAGGATATCAAATTCCATATCATCCATTTTCTCTTCATCAATCTGCATTGATACCACCTCTTATCTGCCTTTTATTATGCGGTTTCTCTCTCATTAACTACAGTGGCAATATTTAACAGGGAGATCAACCCATCCGGCTGTTTACCAATACCACTAAGATATTGAATACGGGCATCTGCCGTGCTGTCTGTAGTCGGTCTGTCGATCAGATCTTCTGACAAAGTAACTACCTCTTTTACTTTATCTACAATGATCCCAATAGCTGAATGCTGCTCTAATTTAATTATGATAATTCTCGTATTATTCGTATATTCGTCCGGCTCCAAATCAAATTTCAGTCTCAGGCTCATTACCGGAATGACCTCTCCACGGAGATTGATCACACCCTTAAAATAATGCTGTGCCTTTGGAACCCTTGTGATCCGCTGCTTTCTTACAATATTGTCAACATACTGTATATCAATACCATACTGTTCTGATCCAAGACATACTACGATATATTGTTTCTCATCACCCACTGTATCCAGATTCTGTACATAATTGTTATCCATATCAATAACCATACCTTTCCTGTACCTGTAAACTTCAGACTGCAGGCACAAAATTTTGTATCTCTGCCATTTGCAGCGGTTAAAAACAAACCGCCAGACATAAATCCACCAATTTCTATACCAGCGTATTAACCTCCAAAATCAATGCGATCTCTCCATCGCCAAGGATTGTTGCTCCGCTGATGATCTTGCTGCAGTTAATATAGCTTCCAATTGACTTAATAACGACCTCCTGCTGTCCGATCAAATTATCTACAACAAGTCCCGCCTGCTTGTCACCCTTCTTAACAATAACCACCGTGAGACTCTCCTGTTCCTCACCGGTACTCTCCACATCGAGGATCTGATCCAGTCTGATCAAAGGAATAACCGTCCCGCGAAGATTAATAACTTCTTTTGTCTGAACATATTTAATATCAGCCAAAGGAATATCCTCGATCGTCTGAATACTGCCTAAAGGAATCGCATATTTCTCTGTGCCTAATTCAACCATCAAAGCCTGAATGATCGCAAGAGTCAACGGAAGATGAATGATAAAACTGCTTCCCTCACCCACAACGGACCGGCACTCAATATTTCCACCAAGTCCCTCTATCTTTGTCTTAACTACATCAAGTCCAACACCTCTGCCTGATATATCCGTGATCTTTTCTGCAGTCGAAAAGCTAGGCTGGAACAACAGATCGATCACTTCCTTATCGGTCATCACCTCAGCCTGCTCCGGAGTGATGGTTCCCTTATCCAAAGCTTTATTTTTGACTTTTTCAATATTGATTCCTGCACCATCATCGCGAACCTCAATATTTACATTATTACCATCCTGGTACGCATTCAGCCAGATATTTCCAACCTCAGATTTTCCGAGAGCCACTCTCTCTTCATTGCTTTCCAGACCATGATCCGCTGAGTTACGAAGCAAATGCTGCAACGGATCACCGATCTCATCAATAACCGTGCGGTCCAGTTCTGTATCTTCACCACTCATATGCAGTTCCATTTTCTTACCAAGCTTTTTGCTCAGATCTCTGATCATACGAGGAAAACGGCTCACAACACTTTCAATCGGAACCATTCGAACCTTCATTACAGACTCATGAAGATTTGTTGTTACGCTCTCCAAATACTCGATCTGTTCGTTGAAGCTATTGTCATTTCTTGTATTCTGTGCATTTGAGCTGATGGACACAAGACCGTTTTTGGCAATGATAAGCTCGCTGACCAGATTCATCAAAACATCAAGCTTTTCAATGTCAACACGTACTGTTCTGCCCACTGCAGGCTTAGAATTTTTCTTTTCCGTCTTCTTTGCAGTTTCCGATTTCTGTTCTTTCTGAACTGCAGCCGCACCTGTATTTTTGGTCTCTCCCTGCTTCGGAGCTTCCGGCTGCTGTTCCACACTTTTGGTTTCTCCGGTTTTAGGCAGTTTAAAATCGCCTACAATTGCTTCCTTTATTTCAGAAACATTTTCAATTGCTTTTTTTACAGTATCCGCACTTTCCTTTGTGAAATAAATCAGGCTGAAATTCAGGTCAAATTTCTCATCCTCAATATCCTGAACATCAGGAACTGCCTTCATAACTTCTCCAAGCTCCTCCAATGCTTTAAATACCAGAAAAGCTCTTGCAGCTTTCAATATACAGGTTTCCTGAAGATATACCGTAATTCCTAATATATTAAGATTTTCCTCTTTGGCTTTTTCAAAAGTATGAATTTCATAATCTGATATAGAAATGGTTTCGTATAACGGTCCTGTCTGCTGTTCAGAAACGTTGTCTTTTTCCACTGCTCCGGCCTGTTCTTTTTTATCACCGGCTTTTCCTGTTCCTTTTTCTACAATATCATTCAGTGCATTGATAATGTCCTGATTTTCCTCTGTTCCCTCATCCGCAGAATCCAAAATATTGGCAAGATATCCTTCCAGAGCATCTAAACCGCGGAACAAGACATCCACCAATTCAGGCTGCACCTTCATATTGCCGCTTCGGATCTCCTGAAAAACATTTTCCATATCGTGAGTAAGACGCTGCATGCGCTTATATCCCATTGTACCGGCCATTCCCTTTAATGAATGGGCTGCACGGAATATCTCATTAATGGTATCCATGTTCTCCGGTTCCTGTTCCAGGATCATTAACTGGTCACTCAATGTCTGCAAATGCTCTTTTGTTTCATCAATAAAAATCTCAAGATACTGACTAACGTCCATATTATCGCACCCCCACATGCTTAATTATAGCATCAGCGATCTGATCCAGATCATGAATCTCATCCACTGCACCACTCTCAGCGATCGCCTTTGGCATCCCATATACGGTACAGCTTTCTGCATCCTGTGCTATCACATAAATCTTATTGCTTTCCTCCAGTTGCAAAATTCCTTTTGTCCCATCAGCTCCCATGCCTGTTAATACTACGCATGTAATATCATCGAAAGACGTTCCTTTCAATGATTCATACATTATATCTGCACATGGTCTGAGACCATTTCTGGCCGCTTCCACCCTTACGGACAAATTATATTCCCGTCTTTTTTTCTCAATCAGACGCATTTGAGAACCGCCTCTTGCAATGTAGACAGTTCCCTTTTTTAGAGTTTCTCCATCTTCGGCTTCTTTCACCTGCATATTACTCAGCTCATTCAGTCTGCTGCTCAGGGAAGCTGTAAATCCTACCGGCATATGCTGCACGATCAAAACAGCTGCATCCAGATCAGCCGGAAGTCTCGGAATCACCTTCTGAAGTGCTTTCGGACCTCCTGTAGAACACGCAATTGCAACAAGCTTACCAGATCCGGTGACTCCATTTTTAGGAGAATGTTCCCTTCCCGGCACAACAGGCTGCTCATTCATTCTATGCATTAATTTGCTTTTAAGCAGTTCTGCCTTGGACGAATTCCATGATAACTCCAATGCCAGATATAATCGTTGAAGCAGTTTCACTGCAAACTCCTTTGACCTGATATCTGCCAGACTATCCGGTTTTGTTACAAAGTCAAAAGCTCCCAGTTCCAATGCTTTTATCGTTTCCCACGCTCCATGACGTGCAATGGTACTTACAATGATTACTTTTGGTTTAAGCTCCAGCCTGTTCATTTCCTGCAACAATTCAATGCCATTCATTTTAGGCATGATTATATCTAAAACAATTGCATCAAACTCCTTTTTCTTTAGGATTTCCAGAGCTTCCATACCATCTGTCGCACTATATTCTGTATGAAGTTCATCATCTTTATTAATTATATCAGAAAGTACCCTTCTCATAAGTGCAGAATCATCTACAACTAGAATATTTTTCATAATGGATTCTTTTCATTCCTCCTGCTTATTTATTTTGATACCGATGCCGGAATAACCGGGTAAACAATCCGGCGATCCCTTTATTGAAGCCCACCGGTAAAATTTCTTTCTGTTCATCCTCCAAAACCATGGCAAGCTCCAGCATCGCCCTTGCGGCCGGAGTATCAGGATAAGCAAGAGTAACCGGTTTTTGCTGCATAACAGCCCTTGGCAGCTTTTCATCATATGGAATGGCTCCCAAATATTCCATATCCATTCCCAAAAATTTATTTACCACCGTATTCAATTTTAAATAAAGCTCTCTTCCCTCTTCATAGCTTTGAATACGGTTTCCTATCATTTTGATCACCGTTTTGTCTGTATCAAAATCATCATGACGATGAAGTGTTTTTAATAAAGCGTACGCATCTGTGATTGATGTAGGTTCCGGTGTTGCCACTAGTAAAACCTCTGAACTTGCTGCTACCAGTTCCATCACGGTATCTGATATACCTGCTCCGGTATCAATAATAACAACATCTGCATACCTGTCCAGCTCATACATCATTCTTACAAGACTTAATATCTGATCCTTTGTAAGATTTATCATTTCCCTGAGGCCGGAACCACCCGAAATAAATCCGATATCTTCCGGTCCTGCACAAATGATATCCTGGATCCCCCGTCCACGAAACATCATATCTGCTAAATTATATTTGGGACGTATTCCCAACATTACTTCAATATTTGCCAGACCAAAATCAGCATCCAGGATGACTGCCCTCTTTCCAAGCCGGCTCATCTGAATTGCAAGATTCACGGAAATATTCGACTTACCAACGCCCCCTTTACCACTTGTAACAGTGATCACTCGAGCGGAACGTTCTTTTGTATTTTCTTTTTTTATTATATTTCTCAGCTGTTCTGCCTGATCCATCAGCGATCCCCTCCCAGAAGCTGCTTTGCCATCTTCTGTGCATCTGCCTTTCCAATATCATCCGGTACATTTTGTCCCCATGTCATATAGGACAACGGTGCCCCTGTCAACATCCTGATATTAAATATATTTCCTATTGCATCTGTTTCATCAAGTTTTGTAAAGATCAAACTATATTTTGTGATTTCCGAATATGATTGGGAAATCTTTACCAGATCTCTGTATTTTGTTGTGGCACTCAGTACAAGAAATACTTCTCTTTCCTGCTCCGGCACAACCTCCAGCAGACGATGCAGATCTTCCCTCTGTTCTTTATTATTGTGGGATCTTCCGGCTGTGTCGATCAGCACAAGGTCATATTTTTCTAATTCTTCCATAATCGCTTCAACCTCTTCCGACGAATAGACAACCTTCAGCGGAACCCCCAAAATATTAGCATATGTCTTTAATTGCTCCACTGCAGCAATCCTATATGTATCCGATGTGACCAAGGCCACCTTAACCTTCTTGGACAATTTAAGCATCGAGGCAATTTTTGCAATTGTTGTTGTTTTTCCAACGCCTGTCGGTCCAATAAAGAATACATATTTTTTCTTTTTGGCATGAAGATCGATCAAATGCGGTCTTCCCATTTTCAGAACAATTTTCTGATATACTCCGGATAATATGTTATCCAAAGATGCGTCTTTTTTCATACTTCCTTCTATTTCTTCCAAAAGCTGCTCAACATATCCCGGCTCTACCTCATTATTTTCCATCTGAGAACGGATCAGCCTGAGATAAGCCTTTGTTTTATCCTGCTGTTTATCCTCCGGCTTTTCCTCAGATACAGCTTCCTGTGCAGGCAAATTAATCCGTTTCTCCAAAAGACTTTGCAGATCACTGAGTTTTTGTTCGATTGCATTAGTTTCTACAATTGTCTCCTCTTTTTCTTCTTTCTCTGCAATAACCTGCTTTTTTTCCACCAATGCGGCCTTTGCCGCCTGAACCATAGCTTTTTTTGAATCCGGAGCAGGTTCCGGCTCTGAGCCAATCACTTCCTGAAGCCTTGAAAAATCTGGTGTGTCTGCCTTCTTTTCATCTTCCACTTCATCGACTGCTGCGGTAACCTCCACACTTTCTTTTCGAAATATTTTCGCAAGACCCCGGGGAGAATTTTTCTTTACATTCATTATCACAACATTTTTTCCAAGTTCTTCCCGTGCAAGCTCTACCGCTTCCTGTTCTGTCTTTGCAATATACTTTTTAATAACCACTATACTGTCACCATCCCAATTGATTGTAATTCTACATCGTTCTCAATTTCATTATATGAAACCACGACTAAATCCCTAAACTGTTCCTCTGTAATCTTTTTAAAATACATCCTCACGATCGGGGAAGTAATGATAATCGGATTTTTGCCAAGTTCTTCCATTTTCTCTACTTCATCCCCGACAGATTCCAAAATGCCCTTTGTTCTCTCCGGATCGAGGTTAATATATGCTCCCTGCTCCGTCTGTTTTATAGATCCCATAATCTCCTGCTCAATCTTTGGATCAAGCGTAACCACGCTTGTCATTTCATTTGATGGGAAATACTTATTCGAAATGGCTCTCTTCAGACTCTGTCTTACATATTCTGTTAAAACATCTGTATCTCTGGTCGTCGCTGCATTATCTGCCAGTGTTTCAAAGATTGTTACCAGATCCCTGATAGATATTCCCTCTCTCAAAAGATTCTGTAATACTTTCTGGATTTCACCAACATTGAGCATCTTTGGAACTAATTCTGAGATCAGAGTCGTATTCTGCTCCTGAATATTGTTGATCAGATTCTGGACATCCTGCCGTGTCAACAATTCATCTAAATGGCTCCTGATCACTTCTGTTAAATGAGTTGCGATAATAGATGGCGGATCCACAACCGTATATCCTAAAGATTCTGCACGTTCTCTCTGCCCCTCCGTGATCCATATAGCCGGCAGATGAAATGATGGTTCATAGGTTGGTATTCCGGTAATTTCTTCTTCAACAAATCCCGGATTCATTGCCATATAATGATCAAATAATATCTCACCTTCACTAACGGGAACTCCCTTTATTTTGATCACATATTGGTTTGGATTTAATTGTATATTATCCCTTAATCGTATCATCGGCACAACACAGCCAAGCTCCAATGCAATCTGACGCCGGATCATCACAACACGGTCCAAAAGATCTCCACCCTGATTTACATCAGCCAATGGGATAATTCCATAACCAAATTCTAATTCTACGGGATCAACCTGCAGCAAAGATACAACATTTTCAGGCCGCCTTATCTCCTCGGCCGTCTCTTCCTCCGTATTGACCTCCTGCTCAATATCCTGAATCTCCATCGAAGATTCCATCGCCCGGCCCGCTGCGATCAAAAGCACTGCATACAGGAAGCAAAGCCATGTCTGTAACGGAGTAACCGCTCCCAGAAAGATCATGGTTCCTCCAACAATATACAGCACCTTTGGAATAGAAAAAAGCTGGCGTATCAAGACTCCGCCCAGATCTGACTCCTTGGATACCTTCGTAACGAGGATACCTGTTGATAATGAAATGATCAGCGATGGTATCTGTGAAACCAATCCATCTCCTATCGTCAATATCGTATACTTCTGCAGGGCTTCGCTGACATCAAGCCCCTGCATCATTACCCCTAATACCAGTCCGCCTATGAAGTTAATAGCGGTAATAACAAGTCCCGATGTCGCATCTCCTTTGACATACTTTGTAGCACCATCCATGGAACCAAAAAAAGCAGATTCATCCTGTATTTTCTGACGACGCTCCTTCGCCTGCTCATCAGTGATCGCTCCGGTATTCAGATCAGCGTCAATGGCCATCTGTTTACCCGGCATTGCATCCAGTGTAAAGCGGGCAGTTACTTCCGAAACACGCTCAGATCCCTTATTAATGACTATCATCTGTATCAATATTAATACCGCAAAGATGATCACACCGACAACCAGATTTCCACCACCAACAAAATTACCGAAGGTTTCTACCACATTACCGGCATATCCGTTTAACAAAATATTTCTGGTAGATCCCACGTTTAGTGACAACCGAAATAAAGTGGTCATCAGCAAAATCGTAGGAAATGCGGACATCTGCAATGCCTCTGTAGAAAATAATGCCGTAAACAATATGATCAATGCTATGATTATATTTAACAAAATCAAAATATCCAGTAGAAATGTCGGAATCGGCACGATCAAAAATACAATCGGAACCAATATGTATAGTCCTAATAACAAATCCGATTTCTGCATAGTAACCTTTCTCCTTTTCTATATCTAATGCAGTTTTCCCTGCACTCCATATACATAAGCAAGCACCTCTGCAACCATCTGATATAATTCAGGAGGTATCTCTGCTCCTATCTCAACATTGTGGTAGAGCATCCTGGCCAATGGTTTGTTTTCGACAATCTCTATCGCATTTTCTCTGGCGACTTCTTTAATCTTTTGTGCCAGATAATCTGCTCCCTTTGCAACCACCACCGGTGCCTCATGCGTTTCTTTATCATATTTTATTGCAACCGCCAGATGTGTCGGATTGGTAATGACTACATCTGCATTCGGCAGATCCTGCATCATTCTTCGCTGGGATGCCTGCTGCATCCGCTGCCTCTGCTGGCTCTTAACCTTTGGATCTCCCTCTGAATTTTTATATTCATCCTTTACTTCCTGTTTACTCATCATCATATCCTGATGAAATTTCCACTTCTGATAAAACAGATCAAATACAGCTATCACCGCAAACATCAGACTAATCCTGATACCAACATTGATGATCGTATCTCCTATAACCGCAATTGCCTGTGGCAGCGTATAGGAATACATTTTAAAGATCAAAGGCCATTGATTTTTTACATATGAATATACTACATATGCCAGTATGATCACCTTGGCTGTAGATTTTAAAAAATCCATAATCTTATCCTTGGAAATCAATCTCTTCATTCCCGAAATAGGATTAAAGGTATCAAGCTTTGGCTTCAAAGGTTCTGATGTCACCTTCCACTTGACCTGCACCAATATAGAAAGCACCGTAACAATAAATGCGGCGATCATAAACGGAAATGCAATGATCACAATATCCCATAACGCATTTCGCACAATCATCCGTGCCGTATTAACTGTAAACTCCTGATCGGTCAGATCCGATATGCGGCCCAGAAATTTATGAAACTCTGCGAGAAAACGATTTCCCATGAACCCTACAAAAATCTTTAGCATCAAGAAAAAAACGAATAATGAGGAAGCCGTAACTACCTCTGTACTCCTCATTACCTGACCTTTTTTTCGTGCATCTTCTAACTTTTTGGCAGTTGGTTCTTCTGTTTTTTCTCCATCCTGTCCCTCTTTTGCAAACAACTGCAGATCATAGGACAGATAATAATGCTTCGATGCCTTTTCCTGCATATCCTGCTCCATTCAATTTCGATTTATCACAAAGCCACACATAACTATACTATACCCCATTTTATATAAAATGGCAATCGCCCCCCCTATCAAATTTAGCCTTGGCCAGCCAGTTGTCCGACAAACAGCTTTGTGAGTTTCTGCATCTCCACAAAGATAAAATCTACAACATTTGGAAAATATCCCATTAACATAAAGAGTAAGAAAAGACCAATAAATATTTTTAACTGCATACCAATAACAAACATGTTCATTTGTGGTGCAATTTTGGCTAAAATACCCAAAACAACATTTATCAGCAAAATACATGAAAAAATGGGAAGAATCACCCGAAAACCAATTACAAAATAATCTGTAATATATGTGCCTGCGATTGAAATAAAATTACCTTTCAGGTCCGCTCCTCCTATAGGTATCAGCTTATAAGAGTCATACACTGCATCTATGATAAAATAATGCATGTCCGAAATAACAAATAGTACAAGAAACAACTGACTAAACAAATTGGCTGTGATCGTCGACTGGACATTGGTGGCAGGATCAAATTCCATCGCCATGGAAAAGCCAATCTCCATGTCAACCATATTTCCGGAAAAGTTCAGAATATAAAGACAAAATCCTGATGCCATTCCTATAAACGCCCCTGTAATTCCCTCCTGCAGAACAAGCGTTGCATATCCGACCACTCCCTGATAACTCAGCGAAGTAAAATCCAACATATTGACAGCCGCCAGCGAAAAGAAAAAACTAAGCCCCATCTTTGTCAATCTCGGAAAATTAGAGGAATTGAAAAAGGGAGCTGTCACCATCATTGATGCAATCCGGATAAAAACAAGAATGATATACTCCAGATACTCTATTGTAAACTGCATACCATTCCTCCTCTCCGTCTATGCAACATTTTATTTAATATATTGTGGAATACTTTTTACAAGATTTATAAACAGATCTGACATATTATTCAGCATCCATCCGCCAGCCAGTACAAGTACCAGCATAATAGCAATAAACTTAGGCATAAATGTTAATGTCTGTTCCTGAATGGATGTAATTGTCTGAAAAATACTGATGATCAATCCCACGATCAGCGAAACAAGCAGCATCGGTGCTGAGGTTTCTACAATAACCCATACCACCTCACGGGCAATATCAATCACAACATCTGTCGTCATTTATATTCCTCCATTCTCCTATCGTCTTTTATTTATTGGAAAGATCGAACTAGCTGATCTACGATCAGATTCCAACCATCCGCCAATACAAACAGCAAAATCTTAAAAGGAAGTGAGATTGTTGTCGGTGGAAGCATCATCATTCCCATAGACATCAAAGTGGACGCCACAACCATATCAATCACGATAAACGGCAGGTAAATTACAAATCCAATAATAAAGGCTGTCCTAAGCTCACTTATAATAAATGCCGGAATGATCGTTGTTATGGAAAGATCATCATAATCCTTTATCTCATCAGAAGATGCCCCATTTATTTCCATAAACAATTTCAGATCCTTATCTCTCGTCTGACCAAGCATAAATTTACGAAGTGGTGCCAGGCCTGCATCCAATGCATCCTTCTGTTCAAGCTTTCCCTGTGTATAAGGTTTCACTCCATCGTCATACACCTGTGTAAAAACAGGTGTCATGATCGCTATAGTCATAAAAAGAGCCAGCCCCACCAGTACCTGATTGGGAGGAGTTGTCTGAGTACCGATCGCAGTCCGCAGAAAATGAAATACCACAATTATCCTCGTAAAGCAGGTCACCATGATCAAAATGGACGGTGCCAGTGACAAAATTGTCAACAATATTAATATCTGGAGTGTGGATTCCAAATGTGTGCTGCCTGCATTCGATGTAATATTCAGATCAAATGTATCATCATCTGCATCCGCATTTCCATCAATCTCATCCTGTGTTGTCTGATCCACTCTCCGTTCCGCTGAAGAATAAGCCGGTGCAGAAATCATAAAGAGTATCATAAACATTGCGATCATCCATATTGTTTTACGTATGGACTTTCTAAATCTACTGCTTTTCAATTGATTCATAATCTTAACCTTTTCTATATTTTGCTGCTATTTTGAGTTGATAATTACTTTTTTTTCAGCATATCCCGGAAAACATCCTTAAAATGTATATCTTCTGTTATACTTTCTGTATTTTTATTAAAAATCTCTATCTGATCCTCCGGTATTTCCGTCAACATCTGAATACTATCTTTGCACACAGAAACCGCTATATATTTGGTACCTATCCGCAAAATACAGATCTGGCGGTTCTGCCCCATCGGAAAAGTCTCGATCACTTCAACATTATGCGACTGATTTTTAATAAAGCCGGTCTTGGCATACCATTTTGTCGTATAATAAGAAGCAATAAGGATCAAAATAAAAATAATTAATAAAAGAATCAGTTTAAAAAAGCTGGACAGTGCAGATTCTCCTACTAAAAATACAGACATATCTACACCTCCAACTTATATTTCCTTATTTCGTAATTTCAGTGATCCTGATACCAAAATTCTCCTCAATCACAACAACCTCACCCTTTGCAACAAACTTCCCGTTGACCAAAACGTCAACCGGCTCTCCTGCCAATTTGTTCAACTCGATAATGGTTCCCGGAGAAAAATCCAATATTTCCTTGATCGATTTATTAGAACGTCCCAGCTCGACGGTAACTTCTAACGGAACATCCATGATCAGATCAATGTTTTCCTGCTGCATTAATGGACTGACCCCTGCATTAAACGGTTGAAATTGTGCAGGCTGAATATTTACATTCGGTGCAGGCATCGCATATGGCTGCTGCATCTGCGGCTGAGCCTGCATCATTGGCTGTTCCGGCATTGCCGCATTCTGCCCCACTGCAAAGCCATCTGCCTCTGCCGGCGCACTGCTCTGAGATGGCTGCACTGCCTGAGAAGTCTCTTCCTCCTGATATGCCTCTGTCTCACTGGCAAACTTTTGATACAGATCTCTTGCAAAATCAAAAGGATATAACTGCATGATCTGACTGTCCACAAGATCGCCAATTCTCATAGAGAATGCCACCTGAACCAACTCTCCTGATAAAAAGTTTGATACGTCAACATCATCTATACTGTCATTCAAATCCACAACACTTGCTGTTGGCGGACTAATATCTACTTTTTTGTCGAGCATGGAGGACAGGGACGTCGCTGCAGATCCCATCATCTGATTCATTGCCTCACTGATGGCACTCAGATGAAGCTCTGTCAATTCTCCCTCCGTATTAGAACCGTCACCACCCATCATCAGATCCGTGATAACCTTTACATCATGCTCCTTTAATATTAAAACATTATTTCCTGATATTCCATCAATATAAGAAATATGTATAAATACGCATGGCTTATCATACTGTGCTGAAATTTCATTGATCGTTACATAGGAAACCTTTGGCGTTGTGATCGTTACTTTATGGTTTAACAAAGTAGACAATGTTGTAGCCGCAGTTCCCATATTAATATTTGCAATCTCACCAACTGCATCTCTCTCCGCATCTGTCAAAGTCATTGAAGATGCAGTGGCTGCTGTAGCTGTAGCAGCTCCGCCCCCTGTCAGGGCATCTATTTCTTCCTGCGATAACATTCCATCCATCGGTCTATTGCTCCTCCCTTATCACTGATGTTACCCGGACAGCATACGAATCCGAAATGGCACCGGGCAGTGCTCTAAATTTCATAATATTACCAACATATACGTTCAGCTCATCATCCACCTTAGAATCAAGCTTGATGACATCACCAATCTGAATATTCATAAAGTCATTTACAGAGATTGTGCTCTTGCCAAGCTGTGCACGTACAGGAATTTTAGCATGGCTGATGATACTTTCTATCGCCTCTTCATAATCCTCGTCATCCTTCTCTTTCATCGTTGAATACCAATATTTGGTATTCAATTTATCAATAACTGATTCCACGCAAGAATATGGAATACAGATATTCATCAAACCTTCGATTGTTCCCACTTTCACATTCATTGTGACAATCGCAGTCATCTCACTCGGAGAAATAAACTGTGCAAACTGGGAATTCGTTTCGATGCGTTCAAGACGCGGTTCCAGATCTGTCACACTCTGCCATGGATCAATAAGTAATCCTGTACATACTTCCATGATCCTCTCGAGAATGATCAATTCAATTTCCGTAAATTCCCTGGTCTTTTCCAGAGGATTTCCCCCTCCACCAAGCATACGGTCTACAATAGCAAACCCCAGATTAGAGGCTAATTCTATCAAAATACTTCCCTCCAAAGGTGCAAAGTCAATCACACCAAGAAGCACCGGGTTCGATAATGCATTTGAAAATTCAGAATATGTATTTGCCTCTGCATTCATCACCTCAACCTGTACAGACTTTCTCAGATATGCCGGTAAATTTGTCGAAAGCAGACGACCATAATTCTCAAATATAATTTCTAATGTTCTTAAATGATCCTTAGAAAATTTCGACGGTCTTGCAAAATCATAATCTTTTACAACAGCCTTCGGTGTATCATCGATTTCATCCGGATCTATCTCTCCATTATTCAGCGCACTGAGCAGACTGTCAATCTCATCCTGAGACAAGACATCTCCCATTCTTTTCACCTCACATCCGAAATGAAGACAATCAACTTGTCCTAAATTCTACTTAAAATTTTTTACCTTGATAATCATAACATATTTGTTACAAAAAGAAAATAATTAATTATACATAAGATTCGTCAAAGAAATCTCAACAACAGCCTTTGAATCCAATTTCTTCTGGATCTGCTCCAAAGCTTCCTTCTTTACAGCATCTTCAGAAATATTATCAACCGTATGAGACTGGATCACTCCGCGGATAATATCCGTAAGTGTTGCCTCATTTGCTTTTACGGTACTGCTGATATCCTTATAATCCTTTGCTTTCTTGTTTAATGACAACGTATATCCGTCAAGCATGGCATAATGCATCTTTTTGTCTTCCCCGGATGACAGATTCAATGTCTGCTGTGATTCAAAAGCCACAGAGTACTGCTCCAGATCCTTTAAAGTATAATCCTGAGCGCCTTCAGAATCCTCATCTTCCAATTCCAGATTTAAAACAGATGCAACCTGTGTGATCAGATTATTTGTCTTTTGAAAAGTCGGAAGCATCACAAAAAACATGATTGCTGTTAAGACTACATTGATAACGGTTAATGCCGCTATGATTACACTAAAAATATTTTTTTTCATAATAATTTCCATGCCTTTCTCTTATATTGGCTATTTTTACTGCATATAACATATTTAATCAATATCGTTTAATCAATATCGCTATATATTTTTATTTCAACTCGTCTGTTCTTGGCTCTGCCTGCCGCTGTAGAGTTATCAGCCACCGGATCCACATCCCCTCTGCCTGATGCCTCGATATGCTTCTCGCTCAACCCCTTTTTCTCTACAAAATACTCCAGCACCTTGGTCGCCCTGGCAGTGGACAGCCATCGGTTGCTCGGATATTCTCTGGTGTGGATCGGCACATTATCTGTATGTCCTTCGATTTTTATCTGTCTGTCCTTGTATTTCTTTAATACATAGGAAACTCTGCTTAATATTGTCTTTGCCCCGGGACGTATCTCAGCACTTCCGGAATCAAATAACACGCCTCCGCTCATGGATATCATAACATATTGATAATTCTCATCCATGGTAACACTGACAGAATCCTCTATGCGATTTTTTTCTGTCCCCTCTACAACATCACTGTAAAGCTTACGCGTATCCTCTTCCTGCTTTTTTTTCTGCTCTGCAAGAGGATCCTCAGATTCCGTATCCTCTGCCGCTTTTCCCATATCTGAATAATATTCATCCAGATTATTTAACTGGGTTGCTCCACTGGATACCAACTGTCCCTCTCCTACTGACTGTGCCCCACCGCTAAATATACTAAAGCTGTTGGACATCGAAGCAACCAGTTCAGAATATTTTTCCTGATCCACCGCTGACATAGAATATAACATTACGAAAAAGCATAGCAGCAGATTCATCAAATCCGAAAAGGTGTCTTTCCAGAGGTCAGTTTTGATCTCTTCCTCTTCTTTTTTCCTCGCCATTATGCCTCACCACCTTCAGCGGCTCCTTCATTTCCCTCTCCCATGTCATCTCTGATCTGCGGAGCAAGGAATGATTTCAATTTTTCTTCAATAACACGCGGATTCTCTCCTGCCTGTATAGACAAAAGTCCCTCCACCATGATCTCCTTGATCGTAATCTCTAAAGCGTTATTCTGTTTAAGCTTCAGAGAAATAGGTACACAAAGCCAGTTTGCAAGAACAGAACCATAGAATGTCGTGATAATCGCAACGGCCATGTTAGGACCCAACTTACTCATATCATCCATGTTATATAACATGTTTACCAGTCCCATCAGCGTACCGATCATTCCCCAGGCAGGTCCCATACTACCGAGAGTAGCCCAAAACATAACCTTTTCATTATGACGTCCATCAATCGCCCCAAGCTCTGTCTCCATAATGCTGCGGACAAGTTCAGGATCGGTTCCGTCAACAATAAGCATGATTCCCTTTTTCAGGAATTCATCATCTACATCATTGGCAGCCTCTTCCAACGCAAGAAGTCCTTCTTTTCTGGCAATATTCGATAATCGTATGATATTTTGTATCACATTGACCTCATCTGCCTTGGGCGTCTTAAACGCAAGTGACAACGTCTTTAGACACTTTCCCATTTCCGGAATGCTCTTTGCCTGCGTAAGCATACAACCAAAGGCACCACCAAATGTTACAATAAAAGAAGCAGGATCTACAAAGTGACCGAATGCAGTCATACCACCTGATGTGATTATACCGACAATACAACATGCGATACCTATGATAAGTCCTACTATTGTAGCGATATCCATTTTTTCCACCACCTTATGTATGTTTAGTCAATTCCAAAGGAATTGCACTCACTCCTATATGATTTTACTAGATTTTTTACTTCTTGTCTACTTTCTTTTACAATTATTTTTTTTCCGGTAGTAAGAGTGATTATAGTATCCGGTGTTTCTTCTACTGTTTCGATAAGGTCTGCATTTACCGTAATACTTCCTCCATTCATCTTTGTTACGTCGATCATAAATACCTCCATGTAAATTATTTAACTAAGACTTCCCACATCCAAAACCAATATATACACATAATATGTCTTATTTCCTGCATGCAATAGCATTTTGCCCTCTGGCCTGCCTCTCACATTGCGAGTATTTTCCTATATATTGAAAAGGCGGTATAGTAGAAAACCATACCGCCCATCTTTCTCTGTCATCGAAGATACCGGTTATTATCTCTTGAGATTAACAAGCTCTTCAAGCATAGAATCTGATGTTGTAATAATACGTGAATTTGCCTGAAAACCACGCTGTGTGGTAATCATATTCGTAAACTCTGATGCAAGATCAACATTGGACATTTCCAGTGCACCCACCGTAAAGCTGCCGCTCTTTGATACTTCCTCTCCAATCCCATCAAAAAGTCCGGAATTTAACGAAGCTCTGAACAAGCTCTCTCCTTCCGCTTCCAGTCCTGATGGATTGGAAAATGTGGCTACACAGATCTGTGCAAGACACTTTGTCTCACCATTTGTATATTTGCCGTAAATCTTTCCTTCATCGTCAATAGAGATTCCACTCATGGTTCCTGCATAATTACCCGCATTTTTGCCCTGCTGGTCTCCTCTTTTATATGTCATTTCGCAGGTTCCCCCCTTTGAAAACTGTGTCAAAGTAGAGAAATCCAACTCAATTCCGCCGCTGTCTGTTGCCGCATCATATTGTGGAAATGTACTGTCTGTTCCAACGTGATCATCGCTTGTCTGAACCACCGAGAAGTTAATACAATTTCCTGCAAATTCAGAATTTTTACGATTATTTGTCACTGTTGTCCCACTTGTTCCTGCTGTATATTTAGAATCAACAGCAGCAAATGCACCGGTTGCACTGTTAAAAAGCAATGGTACTAATGTAGAATCAAGAGTAAACTCACCTGTACTCTCATTTACACCATTTGTAATGCCTGTACCTGTTACAGACGTATCTACACCAAAATTATTTCCTTCACCAAATCGAATGATCGCACCGCTGTTAGAATATTTTACAGAACCGTCTGCCTGTACTTCTTTTTTAACGAAAATTGATTCTCCATTGGAATTATATACATCCGCTACACGAACAGTATACGGAACGATAGAGCTTTCAGTTGCTCCTGCCTGTGTCTCGTCCTGCGTGATCATCATCTTTACAGTATATAATTCACCCAGATTATCATAAAAGCTGAAAGTAACAGGTGTTCCTCCTGCAGTAATCTTATTATTTGCATCAACTGTCGGTGCCAGATTTTTATCATTTGGATCGATATTTCCCAAAATCGTAGCAGCCTTTGTCGCTGTAGGCTCCGCAGATGTCTGCTTTGCTGTCATGATCTTTAGATCTGTGGCAATATCCTTTACAATATTTCCATCATCATCTGCCATCCATCCCTGTACGATACCTCCATTTGTGGTACAATACAGATTTCCATCCGGATCAACATTCAAAGCACCTGACTTGGTAAATAATTTTTCCCCTCCCACATTTACAACTAAAAAGGATTCTCCATTAATTGCAAGGTCAAGAGCTCTGTTTGTCGTTGTCGTTCCACCATTCTCCGTAATATTTGTAGTAATGGATGCAACAAGACCACCCAGACCGATCTGCTTTGCATTTGTACCGGCTGTGTTCGTCGTACTATTTGGTCCTGTTGCAGGGGATACCGTCTGATAAAATGTATCCGAAAAGTTGACACTGCTTGATTTAAAACCAACAGTATTTACATTGGCAATATTATTACCTATTACATCCATCTTGGTCTGGTGTATTTTTAATCCGGCTACACCAGAATACAATGATCTCATCATATTTTTTTCCTCCTATCATCCGGGGAATATCTCTGAAATCCGTCTGGCATTCAGGATTTCATGCCTCCATAAGGTCCGGCACTTCATATTCCTCATTTTTCATTTCTATCCTATCACGGCACCGTCAATATTCGTAAATACTGAATCTGAACTGTCTTCCAACGCCGTAACTACTGTATTATTCTTTACATTGACAATAAAAGCCAAATTGTCAACCATTACCAAAGATTCCTGAATTCCTTTTTCCCTCGCCCTTGTTGTCCCATTCTCAAGCCGCTCCATCTGTGTCTCCGACAAATTGATGTTACGGTTAGCAAGTCTTTCATTTGCATGCTTAGAAAATTTCAAAGAACCTGCATTACACTTTTTCCCGGCAGAATCCAAAATTTTCTGAAAGGACACATCCGTTCGGGAAGTTTTTCCCTTGTCTGTGGCTGTTTTGTGCTGTAACAGCTGTCCAGCCATCACATCCAGGGAAGAATAATTTTCTCCTAATTTCTGCATAAACATCCACTCCTTTGTCCGTTTTAGCATTTACGAGGCCTGTTCTTGTTGTCCTTCTTGTTTAACATTCCCCATGATCGTAAGTGTAACACTCTCATAGTCCATTGTCTTATTGATATCATCAAAGCCGAGAGCAACAACATAATTGCCTGCCGGAAGTTTTTCAAATGCACTCTTATCAATTGTCAATGTACCATTCTTATAATTTAACTTATCTGTATCGATTTTGGTGGTATTTCCACTCTCATCCATTACGGCAACTGCAATTCCTGTAGCCTGATAGCCCTTCGATCCCATACTGATGCCTTCAATCTTCATATTCTGTGGATCGTGATGTATAAATGTCAGCTTCTGCTGTTTCACGGAAGGAATATACTGCGAAATCAGGTAATTATCATCAATTACCTCTATGATATCATCATATGAATACATTTCACCGTTCACAGATACATACGGTTTTCCATTTTCCATCTTCACATATTCTACCATTCCCTGTGTTTCTTTCTCTGCACCGGTATCAGATGTTTCCTTGATCCGTACCTGCTTTCCAACCAATGTATATGCAGATGTGTTTGTGGTAGTATTGTTCAGATTTTCCATCTGCTCCAGAGTTGAGAACTGTGCAAGCTGTGCTACATATTCCGTATTGGACTCAGGCTCAAGCGGATCCTGATATTTCATCTGTGTTACCAGAAGCATCAGAAAATCGTCTTTGTCAAGCTTTGATCCGGTTTTCTTCTCTGTCTCCTGCGAAGATTCGGAAATATTAACGCTGCCATTATTAACTGGTGCAACTAAACTCATATTAAAACCATGCTCCTTTCCTGTACCCAAAAGTCAAAAACCGCAGGCACAAAATTTATGATATGGATCTTATGCAGTAAAATCAATACTTGATCCACTGTCCAGTCTCATACTTCTGTCAGGTTTTTCTGACAACTGCTCTGCTTCGTCCGTATCCTCCTCTGCATCATAGCGGAAACGACTCTGTTTTCCATTTCCATGCTGAAAATCTTTTTGATCGCCCGTATCTGCCTGACCACTTTGAGAAAATGCAAAGTCTGATACAGAAACCTCCACAGCCTCTACTTTAAGATTTTTCTGTTCAAGGTTCTCACGCAATGTGATCATCTGGCTTTCCAGTGCAGCCTTTGCTTCTGTCGTTTGTACAACAAAACTGGCTGTCATGACACCCTCTTTGCTGCTAACCGTAAAAAGCATTTTACCCAGACGCTCCGGATTCAACTGCATTTCCAGTGTCGTTGTCCCATCCTCCTGCATGGACGATTGAATTCTTTCTACAACACTGGTAACTACCTCGAGCATTCTCTGCATATCGACCGGTTCCGGAATGTTTTCTACGTTATTCGCTGATTGAACCATATTTTCAACAAACTGAAAAACATTGGAAGAGCCATCCAACGGTATCGAAGTCTCCCCTTCCGGCGTATAAACCATACTCTCCGGCTGATTCTCCAAAAAGCTGCTGTTTCCGGAAGAATCCTGCGAAAAACCATTCTTTACTGTCATATCAATTTGTTCTGTTATTCCATCGGAAAAAGATGGATCCTGCCAGCCAGTCTGCTCCTGTCCAAAGCTGTTGTCATTTACAGCCATCGTCATTTCAGCTGATATAGTACTTTCATTTTCCTGCTGATCAGGTAAGATATCTACACTGTCGCCAGCCGTCTGCCCACAGTCAGCAGTTATATCTGCTGAACTGTCAGCTAATGTATCCGTCTGCTGTTCCTGTATTTCCGATGTCATGTCGCTTCTTACGTCGAACTCGGATCCTGTTTCGTCATTTGTTCCATTTATTCTGTCAATAAACGTCTGCAACAGATCAGGATCAGATAATATCGACTTCAGATCTGAATTTTCGACATCCGGCTGATTCATCCAGACGGAATCCTGCAGCAGATCTAAAATGTCTGTAAACTGACTCATCATATCTTCACTGGTCAGCATATCCAGAGCATCACTTCCACCATTTAAAGTCACAATAAACTGCTGTAATGTTTCCGGGTTTAACAGCTGCAACGGATTTATCCCCATCTGTGCCAGCGTCTGGGCAAAGACATCATCATCAATCCCCGTAACATCCTCAATCACATCTTTAATTTCTTCCTGAAGCTGCCGGACATCTATTTGTGAATCTTTGACATCCGCATTGGAAGGATTATTGGAAACAGTATTCCCGGCCGCCTCTGAGGCGTCCTGCGTCTGCTGTGTCTGTTCCTTACCCGCCATATAAGTCGGGCATTTTCCATTTGATGACTGATCTGCCTTATCTGTGTTTTTCGATACAACCGTATTATTCTGCTCCTCACCGGAAGATGCATCGGACATATACTGTCCAAACTGCACGGCATTACTCTGCCGGCTCTGACTGTTTTCAGATGTTTGAACCTTTATGGTATTTCCCGGCAATATCGCATTCACGTTCTGCATTTTTTCACCTCCTTTTTTTGTATTTTATCTATGTCAACGGATTTCTCCGAGGACAACTTATTTAATCAACAGCTGATATCTTCTTTGTAATTTGTGCAGCATATGCACTATCCATCTGCTCCATGATCGCAGCCGCATTTTTTTCACCCATATTCTGTAAAATATCACAGACAAGATCCAGATCCTCTGTCATTTCTGACAATCTTGCCGCAGCGGCAGATGCTTCCATATTAGAATAATATTTTCCAAGAGTTTCTGCTTTTTTGGAATACTGCTGTTTTTTCAGAACCTGACGGTATATTTTCTCAGCATTATCAGGTTGGATCTGTTCATAATATTTCTGATATTCTGATATATCCGGAGCTTTTTCATTAAATACTACTTTTTCGTCAAACTCCTGTACTCTTTTATTAAATGCATCCTGGGAATCCTTATATTTTTGGAGTTTCTGCACCTGCGATTCCAAGTCTGCAATATAATCCGCATTTGCCGATGTGGTTCCATTTTCAGAATCCAGCTGTGATTCCAATTCTTTAATCCTGGCATTTGCCGCCTTTAAAGTCGTATATTCATAATTACCTTCTTTTGCCTGTTCCTCCTCGGATGGCGTCGGTAATATCTTATTTACAACCGGAACATCCTTTAATACCGGATATAATACATTACTTCCGATTCCTCCCACATCAAATTTGATCAGGCATGCAAAGATAACAAGCCATATCGCAATGATCGCCAACGCGATCAACACCGTGACAAGCCTGCTTCCTCCTTTTTCCCTCTCTAACATATTATCGTCATTTTTTGCCATTTGACTTACCCCTCTTTCTCTGCTTCTCTGCCATACCGAAAGCTTACAAGCTCATTGATTTCTTTTTGTTCTTCCGCATTGATCTCTTTTTTAAATTCTTCAAATGCTTTTTCCTTGAGCTTTTCGTAAGTTTTCCTCTCTTTCATGGCCTCATTCAGTTTTTCCTGTGCTCTTTCAACTTTCTTGCGTTGATTAAGAACTTTCACTTTCTGAAGGTTTATATTATATTTTATATTCTCCACCCCGTCCTCTAATTGACGGATTCGAAGTAATTCCAAAACACCATTGATCTGCCTGTGGAGCTGCTCCTGCAGATCATTTTTTCTTTCTACAAGCTGCTCCAAACGCTCCTGTTCTTTTTGAAGTGCTGCCATTTGAACTGCATATTCAGCCTTTGCCTGATCCTCTAATTTGAATTTGATCTGTAGAATACTCTCCATGGAAAAAACAAACTTTGCCATACTGTTGTGCCCCTTCCTGCATCATATACGGTGAAAAACCGGCATTACAGATGTTCTAATCTGTTTCCTCTGTATTTTCCTGTTCCTCCGGAAACAACATTTCCAGCCTGCGAATACTTTCCTCAAAGGTAATCTTTTCATAAACATCCTGCTGCAAAAATTCATTAACTGCATCAATTT
Organism: Lachnospiraceae bacterium; assembly: GCA_022774505.1. Lineage (GTDB taxonomy): Bacteria > Bacillota > Clostridia > Lachnospirales > Lachnospiraceae > Jutongia. The sequence continues at coordinate 55,159 of JALFLW010000085.1, forward strand.
TTGATAAAGCGTAATCAATGGACGGATTTGATCCCGCTTTATACGCTCCAATATTTACAAGATCCTCGGCTTCCGCATACGTTGCGAGAACATTTTTAAGCTTTCCGGATGCTTTTTTATGTACCGGATCGACAATACTGCTCATAACACGCGAAATACTTTGCAATACATCAATCGCAGGATAATGATTTTTTTGTGCGATCTTGCGGTCAAGCACAATATGTCCATCTAAAATACTACGTGCCGTATCAGCGATCGGCTCGTTAAAATCATCTCCGTCAACCAATACGGTATAAAGTCCTGTAATAGATCCTTTATCTGATCGTCCGGCTCTTTCAAGAAGCTGTGGCATCTCACCATACACGCTTGGCGGATATCCTCTTGATACCGGTGGTTCACCGGATGCCAGACCAATTTCTCTCTGGGCCATGGAAAAACGCGTCAACGAATCCATCATCAACAAAACATCTTTGCCCTGATCCCGGAAGTATTCCGCAACCGCGGTAGCAGTCATTGCCGCTTTTTTTCGTATCAGAGCCGGCTTGTCCGATGTCGCAACAATGACAACAGAACGTTTCATTCCCTCCGGACCCAGATCTCTCTCTATAAATTCCCGAACCTCTCTGCCTCGCTCTCCGATCAAGGCAATTACATTTATATCAGCCTTGGTATTTCGTGCAAACATCCCCATCAGGGTGCTCTTACCCACACCACTTCCTGCAAATATTCCGATTCTCTGTCCTTTTCCGACAGTGATCAATCCGTCCACCGCTTTTACTCCCAAAGGAAGTACCGTATCTATCAATTCCCTGGTTAAGGGATCCGGTGGCTGGGCCTGTACAGAATAACTTCCAGAACATTGAAGTTTTGAACCATCTATGGGATGTCCAAGACCATCTAAGACTTTTCCCAACAGATCATCTCCAACCATAACCTTTAAAGGAGCGCCTGTATTTTCCACGCGGCTCCCCAGACCAACCCCGGCCGTCTGATCATATGGCATCAAAAGGACTCTGTCATCCCGAAATCCAACTACTTCAGCATTAATGACCTGATCTGTATCCTGCGTGATTATATGACACAAGTCGTTTAGTTTTGCAGAGGGACCAATTGATTCCACCGTTAATCCTACAACTTTTGCCACCTTACCGAGTTTTTTTTCGTAGGACTGGTTTAATAATATATTATATTTTGATAGATCTATATGAACCATCCTTTTTCCTCCCGGCATTTTACATGATCGTGATCATTCTGATCTGATCCTTTAAATTCTGCAGCTGTACATCCAGACTGCAGTCTATGATCCTCTGATCCGTCTCGATAATACACTGATTCTCCCTCAGGCTTTCATCCTCTGTTATATCGAATTCAACGCCATCTGAAAGACATTTTTTCAACTCTTCCTTTTGACCGGACACCCGCAGCATATCATTTTTTGATACTCTCAACGTCACATTCTTTGTCTTATCCAGCTGATTCAGTGCTTGATGGATAAGATATGTGATAACCTCTTTTTTATCCTGACAAATAACCCCTGTGATCTTTTCTATCAATGCAGCCATAATTTCCGCATATCTGGGTTCGAGTGCCTGTTCCTCATCCCTGAGTTCCTGTCGCTCCTGATCCATCTGTCTTTTAAACTTTTCCGCAGCTTCTCTTAGCCGTTCCTGTGCCTGAAGCTGCCCCTCATCAAACCCCTGTGCTCTTCCGGCTTCTTCTGCAGCAGCTTTTATCTGCTCTGCCTCAGCCCGGGCACTTTTAATGATCTCATCCGCCTCGCATCTGGCATCTGCCAAAAGCTGCTCACTTTGTACGGATAACTCTTCTTCTATTTTTTTTCTTTCTTCTTCACGGACATCATTCATGTTTAAAACATTCATTCCCGTTTGAAAAGCATCCGGTGCTTCCAGTGCTCCATCATCTGTCTCCGGTTCAGGCTGCTCCTGACGAAGCAGCTCCGGTGCAAACTTAACCACACGACTGTCAGAATCAATCTTTCTGGTCCCATCCTGATCTAACTGAAAATAAACAGACTTAATCAAATTAGACAACGATCTCGTCACCTCCACCTCTGGAAATGATAATCTCCGCAGAATCTTCAAGTTTTCTGATGATATTTACAATCTTTTGCTGAGCCTCCTCAACATCTTTCATTCGTACAGGACCCATAAATTCCATATCTTCCTTTATCATTGTAGCAAGGCGCTTGGACAAATTGTTAAATATGAGATTCTGAACCTCTTCATTGGATCCCTTTAATGCTACTGCAAGTTCATTGTTATCAACCTCACGCAGCACACGCTGAACGGAACGATCGTCCAAAGATAAAATATCCTCGAATACAAACATTTTCTTGCGGATCTCGTCTGCCAATTCCGGATCTTCGATCTCCATGCTCTCCATGATATGTTTTTCTGTTCCTCTATCTACTGTATTCAAAATTTCAACAATAGCATCCACACCACCAACAATTGTATAATCCTGATTTACAAGAGATGCCAGCTTCTGTTCCAAAACCTTCTCCACTTCTTTGATCACATCCGGAGAAGTCCTGTCCATCTGCGCAATACGTTTTGCAACGTCCGTCTGTTTATCCGGTGATAAAGCTGAAATGATCACGGATGCCTGTGCTGATGACAGATAAGACAAGATCAAAGCAATCGTCTGCGGATGCTCATCCTGTACAAAGTTAAGCAGCTGACTGGCATCTGTCTTTCTTACAAACTCAAACGGACGTACCTGCAGGGAAGCAGTCAGTTTGCCGATCACGTCACGCGCTCTCTCTGCTCCCAGTGCCTTTTCCAGCAGATCTTTTGCATAACCGATACCACCCTCAGCAATATACTGTTGAGCAAGACACACCTCATAAAATTCATCCATCACCCTGTCTTTGACAGCCGGTGATACGCTTCTGGTATTTGCAATTTCCAATGTGATCTGTTCTATTTCGTCTTCCTTCAGATGCTTAAAAACCGATGCGGATTTGTCCGGTCCCAAGGTGATCAAAAGGATTGCCGCCTTCTGGATGCCTGATATCTCCTCTGACTTTGCCATATTCATCCTCCATTCCTTCTTTTATCTGCCAATATTTCTTATTTTTGTCTTTTTATAGTGGATAAAGGAATTGCAGCTGCAATTCCTTTATTATGATCTGTTAATTATTCCCAATCGTCGGAGATCCAGTTACGAAGAAGCTGGGCAACCGCCTCCGGGTTCTCATCAACAAATTTTTCTATCATTTTTCTTGTTTCTGACTTGTCGCTAAATTCAATATCCTCCAAAGACTGGTTCTCTTTGGTCGTTGCCAGGAGCTGTTCCACGGAAAGCTCCGGTTCTTCGTCGGCAATCGCCACCGGTGCTGTTCCACGTACCACAACAAAGATCAGAAGAGCAATGATCAGTACCGCGAGAATAATCATTAAATAATCCGAGATACTGCGGGATTTTGTTGTTTTTTGAACAAATTTAGGCACTTCATATCCGATCACCGTAATTGATCCGGCATCAACTCCGGATGCACTTGCCAAAAGCTGTACTTCATCATCCGGCACTGTAAATGTAGTCGTACTGTCATTTTGTGCCATAAACTCATCAAAGGTCATATTATCCAGAGTTCCGTCTTTTTCAAGCTGAGCCTCGTCATATACCTTATACCGGGTAACCACGATACCAAGAGATGACTGATCCAACTGGATCGCCGGCTTTTCCTGTTTAATATTCTCTATAGTCTCATCTGTCAGCAGACCGGTGAGTTTCTCATATTCCTGCGAAGAACTATTTGTATTTCCATCATTGATAACGTAATCCGTCTCATCATTATCATTAGAATCCGTCCCCGGTACACCACTCACTGTTCCGGAATTTCCCTCATTCTTTGAATGTACATAGTTTGTAGGATATCCGTATTCGCGACCGTCAGCGACACTATATTTCTTGGTGAGTTTCTCCACCTTATCCATATTAAACTGGATTCCCTGCGTTCCCACCTGTACATCATCATAGCCACACCGTACCAACAGATCGACAAGATTAGATGCGATCGTATTCCGAAGCTTCTCGCAATATTCCGTAGAGCCGCCCGTCAGATCTCCTCCGAGTCCGTCACTCGTAAAACCATTATACAGACAGTTGCCCTCGTAATCATTGATCATCACATGATCAACATCTGTTCCAACCGCATTTGCCAGCCAATATGCAAGATTCTGCGCAACATCAGATGTCAGCTGTTTTTTATTTTTTTCATTGACATCTACCATAGCTGTGACCGATGTCTCATTATTTTCATCCAAAATGCTATATGTACTTTTCGGAACATCAATAAATACCTTGGCATCATCAACAAAAGAATACTGCTCCATGCTTGTCTTCAATTCACTCTGAAGAGCCAATACACGTTTTTGATCCTTTTCACTTTCCGTCGTGGATATGCTGTTATTAAAAGCATCATCCCATGTGTACCCTTTGTCTGTAAGATTATTGTCGCTCATACAGTAGAACGCTTTCGTCATATCTTCGTCATGAACATAAAGCGTCAATCCATCTTTAGAACTTTTATTGGCAATCCCCTGATCATCCAACGCTTTTACCATGCTGGAGGCATCATCCAGATTGCTAAACTGCTGAAATCTGCTCCAGGTCGGACGCGAAACAAGATATGCGGCAGCACCGATCAATAATAAAACAACACAAATAACAGCAATAATGATCGTTTTCTGCCGGCTTGTATATCTATTCCAAAATTCCACTGCCTTCGCGGGAATTTCCTGTATTCTTTCCTTCATATTACAACTCTCCTAACATATGTCTGTGCCCAAAATCAATGTCATCTGCTTTTCAATGCTTCTCCAAAAAAAATATTATACATCAAAACTGTAGATTCATCAATTCCTTGTACCCTGACATAAAAGAGTCTCTCACTGCAACAACATACTGCAATGCAATGTTTGCCTTCTGCTGGGCGATCTGGACATCATGTATGCTCTCTGTCTCTCCCATCGCATACTTCATTTCCTCTACCTCAGCTGCGTTACTGTAATCATTGGCATCATTTATCAATTTAGATGCCGAGTTAAACGCCGCCTCAAATGCCCCGTTTTTTTGTACGGAACCGGTTTTATCTCCCTCATCAAGTGAGGAGGATATTGTCGGAACCTGAAATGCATTCATCAGATCCACATTTGAAAGTGCTGATAATTCCATGTATATTCTCCATTCTCCATCTATTCATTTTATTTTAATATTATTTTCCAACCTCCAGGGCCTTCAATGCCATATTTTTCGCTGCATTAAATGCCGTCACATTGGCTTCATAGGATCGGCTGGCATCGATCATATTGGTCATTTCTGTAACCGTATTTACATTTGGATATGTGACATATCCATTTTCATCGGCATCCGGATTTGACGGATCATATACCATTCTTCCTTCTGTATCCGTATCCTCTGAAATCTCTCTGATCTTTACACCATTCCCCACTTTGCCGTACATTCCAGTAGCAGAAGTAAGTGCATCATCAAAAGAGTAATATGCTTTTTCCTGAAATACAACCGTCTTACGCTTGTAAATATTACCATCCGCATCCCTCGTGGAATTTACATTGGCTATGTTCTGTGATATCACGTCCAGCCTTGTCCTTTGTGCCGTCATACCACTGGCACTTACATCAAATGCAGAAAATACGCCCATTTTATTTCATCCTTTCCATATACAATATCCGCGATCATCTACAATCACGAGCCACTACCACTCTTGCATACACTGCGAAGTCTTGAAAACTCCTGTGATATTGAATCAAGCACCGTATAATACTTGATCTGATTTTGTGCAAGATATGAATTTTCAGTATCTATATCGACATTATTTCCATCCAGCCGATAACTTACGGTACTGTAATCGGTATAAACATTTCCGTTTAAAAGATCCAGCTCCGCATCTGCTACTTCATCGTCCAACGAAATCCCGCCACTAAGCTGCTCCTCTAAATAACTTTGAAAATTCACATCTTTTCTTTTATATGTCGGAGTATCTGCGTTAGCAATGTTGTTTGAGATTACAGAATGTCGAAGCCAGCTTGCATCTGCTGTCTTTTCGAGAACATTGATATAATTAAATGCTCCTGATGAAATCATCGAAAACCTCCTCATACTATGTAAATATATCAATAAATACCTTGTCATGCTTCTATAAACACAATTACACTACATATAATTATAAAGAAAAAAAAGAAAATTACAAGACTTATTTACAGATTTTACTCTTCCATACAACCTCGGATCATTTCAGGGGTAAAAAGCTCATTGACAAGCCGTATATTTGTCCCTTTCATCCCTGCCGATCTGATACTTATAATCCCGGCACTCTCGCATTTTTTTAATCCATTGACTATCACTGATCTGGTGATCCCCACCTGATCTGCCAGCCGGCTTGTAACAAGCAGATCCGTCTTTTTTTCTTCCAGTTCATCCAGAACATAAAGCATTGCTCTGGCCTCCAGCTTAGAAAGTGTCTTGATCGCTGCTCTGACATGATTTTCCTTATACTGCTCCTCAGAAATCTCCTCACTTTCCGCACGCTGCATAGCAAGTCCTACTACTGTCATTCCATATTCCATCAATATAATGTCATCTATCGAAAAACTGCCCTGTCTACGGTATACAAAAAGTGTACCCAGTCTTTTTCCGGCCATATTTACCGGTGAGATCATCGCCTGATATTCCTGTGGATCAGCCACCGAAAATCCAAGCGTCATCAGATTGACATTTTCTTTCGTTGATAAAACTGCCAGCATTCTCTCATGAATATCCTTTTTCAGATAATTTCCATACGAAATCTCTTCAAGCTGCGGTATCACTTGTATGTCCCTGCGTATTTTCATCCCGAGCACTTTCCCTTTACGGCTCAGCAAAAGCACATTCACTCCCATTTCCTGCGACAACATCCTGCAGAAATCATTAAAATCTACTTTGTCCGACTCCTGTTGATTCAGAAGCCTGTATATCTTACGTGTTTTATCTAATAATTCCAGACTCATCTTATAACTCCGTTTCGTTTCTCTCCCAATCAGATGTCTGTTGTTCTTATGCTATTATGTGCTCTGTCTATTCTTCCTTTGGTTTTGCTTCCACATAGCCGCATTGTTCATCCATACATACCAGCTTGTTTCCCTTTTCAAGCATAAGCTTTCCACATTTCGGACACTTTTTGGCAGACGGTTTCTGCCATGTCATAAACTCGCACTCCGGATAATTCATACAGCCAAAATATCGTCTTCCCTTGCGGCTCATCTTCATTACAAGATCTCCGCCGCATTTCGGACATTCCACACCAATCTTTTCAAAAAACGGTTTTGTATTCCTACAGTCAGGAAATCCCGGACATGCCAGAAACTTTCCATGAGGTCCGTATTTGACAACCAGATTTCTTCCACATTCCTCGCATATTACATCTGTAACCTCATCCTCTATGGTTACTTCTTCTAATTCCTTTTCTGCGATCTTAACGGCCTCTGCCAGATCCGGATAGAAATTTTCAATAACCGTCTTCCAGCGAACAGATCCATCCTCAACACGATCCAAAAGTCCCTCTAACGCTGCCGTAAAGTTTACGTCAACAATACTCGGGAAGGATTTCTTCATGATACTGTTTACAACCTCTCCCAATTCAGTGACATACAGCTGCTTCTGCTCCTTTGCCACATAATGACGATTAATGATCGTAGATATAGTCGGAGAATATGTGCTTGGTCTGCCTATGCCAAGCTCTTCAAGTGTCTTAACAAGAGATGCTTCTGTAAAATGAGCCGGCGGCTGTGTAAAATGCTGCTTTTTTTCCAGATTCTCTGCGGTCATTCCGGCACCCTTGATGATATTTTTTGAGACACTTTTCCTTTCTACTTTGTCCTCGTCTGTCTGGTAAACCGTCAGATATCCCTGAAATAGGATCTTCGATGCGGATGCTGTGAAGCGGTATTTATCAGAATCTATCTTTACGGATGTCGTTTCATACTGTGCCGCAGACATTCTGCTTGCAACAAAACGTTTCCATATTAACTGGTACAAACGGAACTGATCCCTGTTTAAGGATTCTTTCACCTGAGCAGGCGTCAGATCGATATAAGAGGGACGAATTGCTTCATGAGCATCCTGAATCTTTTTGGATGATTTCTTTTCAGATGTCTCCCCCACAAGATATTCGCTGCCATAATTTTCTGTAATGTATTCTTTGGCAGACTGCTTTGCTTCTTCGCTGATACGCGTCGAATCGGTACGCAGGTATGTGATAAGACCTATCGTTCCTCTTCCTTTTACTGAAACTCCCTCATAAAGTCCCTGTGCAAGGCGCATTGTCTTTTGTGTTGAGAAATTCAGATTTTTTGCTGCCTCCTGCTGTAATGTACTGGTGGTAAAAGGCTGCGGTGACTTCTTTGTCCTTTTCGATTTTTTTACATCTTCCACATGAAATTCTGATTTTTCCAGTTCACCGATGATCTTATCCATCTCCGCCTCGGACTCTATCGTGATCTTTTTGTCAGGTGTTCCATAAAACTCCGCATTTAACGGTTTCTTTTCCCCCTGCATATAAAAATCTGCATTTAATGTCCAATATTCTTTAGATATAAATTCGTTGATCTGTGCATCTCTGTCTGAAATGATCCTTAAGGCTACTGACTGTACACGTCCCGCACTTAAACCTCTCTTTACCTTGGCCCAAAGCACAGGACTGATCTTGTAACCTACCAACCGGTCAAGAACACGTCTTGCCTGCTGAGCATCCACCAGATTCGTATCTATAGGTCTTGCCTGCTTGATCGCCTGTTTTACTGCATTTTTCGTAATTTCATTAAATGTAATACGGCTTGTATTTTTGCCTTCCAACTTTAATGCTGTCATTAAATGCCAGGAAATAGCCTCTCCCTCCCGGTCCGGGTCAGTTGCCAGATATATTTTGTCAGCTTTTTTCACTTCTTTACGAAGCTTCGCCAGTAGTTCTCCTTTTCCCCGGATAGTAATATATTTCGGCTCAAAATCATTCTCCACGTCAATTCCCAATTGGCTCTTGGGCAGATCTCTGACATGTCCGTTCGAAGCGACCACTTCATATGAACTTCCAAGAAATTTTTTAATTGTCGCAGCCTTTGATGGTGACTCAACGATCACAAGATTTTTAGCCATTTTCTGCATACCATCCTTTCAACTTGCAGGACATCTCCCACATCCTACAATACTATTGCATAATATTGGTTTCCCATCTGCTTTACTACGCCTTTTAACTCCATAGAAAGCAGACATTCCATTGTCCGCTGCATCGGAACCCCCGACAGACAGACAATCTCCGATATATGAATCGGCTCTAAACCTAAATAAGAATACACTATTTTTTCTGACGTTTCAAGCATAACCTCATTTTTTTTCTTTTTAACGGATACATCCTCATCTACAAATATACCTAATCCATCCAGAATATCTCTTGTTGTTGTCACCAGTGCCGCCCCGCTTTTGATGAGCCTGTTGCTGCCACAATATCCCGGATCATAAATATTTCCCGGCACCACAAATACATCTCTCCCCTGATCGATCCCAAGCTCTGCCGTGATCAGCGAACCACTTTTTTCTCCGGCCTCTATAACCAGGATTCCATCAGATAAACCACTGATAATGCGGTTTCTCATCGGAAAATTTCCTGCATAGGGAGGCATTCCCGGATAAAATTCTGAAATAACCCCTCCCTTTTCCTGCATTTTCATATAACTTTCTATATGCTCCTGCGGATAACATCTGTCTATGCCGCATCCCAAAATACCATATGTCCTTCCTCCTCCTACCCGAAGCACTCCTTTTTGTGCTGCAATGTCAATGCCACGAGCCAGACCGCTGACAACATTTATCCCATTTTCTGCCAGTTCACGCCCCATCTTCTTTGCAATTTCTATACCCGTATAGCTTGCATTTCTGGCTCCGACAACTGCTACCGAAGGAACTTGTCCTTCCGGAAGGCTGCCTTTATAAAACAGACAAAAAGGCGGATCTGCTATATTTCTCAGTTTCTCCGGATAATCCTCTCTCAGCAGACAGGTAAAAGAAATATTCTTTTTTATTAAATTTTCCCATCCGTATTTTATTTTCGTTTCATTGCGCGAACGAATGATGCTCTCAATATCTTTTGCCCTTAATTCTGGTATCTTCTCCAGATATTTTCGGTCTGCTCTATATATTTCTCCTGCAGTATCAAACCGTTCCAACAGCGACCGTATTTTTTTGCAGCCGATTCCCTTTATAGCGGACAGCCAGTATTGATAATGATATTCTCTCATGCCTCCGATCTCCCTCCCCAGTATCGTCTGTCAATGGAACGATAAAAAACTGCTTCTGCTATATGTTCTTTTTCGATCCTGTCATGCCCCTCCAGATCAGCGATTGTTCTTCCAACTTTTAAAAGTTTATGATATGCCCTTGCACTAAATTCCATCTTTGCAAATATAATTTTCAGATAATCAGAGGCTTCCTTTGACATTGTACAATACTGCAATATCTTTTGCGGTGTCAGCTCAGAATTATGGCAAAAGCTCTCTCCCTCATATCTCAGCCACTGTATTTTCTGTGCTCTTTCTACTCTTTTCCTGATTTTTTCAGAGTCTTCCGGCATTTTCTCCTTATCTTCCGGTATCAGATGATCATATTTCAAAGCGACTGTTTCCGTACATATATCGATGCGGTCTAATAACGGACCGCTGATCCTTCCAAGATATTTTCTGATCTGCCCCGGCGTACAGCTGCATTTGCGTCTGTCCGGATACCATCCACATCTACAGGGATTCATCGCCGCCATAAGAAGTGTATGTGCAGGATAACGACAGCTTCCATGCAGTCTGTTTACATTGACCCATCCATCCTCCAGGGGCTGTCGCAGCACTTCCAGAGTATTTCTCTCAAACTCCGGTAATTCATCTAAAAACAGTACACCTCCCGAAGCGAGACTGATCTCTCCCGGCTTCGGACTCATCCCGCCACCTACCAAAGCCTTCTGCGTTGCTGTATGATGTGGTGCCCGAAAAGGTCTCTTGGTGACGAGCGGACTTTCCCCCGACAACAGACCTGCCACACTGTATACTCTGGATATTTCCATCTGTTCCTCAAAAGTCATAGATGGCAATATACCGCTTATCCTTCCTGCGATCATCGACTTTCCGGATCCCGGAGGTCCGACCAGCAAAAGGTTATGCATTCCAGCCGCTGCTACCTCTGCTGCTCTTCTGGCTGATTCCTGTCCTCTCACCTCCGAAAAGTCCGGAAAATCTGTATTCTTATTCTGATGTTTGTCTTTTTTATGGTAAACATTTGAATCAATATCATCCGACTCTAGAATTTTTCTTATTTCTAACAGACTTTCGACACCGATCACCTTGATCCCCTGAATAACAGAGGCTTCCTCCAGATTTTCATTTGCCAGAATACAGTATCCGGCACCGCTTTCCATGCCGGTATGCACCATCGGAAGCACACCGTTTACAGGCCTTATCTCTCCGTTTAAGCCTAATTCTCCTATAAAAATAAACTTATCGAGATCATTATTTGATATATATCCATATGCGGATAAAACAGACACGGCGATTGCCAGATCATATCCGGTCCCTTCTTTACGAATATCGGCCGGAGAAAGATTTACGGTAACTCTTCGCGGAGGAAATCGAAAGCCGGAATTCTGCAATGCTACACGAACACGCTCTCTGGCTTCCTTTGCCTCCGTCGATAGGTCACCTACCAAAGAAAATACAGGCAGACCATCAGAAATGTCTGCCTCAATCTGAACCATGCAACCGTCAATTCCCTGAACGGCCACACTGTAAGTCCTACTATACATATGTACTCCTTTCACAGCGATGTAAAAGAAGCTTCCCCTATATTTAGTTTATCATTGTTATATCAAAAACACAATCTATTTATCAAGTATTTTTTTGATCTCATCCATAAATATACTTACATCTTTAAATTCTCTATAGACGGATGCAAATCTCACATAGGCTACCGGATCAAGTTTTTCCAGATGATCCATTACAAGTTCCCCTATATAGCTGCTTGGTATCTCTCTTTTTTCCTGATTAAAGATTTCGGCTTCCACCTGATCTACTAATGCATTCATCTGGTCAATGGATACAGCACGCTTATGGCAGGAACGAAAAACACCACTTTCAATCTTTGTTCTGTCATAGCTTTCCCTGCTTTGATCCTTTTTAATCACTACCAAGGGAATTGCCTCAACCTTCTCATAAGTTGTAAAACGCTTTCCACATTTGTCGCATTGACGTCTGCGTCGAATGGACGAATTATCATCTGCCGGCCGGGAATCAATCACCCTTGTATCATCTTCCCCACAATATGGACATTTCATGCCTTATACCTCCATCATTTGTTCTTAGCACCATTATTATCCAAACAGTGAAAAAAAGCAAGTTTTTAATCATCCCACTGGCATTTTTGGAGGCATTTTTCCCTTTCTGCCTCTACAAGTATTACATCTGTTCCAATTCTCTGAATCTGCTCATATGGAACAATATACTCCTGATCCCGTCCAAGTATTCCCCATATCCTGCAGGGACCCGGAATGATCAGATTACAGATTCTTCCTGTTTTTACTTCAAAATCTATGTCACAGACATTCCCCAGCCGTTCCCCGTCACAGATATTGATCACTTCTTTTTCCCTTAATTCTGAGAGACGCATACAATTCCCCAATTCCGAACTGTTCTTATTTCATTTTATGAGAGAAACTCACAAATATATTCATCTCAGATATGTCCTCATTGACCGCAGGGCTCTTTTTTCGAGCCGGCTGACCTGAGCCTGGGAAATCTGTATCTCCTTTGCCACCTCCATCTGTGTTTTTCCTTCAAAATAACGCAATTCAATAATCTTATGTTCCCTTTGGCTCAAACGATCGATCGCTGCTTTTAATGAGATCTGTTCTACCCATTTTTCTTCTTTGTTTTTTTTATCACTGATCTGGTCCATGATATACAGGTTATCCCCACTCTCCGCATAGACCGGCTCATACAAGGATACCGGACTTTGAATGGCATCTAATGCATATATTATGTCTTGTGCCGGGATCTTCAGTTTTTCCGCCAATTCTTCTACTGTAGGCTCTTTATCGGAAGTCTTCATCATTGCTTCCTTTGTATAAATCGCCTTATATGCTGTGTCTCTGATAGAACGGCTCACACGTATGCTGTTATTATCCCTGAGATACCGGCGGACCTCCCCAATGATCATCGGCACCGCATAAGTACTAAATTTTACATCCAAGGTCGTATCAAAATTGTCAATAGCTTTCATTAAACCTATGCAGCCTATCTGAAACAGATCATCGACATTTTCATTGGAACCGGAAAATCTCTGTATAATACTTAGAACAAGCCGGAGATTTCCCTTTATAAATTTTTCTCTGGCTTCTCGGTCTCCCTTTTGTATTTTCTGAAATAATTTTTTTTGTTCCTCATTTGTCAGTAATGGAAGCCGGGATGTATTAACCCCGCAAATCTCTACTTTATACATTGCCATGAGCGTTCTCCATTCTGCAAAAGAATTTACTTAAAGCACCGGCATGTTATATCCGGTTATGTATGTAGGATTTGCGTTTCTATATTTTTTATACCTGTTCCAGCCGCATGATTTCTTTTTTCAGACGCTTAATGATCTTTTTTTCGAGACGTGAAATATAAGACTGCGATATTCCTAACAGATCCGCAACCTCCTTTTGTGTTCTTTCTCTTCCATCTCTTGTATTTAATCCAAATCTCATTTCAATGATCATGCGTTCTCGCTTTCCCAGCTTTTCCAATGCCATACGAAGTAATTTTTTATCTACCTCTTCTTCCAGATTTTTTGAAATGATATTTTCATCGGTCCCTAAAATATCCGATAACAGCAGTTCATTTCCATCCCAGTCTACATTCAGGGGTTCATCAATAGATACCTCCATTTTAATCTTATTATTTCTTCTCAAATACATTAAGATCTCATTCTCTATACATCTCGACGCATAGGTTGCCAGTTTGATATTTTTTAATGGATTAAATGTATTGATCGCTTTGATCAATCCAATCGTTCCGATTGAGATAAGATCCTCGACGCCTATTCCCGTATTGTCAAATTTTTTTGCAATATACACAACGAGACGAAGATTGTGCTCAATTAATCTGCTTCTGGCATTTTGATCCTCTTCGGTTCCTAAAAGCTTTAATACATCACTTTCCTCTTCCCTGCTAAAAGGTGCCGGAAGAATCTCAGCCCCTCCAATGTAATGAATCTCTCCCCCTTTCTTTGGTAAAAACCACCCCTTAAATTCCGGCATAATACGAAGCTGAAATTTATTAGGCATACTTATTTTAATCATTTTTTCATCCTCTCCCTTTACTTTCTGCCATACATAATAAGATGTATCGCAGGATCTTCTGATAATTTCGGACTGACAGCAGCCAAAAACTCCCTATACTCTGAACCATCCGGAAGACGCAGACAATAAATCCTGTAAGCCGGCAAAACACCATTTCCCCCAATGGAATGAAACGGAATAAACAATGGTGCTTTTCCTTTTGCCACATCAAGCCTGGCTGCTATTTTTTCTGACATTATCATCACACGTTCCCCACTATATGGACTTACCAGACCATTTCCCGTATCCACCAGCACTCTGACCGGATATTCGTTTCCGCTTTCCATGATAATGATCCCATCCATGGTATTGGCTCTTTTTTCACCATGACGCATATAATATTCCATTACATAAAATATGCAAAAAACAACCACGGTCCCTGCAAGAACCATCAAAAGCTCCGAAATATTTCCCTTTCCAAACCACTCTCTGCATATAAAAAGAGTTCCTCCCGTCACCACACTAACCTGGCACAGATTCAAAAAATCCCTGATCATTTCCCTGATCCGTCTTTCGCAAAAAGTAATCTGCAGCATTTGCAATGCTACAAAAACAGCTGTTACGATCAAAACATATGTCTGCCATCTGCCTCCCATTCCCTTTGTGAGAGTTTTCCTTTCCAAAATCAGACTTTTAAAATACCAGAGCACCGCCAGAGTCATTTCAACACTTCCCAGCAATGCTGCCAGTATCATCCTTCTCTTTTTTAGAAATTTTCGACGCACAATAGCTGTCATGCTTATAAGAAATACATTCATTATTACGTTTAAGATCAGGAAAATATCCCAATAAAACCGAAGCGTCATTTGTCCATTTTGCCATCTCCTTTCCTGCCATTTCACATTTACCTGCTGTTCATGGCTATTATATGAGTATTTGAATAAGAATAATGTCAAATTCAGGCGAAATTAAAAAAAGTCGTGTCTGTCATCTCGACAAAACACGACTTTTTTTCATAAGATCACTATTTATTCAGGGATGTGTTCTTCCAACGGAGTATATTGCTGTAACTGAGCTTCACACTATCACCGTTCTGAACTTCAACCACAAAGGTATTTGGAACACGATCCGGTTCATATGCCTTATCTTTGTCATATTCCTTATCGGATCTTTCCGGTGTATCTTTTAACAAGATATGATTCTCATCAATCCACTCAGAATCCAGTTCTTTTCCGTCAAACCATACCTTACAATACGGTGTAAAATTCTCTCCGCATACAACAATCCCATCCTTTGTCCGCTGCACATCCTTCAGATTCAAAGGTTTTGTTCCCATTTTGAGATCACTTGCCTCAAACGGGATTTCCTGATCATATATATAATTTTCTCCATACAAAAGATCATATTCCAGTGAACGAAGTCCCTCTTTGTATTTTTTGCTCTTATGATCTGTCTGCTGGTGATATCTTGTGATCATACCCTCATGTATTCCAACCTGATCTAAAACTTCAGAATAAAGCTGATATGCCTTGAGATCCTGATCCTTTACCTTTAATCCATAATTATTCCATATCACATACTGCGTCTCATACAGACTTCCGTCATTAAGATCATCGTCTGTCAGATCAAGGCTCGGCAGATGATCACCATATAATACAAGTATAGTCGGTCTTTTCCTTTTGCTTAGTTCATTTACCAGTCTGCCGATCATCTGATCTACTTCATTGATCTCATTAACATAATAGGTGTAGCTGTCTTCTTTTCCCTCCGGCGCATTATAAACCTTTATAGGATCTGCAGCGTCTGTCTTCACATCATTATATTTTCCATGACTCTGAACGGTAATGCCAAAGGTAAAATCCGGTTCTTTCGCAATATCCAGTGTCTTAAGGATTTCCTTCACCATCACATCATCCTTCGCCCATCCATTTGGATTCAAGGTAATGTTGTTCATATATTCTACAGATGTGAAAGTATCAAATCCAAGATTAGAAAATACCTTATTTCTACCATAAAAAGTAGCTGTATTGTTGTGGACAGCATGACTGGAATAACCAAGCTTAGCAAGATCATTGCAGATACTCTCCGAGGTTTTGCTCTTCAGCACCGTTTTATATGGATATTCACTAACTCCGAAATCATGCTGGCTCATCCCTGTTAATATCTCAAATTCCGTATTTACGGTTCCTGCACCTACCGTAGGAACTGTAAGCTGTCCATTGGAATACTCTTTCTGAAGCTTGTGAAAATTCGGAAGCGGATCTCTCGAAAAACTGACCTTTTTCACATCACATATATCAAAAAATGACTCAAGCTGGATCATCACAATATCCGGCTTGACATCCGGTTCGTCAGATTCATTATCCTTTACAGACTTCCTGATCCCAGCCATCGATTCTTCCGAATAGTCCTCCGGCTTCTTGATCCCGGTATCAATAATGCTGTTTGCAAAGCAGTATACGAATCCGTAATTCTCATATGCCTCTGAAATATTTGTATAATTCTCTGCCAATGCCTGGACAGAGGTGCTGGATTTATGCATTATGATGATTCCCGAAACAAGGATCAATACGACCATTGTAGACAACATATACGCTCTCTTTGTGGCATTTTTCTGAAAGCACGGTGTCTTTTTAAATAAGCATATAATGGAAATCACCATGATTGCAATGGCAAAAAAGATCATCACTACATTGAATGCCGTGAGATAATGACCGGATACACTGATTGCACTGCTTATGAGGGTAAAATCAACTGCCGAAAACGGTGTCACCCGGAAATGAAGTATGACATAATTTACAATTCCAAATAAAAGCCATACGATAGAAATCAATGCTACCACAAATATTTCTCTGCGAAAATACATTGCTACGGACAATGTAAGCATAATGATCAAAACATTAAATATAAATAAAAACGGCTTATCCAGCATGTATGCAAATGCTGAAAAAACTGACTTTCGATTCAGACCTTCAATCACCAGATCCAAGAGAACCGGCAAAAAAATATAAAAACAAATAAATTTTTTTATTCGAAGCTGCTTCTCTCCCATGATCAACCTTCCTTTACTTAATATTTTATCTTTCAAAAAATATACTACCGGAAAAGCAGTCTGACTGCTTATGCCGATAGTATATCACTTTACATTTTATAATGCACGTTCTTTTTGTAATGGATTTCTTAATTTTTTGTAAACCACCTCAAAAAACGGCAGACTAATGAATTGCTGCTCCTGAAACAGGCTTTGAAGCTTTGTGTTTGAAATAAGCAGTTATCTTTGTTTTATTTCCTGCCTGATCCTTCACTTCATATACTGTCCGGTATGTTCCATTGTTCTGCTTTGTCAACTTAATCTTAACATCCGAAGAACTAAGCTTAGAAACATTATCGGATACATGGATCAATGAGCGAACATATTTCTTATTGATAACTGTCTTTGGTGCAACCTCATATGTTACTCCGTTTTTGACACCGGTAAGCTTTGGTGCAATGCCATCGACATATGCTTTTGCTGTTACCCGGGTCATCTCGCTGGCATTCTGTGCACTGTAAACAATCTTGTAAATGCCCTTTTTCTGTTTTTTGTAAGCAACCTTTACATATTTGCCCGCAAGTTTTCTGCCTTTCTGCGTTACTGACACATTTTTCAGGGCTCTTCCCCTGGTCAGCTGACTGCCTGACTTCACGTAAATATCGGATATTCCCTTCAGCTTCGGTGCCGGAAGCTTTGCCATAACCTTGACCTTTATAACCTTTTGCACCTTCCGTCCGATCTCATCTTTTAATTTGTAGATAACCTTATAAACTCCCGGTTTTTGAGTATTGACTTTTTTGACGCTGTTTCCCTGATACCGAAAGGCTACTTTAATTCTTGATGTCGCATTATAACCTGTGGTATTTTTTGCGGAAATTCCCCTTTTGGCTGAAAAGCTGCCACCATAAGAAATTGTCTGACTCTTTGCACCGGAGATCACAGGCTTTTTCTTGTTCCATGGGTTCCCCGAACTCCATATATCCGTTGGATCCCATCCCGTAGATGTCGGAACCTTAATAGCCGCAGGCTTTCCCAGTGGTCCCGGATTTGAGGAATTGTATACCGTTACCGGTGAACCGGACGGCACATTATCATAAATCCATTTTGCATCTGCCACACAGAGACGTACACATCCATGAGAAGCTGTAATTCCTAATTTATTATAAGAAGATGCCGAAAGAGATGAAGGTGTCTGTCGATAATACCATACAGAGTGAAACAGCACACCGCCATGTATCCTGGTACAATACTGTCCGTAACAAGGTCCCATCAGTGTATGCCAGCGCATCTTCTCTCCCAGCGGAAAAGTTCCGATCGGAGTAGCTGCTCCGGTAGAACAAGACATTGCCTTGACCGGTTTATATCTTCCGTTTGACTGCAGCTTATAGATCGTCACACAGTTTTGCTGTTTATTGATCTTTATCTTATAAGTTGATGCTGCACCTGCCTCTTTTGACACTCCTGCTACACCGATACTTCCAAAAATCAATACCATCACCAATACAACACATTGAATCCTTCGAATACAATTTTTCATTTTCACCCTCCTGTTTTGGGTACAACCACCCTGATCAATTTACTCCGTCATATTTTTATAAATTCTTGCCACTTTATCAACCGGTCCTTTAGCAACCAGATGACCACCATCCAGAATGATCGCTCTATCACAGATTCTCTGTACCTGCTCAAGAGAATGCGATACAAAGAGCACAGTCACGCCCTTGTCAAACATGTCCATGATCTTTTTCTCACTTTTCCGGCGGAATTTTTTATCTCCCACAGATAAAACCTCATCCAGTATCAAAATCTCCGGCTCAACAACCGTAGCAATAGAAAATCCCAGACGTGATTTCATTCCGGAGGAGTAATTTTTAATCGGTACATCAATAAATTCTCCCAATTCAGAAAAATCAACGATCTCATCAAATTTTTCATCCAAAAACTCTTTGGAATATCCTAATACAGCACCATACAGATATATATTTTCTCTTCCTGTATATTCCTGGCTAAATCCTGCTCCCAGTTCAAGAAGCGGTGCCAGCTTTCCTTTTGTCTGTACTGTACCTGTCGTCGGCTTTAATACACCGGAAACAATCTTAAGCAGGGTACTTTTACCTGATCCGTTTAGACCAAGCACGCCCAGACGTTCTCCCTTTTTCACTTCAAAATTAATCTCCCGTAAGGCCCAGAATTCATTAAAATGCAGATCTCTCTTTAAAAAACGGATCATATATTCCTTCAGATTGTCAACTCTGTCCTGACTCAGATTAAATCGCATTCCTACGTTTTTTACCTTAATGGCAACATTATTCTTCATTGAACTCTCCATTTCTGCACTAATGCAACTTTATAGCAAATATCTCTGTAATCTATTTACGGACATAAATTACAGGTACAAAATGAAATCATCCTGTTTCTTATAGAAAAGTATCATCCCTATGATCAAAAGCACAACCGCAATCCCGGCAGAGATCACACAATAATGCATATTCATCGGAATGCCATACAATACGGAATTTCTAAAATTAGCAATACACATATATACCGGATTGATATTAAATACCCATCCCTTTCCACTTTTGATGATCTTTTGAACCGGATAGAAAATAGCAGATGCATACATGATCAGCATACAGGCAACTCCCCAGATATATTCCACATCCCGAAAGAATACACTGAGTGTCGCAAGGATCAGGCTGGTTCCCAATGCCATGACAAACAGGATCACTAACGGGATCCATGCTTCTGCCAGATAAACCGTCGGCTCAACCCTCAAGACTGCTGAAACTCCAACCAATACTACCAGCGAGATCATGAAGATCAGGAAATTTGATATTACCGAAGATACCACATAGATATATTTTGGTACATATACCTTCTTGATCATAGACGAATTGCCACTGACGGATTTTAGTCCTGCCTTCGTTGCCGACTGGAAAAAAGTAAAAAGCAGACGTCCTGTCAGAACATATACAGGAAATTGCTTTGTTCCTTTATTAAAAAATGTACCAAATACAATGGTCAGGACAATCATTGTGAGCAGTGGCTCGATCAAAGTCCACAATATTCCCAGATATGACCGCCGATATTTTAACTTAATATTCTTTTTTACCAATTCATATAATAAATTATTATATTTTGAAAAATTTCTGACAATCTGTTTTGTTTTTCCCATAAAATCCTTGCCTTTCCACATATTCTCTGCTCCCGGTCTCCGGGCAGTACAAATTACATATTTATGATTTTCTGCCTCCATATGACAGGACACTCGGTGCTAATTATAACATATGATGCCAAAAAGTCAATTTATTGACCATTCAAAAATTTCAACAGGCACTACACCGCTGTTTTTAATGAAAGCTCTTTGCTTATTGACCCCACTGTCTCTATATGTTAAAGTACACTCATAGGAAGGGAATCTTATACTAAAAGCATCCCGTCGGAAAGGAAGTCTTTTCTATGATACAGTTAAATCGTGAAGCCGGTATTTCCCAGAAATACGACGGCTCTTTAGATTATGGCATTGAAATGTACGATAATCTTCCCTACAAAAGAAATAGTGATGTATGCAACGAAGGGGCCGTTGCCTTATATAGTGGTCATATCATTAAATATTATTTATGTAAAAATGAAAAGGATCCCTATCTCATCGACAATAAGGATGATGAGATCCAGCTGATCCTTCACCGTATCGGTGCTGAAACTGAAAAGCTGCGGAAAGAATCTTCTGAGCCTGAAGTGATCGAGGAGACGGACACAGAACTCACCGATGAGCAGTTGCAGGCATTGACTACAGAGCAGGCCTCTGAAGATCCTCCAACTGATACAGGATCATCAACTCCTCCGGATGCTGTCAATCTGGACGACATTGAAGATTGGTAGAATTTTAATATGCATCAATGAAAAGGCTTATCCCGTTTTCATTGATGCATATTCCCGTTTTCGTACAAAATAAAAGCAGATCATCTGCATAACAATTGTCAACATCCATGACACCGGATAAGAAATAAACAGAAAATCCAGTGCCCGGTGATATGGAAATATTCCGTATATCCATACAATCCTTGTTCCTACTGTACCGATCACGGAAAGAATCATCGGCACAGTGGAATGTCCCATTCCACGCAGTGCCCCCGGAAACAGATCCATAATACCACACAGAAAATATGTCACTGTTGTATATAACATAATTTCTACACCACATGCTACAACATCTGCACTCTTTGTGTATACATGCAGCAATTGTGAGCCAAAAAGATAGGAACCGCCTCCCAGCAACAAAGAAACAACCACCGTTAGTCCAAGACAATCTAACAGTATCTTATCCATTCTTTTATATTTACGCACTCCATAATTCTGACTGGTAAAGCTCATACATGCCTGTGTAATGGAATTGACGGATACATATAAAAAGCCGAAGATATTATTGGCTGCCGCATACCCTGCCATGGCAACCGAGCCAAATGAATTCACAGAGGACTGCAAAAGCACATTCGAAAAATTTATAATCGTACTCTGAATTCCTGCAGGTACGCCTACCTGAAAGATCTGCTTTACATAACGTGCCCTCATGCCAAGTCTTGAAAATCGAAGTTGATAACTTCCCTCTGAACGATACAGGCACCGCAGTACCAATACACATGATATCCCCTGTGAAATAACTGTCGCGATGGCAACGCCTGCCACACCCATCTGAAAACGGATAACCAGGATTAAGTTTAATACTACATTTGTCAAGCCTGACACAATCAAAAAAAACAGCGGACGCTTTGTATCTCCTACAGCTCTCAAAACAGCTGCCCCATAATTGTACAGCATAAAAAAAGGCATTCCTATAAAATAGATCCGCATATATAACGTAGAAAGACTTAATACATTTTCCGGAGTCCCCATAAGCTCCAAAGCTCCCCTTGCAGCTGCAATTCCAATAATGCCCATTATTATACCGCTGATCGCGGCAAGAGTAATGGCAGTATGTACCGTTTCAGACATTTCCTGATCCTTCCCGGATGCATAATATCTTGCGGCAAGCACATTTGCCCCCAGCGATATTCCTATAAAGAAATTTACAAATACATTGATAAGTGCCGTCGTAGAACCAACGGCAGCCAGAGCCTCACTTCCGGTAAACCGTCCTACCACAATGATATCCACCGCATTAAATAACAGCTGCAGTATACCGGATAGCATTAATGGAATAGAAAAAGAAACCAGCTTATCCAAAATGGACCCATTACACATATCGATCTCATATTTATTTTTCTTTTGTTGTGTATTCATTTTTGTGCCTCACTTAATCAAATCTATTCTGTCCGATCCCACGGTTTTTCTGTCATGAAACAACTGCCTGTCTCTATCGCAACAGATATCTGCCGAGATCATAACTCCCCTGCCAGTCTGCCGTATAAGAATAGCAGACCTGCATTATTTCGTCAATGTATATAAAAAAATGTATATAAAAAACCCGAAATATAATTTACTAAGATTTTCCACCCCCAAAACCTATATATACCCATAATACGTCTTATGTTCTGTTGCATGCAATAGCATTTTTCCTTTCCAAGCACTTTTAAATCCGTGAGCTGTGTTTTTGCCCTTAGCTTCCCACTACGCTGCAAGCATTTTCCTATACGCTAAATAAGGCTAATGCATATCAAATATCCATCAGCCTTAACATCTTCTCTACAAAATCTCCTCTTCTATCCTGAGAAGGCGGTTATACTTTGCCACACGGTCTGTTCTGCTTGGTGCCCCAGTCTTGATCTGCCCTGCATTGACAGCCACGGCAAGATCTGCAATTGTCGTATCCTCTGTTTCCCCGGAACGATGAGAAATGATCGCACGCCATCCGTTCTCTTTCGTCATGCGTATCGCATCCATTGTCTCGGTCAGGGTTCCGATCTGATTTACCTTGATCAGGACTGCATTTGCCGCATTGCGGCGTATTCCCTTGCGGATACGCTCTGTGTTTGTCACAAACAGATCGTCCCCCACCAGCTGCACGCGGCTTCCAAGTGTGCGGTTGAGCTGCTCCCAATGCATCCAGTCCTCTTCTGCCAGTCCATCTTCAATAGAACAAATAGGATAGCGGTCACAAAGCTCCTTCAGATAGACGATCATCTCCTCCGGTGTCTTGTATATTCCTGATTTCCAGAAATAATACATTCCATCCTTTCCTTCCCGAAGTGCAGCATCGTACATTTCCGTTGCTGCAACATCAAGTGCGATACGAAAATGCCTGCCCGGCTGATACCCCGCTTCCTCGATAGCACGTATCAGAAAATCAAGTGCCTGCTCATCTCTTTCAAATGCCGGGGCAAAACCGCCCTCATCGCCTACAGAAGTCGTAAAATGCTCTTTCATCAGAATACGCTTTAACGTATGAAATACCCTTGTGCCTGCTTCTAATCTCTCATGAAAGCTTAAGAAACCGACCGGCATGATCATAAATTCCTGAATATTCATGGAAGAATCTGCATGACGCCCTCCATTGATCACATTCATCATGGGAATCGGAAGCTCTCTGGCACCACATCCTCCGAGATAACGGTACAGAGGCAGTTTCATTCCTGCTGCGGCCGCCTTTGCCACCGCCAGTGACACAGCCAAAACGGCATTAGCCCCCAAATGAGATTTATTGGCAGTAGCATCTTCTGCGATCATCCACTGATCAATTTCCCTCTGCCTGGATGCATCCATCCCTTTTAATCCCGGTGCAATGATCTGTCGGACTGCTTTCACGGCTCCCCTTACTCCCTTTCCCATATAACGGCTCTCCCCATCCCTAAGTTCCACTGCTTCAAAAGCTCCCGTGGACGCTCCGGATGGCACACTTGCAATTCCTCTTGCCCCGCATTTCAGGATAACCTCTGCCTCCACCGTAGGATTTCCACGAGAATCAAGTATTTCCCTTGCCAGAATATTCTGGATCTTCATCCCTTTTTCGCCTCTGTTTTTTATTTCAGACATACCCTTCCTCCATTCCAAAAATCATTTTTATGTTATTGTCTGTAAATAGGCAGGAATTATACCTGACGAAGCATAAATTTTTCATATTTTTTCAAATACAAATGGTCTTTACCAAAAAACAGATCCGCACCAAAATCAACTTTCAGTACGAATCTGTATAAATCATCTCATCTATTTCTTCTTTTTGCCAAAACGACCTTTTTTCTTTTCGGTATTTTCACCATTTTCCGCCTTGACATCCTGTTTTCCATACATAGCTTCGTTAAATTTTTTCAGAAGCTCTTTCTGTTCTCCGTTCATCTTGGTTGGCACCTGTACGACTAATGTAACATAGTGATCACCTCTGACAGCCTTGTTACGAAGAGATGGAACACCTTTACCACGCAGACGGATACGGGTGTCTGTCTGCGTTCCCGGTTTTACGGTATATTCTACCTCTCCATCTACTGTCTTGATGCGCACATCCCCTCCCAGTGCTGCCTGTGCAAATGTAATCGGAGCAGAGGAATAAATATCCGTTCCCTGTCTCTGGAAGATTGGATGACGACTGACTGCAACCTCTACCAAAAGATCGCCTCTCGGACCTCCATTTACGCCAGGATCACCTTTTTCACGGATGCGGATACTCTGACCGTTGTCAATACCTGCAGGTACCGTCACTGAAATTTTACGCTTTCTTGTAATGTAACCGGAACCATGGCAGTCCGGACATTTGTCCCGGATAATCTTACCTGTACCCCGGCAGTCCGGACATGTCTGAACATTTCTTACCATTCCAAACAGAGACTGCTGTGTAAATACAACCTGTCCTTTACCTCCACACTTCGAACAGGTCTCCGGTGTGGTTCCTGCCTTGGCACCGGTACCATGACAGCTTGCACACTCATCCTGTAGTGGCAGATCCAACTCCTTCTCTGTACCGAAGCATGCTTCCTCAAAAGTAATACGGATCGTATGATGCAGATTCTGTCCTTTCATAGGACCATTATTCTGTGCACGGGAACGACCTCCTCCGAAGAAATCTCCAAAGATATCTCCGAAAATATCTCCCATATCCATTCCGCTAAAATCAAAGCCACCGGCTCCACCGCCTGCACCACCTTCAAATGCCGCATGTCCAAACTGATCATACTGGCGGCGTTTATCCGGATCACTTAACACACTATATGCTTCTGAAGCCTCTTTAAACTTTGCCTCCGCTTCCTTATCCCCCGGATTCATATCCGGATGATATTTTTTGGCCAGCTTTCGATATGCAGATTTTAACTCTGAATCAGAGGCACTCTTACTGACTCCCAGCACTTCATAATAATCTCTCTTCTCTGCCATAACTCTCTCCATCTCTCATATTATCAATGTCTATGCCTATACCACACAGCTTCATGTATAGCATCTGCCATAAAATCTTCTGTATGACGACAGACCATCAACCGGAACGTCTGTCTGCAACATTCGCGCAATCAATGGTCTATCCCCTGTAATGATGCTGCAGATCTCTGCATTGTCATATGCTTTTGGTCCTTACATCATATAATATTCTATTTGATTAGATCTCGCGATAATCACCATCTACGACATCATCAGAAGCATTTCCTGCTCCGGCACCTGCTGCACCGCCCATATTTCCCATATCAGGACCGGCACCTGCTGCACCACCATTTGCCTGAGCCTGCTGCTCATACATCTTTGTAAATACTGCCTGAGCTGCTTCCATCAACTTTTCTTTACCGGCTTTCAATGCATCTACATCTGCATCGGAAAGCTCCTCCGGATTTGTCTTCTCAACCAGTTCTTTCAGACTGTCAAGCTCTGCCTGAACCTTTGCTTTCTCTGAAGCATCAACCTTGTCACCGACCTCATCCAAGGCTTTCTGTGTCTGGAATACCATAGAATCAGCCTCATTGCGGGCATCAATGCCTTCCTTACGTTTCTTATCCTGTGCCTCGAACTCAGCAGCTTCTTTGACTGCCTTATCAATATCCTCATCAGACATATTTGATCCTGCTGTAATGGTAATATGCTGCTCCTTGCCTGTTCCCAGATCCTTTGCAGATACATTTACAATACCGTTGGCATCAATATCGAAAGTAACCTCGATCTGTGGAACACCACGACGTGCAGGAGGAATACCATCCAAACGGAACTGTCCGAGAGATTTGTTATCCTTGGCAAACTGACGCTCACCCTGAAGAACATTAATATCTACAGCACTCTGATTATCTGCAGCCGTAGAGAAGATCTGACTCTTCTTGGTAGGGATCGTTGTATTTCTCTCGATAAGCTTTGTAGCGATACCACCCATAGTCTCAATGGACAGAGACAGTGGAGTAACATCCAGAAGAAGAATATCACCGGCACCGGCATCTCCGGCAAGCTTACCACCCTGTACGGAAGCACCGAGAGCAACGCACTCATCCGGGTTCAGAGACTTGCTCGGCTCATGACCAGTCATCTGCTGTACCTTATCCTGTACTGCCGGGATACGTGTAGAACCACCGACCAAAAGTACCTTACCAAGCTCAGAAGCTGTGATACCTGCATCACGAAGTGCATTCGTAACAGGTGTTGCTGTTCTCTCTACCAGATCATGAGTCAGCTCATCAAATTTCGCTCTTGACAGATTCATGTCAAAATGAAGTGGTCCGTTTTCATTCATACTGATGAATGGCAGGTTGATATTTGTTGTAGTAGCGGAAGAAAGCTCTTTCTTTGCCTTCTCGGCTGCCTCTTTTAATCTCTGCAGTGCCATCTTATCCTGAGACAGATCAACACCATTTTCTTTCTTAAACTCTGCGATCATATAATCTGTAATTTTCTGATCGAAATCATCACCACCAAGATGGTTATCACCGGATGTTGCAAGAACCTCGATAACGCCATCTCCAATCTCGATAATAGATACATCAAATGTACCACCACCAAGGTCATACACCATGATCTTCTGCTCTTTTTCATTATCAAGACCATAAGCAAGTGCTGCTGCTGTCGGCTCATTGATAATACGCTTTACATCAAGGCCGGCAATCTTACCGGCATCCTTTGTTGCCTGACGCTGTGCATCATTGAAGTATGCAGGAACCGTAATAACAGCCTCTGTAACCTTCTCACCGAGATAATTTTCCGCATCTGCTTTCAGCTTCTGAAGAATCATTGCAGAAATCTCCTGTGGTGAATATTTCTTGTCATCAATCGCAACACGATAATCAGTACCCATATGTCTCTTAATAGAAGAAATTGTCTTGTCAGCATTTGTTACCGCCTGACGCTTTGCCGGCTCACCAACAAGTCTCTCCCCTGATTTTGAAAATGCAACAACAGACGGCGTTGTACGTGCCCCCTCTGTATTTGTTACGACAACAGGCTTTCCACCTTCCATAACGGCTACACATGAGTTTGTTGTTCCTAAGTCAATACCAATAATCTTTCCCATAGTTTTGTCCTCTCTTTCTCTATAATACTTCTTTTCTTTACTCTATTATGATTAATTTACTACCTTTACCATACTGTGGCGGACTACAGAATCCTGATACATATATCCCTTCTGGAGTTCCTCTGCCACGGTTCCGCTTTCCAGTTCATCTGACTCAACAGTCATCACTGCATTGTGGAAATTCGGATCAAATTCCTGTCCAACTGCCTCGATCGGCTTTACTCCGATCTCATCCAGAGCACCAAGCATCTGCTTGTAAACAAGTTCTACACCGTCAGCAAATGGTGTACCCTTTTCCTCCTCCGGCATAGATGCCAGACCTCGTTCAAAATTGTCAATTACCGGAAGGATTTTTTCAACAACCGACTTTGCTCCAATCTCAAACATCTGGCTCTTTTCCTTTTCGGAACGCTTTCTAAAATTTTCAAACTCTGCCAGCTGACGCATTCTTGCATCCTCCAGCTCTGCAATCTTTTCTTCCAGCTTGGAAGATTTCTTTTTGCCAAAAATTGATTTCTTCTCTTCTTTATCCTCCTCAGCTGCGGTTTCCTGCTCCTTAACCTCCTCAGAGGTTTCCTCTGTCACCTCGCTGTCCTTCACAGTCTCTTCTGTGTTTTCTGTCATCTTCTCTTCTGTCATTTCCTGATTTGTTTCTTTCTCCTGACTCACCTTCTACCACCTCTCTAAGCCTCTGACTGACGGCCTATTTATTATCTTTAAATATGTCATCTAACTGCTCCATCATGGATTGCAGTGTAGCAACCACCTTGTCATAATCCATTCTCTTAGGTCCCACGATACCGACCTTTCCGTAAACACCATCATCGATACGGTAGGTTGCAGTGACCAAAGAACAGTCTTTCATGGATTCTACCTGTGTCTCTCCACCAATGTATACCTGGATCGCATGGTTGTCATCCTTGCTCTGGCTGACAGGCTCCTGCTCGATCCATTGATTCAGAGCCTTTTTTTCTTCAAAAGCACTTAGGATCTGTGCCGCATTTGATTTATCTGCCAGCTCCGGATACTTCAGGATATTTGTAGCACCACTCGTATAGATTTCCAGATCCTCATCCTCTGTCAATGCATTTCCGATGATCTCCAGCACCGAATCGATCACACTGTTATGTGTTCCCATCTGCTCCTTGATTTTTTGGATCACCGCCAGATTCATATCCATCACATCGAGACCATTTAATGTTGTATTCATAATGAAGTTTAACCTGAGAAGCGTTTCCTGATCCATGGCATCCTTCATCTGAATCATTTTATTTTTTACTACATTGTTATCAAGTACGATCACTGCCAAAAGATTACTGTCATCTACCAAAGTCAGCTGAATAAACTTGACTTTTTTTGATGCATACCGTGGCCCCGAAACCATCGTTGCATAATTTGTATTTACTGCCAGAAGCTTCGCCACACTCCTTAACAGGTCATCAATCTTTCCTGCCTTTTCCTCCAGCTCAGCCTTCATATCATGCACTTCCTGTGCCTTATCATCAAGCATCGTATCAACATAAAGACGATATCCCTTATCAGAAGGAATACGCCCCGCAGATGTATGAGGCTGTAAAATGTATCCCATCTCCTCCAGATCAGACATCTCATTTCGGATGGTAGCGGAACTTAGATTCAGATCTGAGTACTTGGAAATCGTTCTGGATCCCACCGGCTCACCCGTCTCTAAATACGTCCGGATGATTGCCTGAAGTATTTTAAGTTTTCTCTCATCCAGCTCCAAACTATCACTCCTTTGTTTTTGATTTGTTAGCACTCTTTGAGATGGAGTGCTAACATCTAATTAGTAAGATATCACTATCATTTTTTATTGTCAAGATATTTTTGCTAATTTTTTCGGTTTTTTTTATGTTTCCTGAAAATTAGCCGACATATATAATATGATGTACGAGTCAAAAGCAGATAGCAATGTATGTTTACATACAAATTGCTATCTGCCGGCTTAGCTCGCCAAACACCGACAAGCAGAAGATTTGTTTACAAATATGAAACATAGAAATGAGGAACATTATGGCAGATCCGATCATTACATCCACAAATACAGGAAACCGCAGAAATAACATGACCATGACAAATCAGCAGAATGCTGCACGCAATAACCCCGGCCAGATCACCCGTTCCGTAGGACAGATGAGCAGCTACGGTGTTGCCCAAAGCGGCATGAACCAGATCCGTCAGGGTGATGTGATCCGTGGAGAAATTTCCGATCTTCGCAACAACGAGATCACCATTACATTGGAAAATAATACTCTGATCAAGGGACAGATTGCAGACAGTTCCTCCCTCTCCATCGGACAGACGGCTGCTTTTCGTCTCTCATCTGTTTCACCATCCGGCATCCTCCTGGATGCCATTCCAAACAGCTTCACAGAGACGGAATTAACTCTGATCAATAAAGCTCTGGAAGAAGCTTCTCTGCCGGCCACAGAGCGCAACCAATCCGCTGTCAAGGCATTAATGGACAATCTGATGCCAATCAACAAACAATCGATCCAGCAATTGATGCAGCAGGCATATGACCTTGGCACTGATGATATGGAAACACTGTGTCTGATGAACCGAAAACAATACGAAGTAACTCCCGACAGCGTGGCACAATTCAGTGCATATCGAAACGGTGCCCATTCTCTTCTTTCCAGAGCAGAAACATTCGCAGCACAGATTCCACAGCTTTTGGAAACCTTATCTGAAAACGGTCCCTCCAATATCGTGGCGATGTTTGGCGAAAGACTTTTAGCAATCGCCCTGCCGGAAAGTGTATCATCTGAGCGTTTTTCACAATCTCAAGGCAATCCTTTGATCAACAGTTCCGGCTATTTTGTCTCCTCTACTGCCCTGTCAGATATTCCAACAATCGCTGACCTGTCCGAGCCGGAGTTTACCTCCTTAAAGGAGCTTCTTTCCGAAACACCGCTGACCGAAGAACAATTACAGCAATTTCAGACCGGCTCCATGTCTCAAAAGGATGCCGCTGTACTGATTCAAAAAGCAATTGCCGGCAATACGATCTCTCTGCCGGAAAACTGTCCGAATGCAGAGCTGCAGGCGAAGTCCGAGGAAATTTTGCAGCTTATACAGCCCCAGGCAGAAGCTGCCACTAACACTGCAGACGGCACTGCCACTCTTGGCACACTTGCTGCAGAAAGAGGCAACTCTGCGGATAATGCGGCAAATACAGATATCCCTGCTGTCACCGAAGCCGGTCAGGATGCAGATACCAACGGGAT
Source organism: Lachnospiraceae bacterium (assembly GCA_022774505.1). Lineage (GTDB taxonomy): Bacteria > Bacillota > Clostridia > Lachnospirales > Lachnospiraceae > Jutongia. The sequence continues at coordinate 86,208 of JALFLW010000085.1, forward strand.
ATCCGAAACAGCGGCAGATGCACTGTTATCCGGAGCTGCCGGTGAAATGGAAAATACGGACAAGGATGCCTCTGTCCGTTCCCTCGCCGGCCGTTTCTTTCATAATCTGTCCGATGCTGCCAAAACATCCTTCCAGAATATTAATGAAATATTAGCAGCTCCTCACGAAAGTTCTGCAAATGTAACGCATACCCCTTCCGTGATCGACACTCTGCTAAATAACATTACTTCGTATGGCAGAGAACATGATCAATTATTCACTGTATTAAATCCGCAGGAACGCACAGAGCTTGCCGGACATCTGCAGAATATGTCTGTTGACCATGAAACTATCTCCCTCATCCTTTCCGGAGATGCCACAGCTAAGGATACCCTTGCCGGTATAAAAGATGCCATCTCCAAGACAGACAGCGCTTTAGTACAGAATCTATTTCAGACAGAAGCTTTCCAGAAGCTTTTCCATAATGTTCTTATGGAAAACTTTACAATTACTCCGCATAAGCTGGCAAAAAACGGAGAAATGGATTCCTTCTATGATTCTATGGAGCAGAAAATGAACTCTTTTGAAACATTGATAAGTAGCACTCTGTCCGGAGATGATTCCAGTCATCTTTCCGGACAGGCTCACGACATGCAGAGTAATATTGATTTTATGAAATCCCTAAATGAGGCCTTTTCTTATATGCAGCTTCCTCTTAAGCTGCAAAATCAAAATGCCCACGGAGACCTCTATGTCTACACAAAAAAAGATAAATTAAAGAGGGACCCGCAAAAGCTCAGTCTGATGCTCCATCTGGAAATGGAGCACCTTGGCACCGTAAACATCCGTCTGGAAAAGGATCACCAGAATATCAGAGCAGATTTCCATCTGGATCAGGAAGCATCCCTTCATCTGATCGAACGCAATACCCATCTGCTGCAGGATTCTCTTGCTGAAAAAGGCTATACCTGCCAGATACAAGTACAGCCTCTTACACAAACCGAAACACCGGTTCAGGATTTTCTTAATACAAAGGTGACACCGTCTGCTTCTCATGAAATGAAGAGGTTCTCCTTTGATATCCGGGCATGACTTTTTCTCCTTTCTGCACCCAGACCGATCCATAAATCCGCCCCCTTATACCCAATTTAGATGCTTTCCTTTGCTTTATCCCCAAATCGGATATTTTATCAAACATCTCGAGCCTTCTGCACCAGCTTTTCAAAGGACTCCGCAAACCGTTCATCATCCCCTGCCGTTCTTTTTCCAGATTCTTTCATATGTTTTTTTAGAACTTTTTCATGCTTTTTTGATCAGATGATGCTTCCTCTTTCACTTCACCATTCCCGAATTGCTTCTGTATTCTTCATTTAACTGTCTCAGCTCTTTCTCTCCATTGATATATGGCTCATAGAAGGAATCTACCGCACCTCCCCCAAGATTATCGTGTCATGCGTCGAATTATTGTTCCCACCTACGGCAACTTTACCGCAGATTAAATTCAGCTTTTCCTATATATTGTCTATCTTAGCGTGCTGTT
>JALFLW010000096.1 GCA_022774505.1 Lachnospiraceae bacterium
GAAAACGCATATTGGTTAATTGATTATTGGTGTGGAAAAGATGTAAAGGGATTGATACAAATGCCATTTTCAAGACATTGGATTATGCATATTGAGGCATGTTTAAAGATAAGAGATAAGCAGTTATCTATTAAGTAAATTCCAGTTTGCAAAACTGACCAAAAATACAAACAGTTCGTAAAAGTGTAATTTTACGAACTGTTTGTATTTTTCATGATGGTATAAAAGAGACATACAACTCGGGATTGTGCGCCCAGATAATCAAAAGCTCTTGACTTGGAGTTAACTTCAAGTAGTATGCTAATCGAAACAGGAGGTAAAAAGATGAAGAAATTACTGATTATATATTATTCATGGTCAAATGGAAACACGGAAAGAATTGCAAAAATGCTGCAGAGTGAGACTGATAGCGATATTCTAAAAATAGATACCGTAGTTCCATATTCTGGCAGTTATGATGATGTGGTAAATCAGGGACAGAATGAAGTGCAGCGCGGATACGAACCTGAAATTAAACCGCTGGATATCAATATTGCAGATTATGATGTCATCGCAGTTGGGACACCTACATGGTGGTACACAATGGCTCCGGCTGTAAAAACATTTCTGCACCAACAGGATTTTACCGGAAAGACAGTAGTACCTTTTATGACAAATGGTGGCTGGCCAGGGCATGTAATAAAGGATATGAAAGCAGCCTGCAAAGGCGCAAATGTGGTTTGCGATATGCAGATACAGTTTGATTCTACAGGTGGAAGTAATCTGGAGACACCTCAGGAACAAATTAATGAATGGATACAGAGTGTGAAAAATCTTCTTTAAATTGTGGAGGAAGAATATGACAATAAAAGAAGTGTCAGAAAAATATGGTATTTCACAGGATACCCTCCGTTATTATGAGAGGGTTAATGTGATTCCTAAAGTTACAAGAACATCCGGAGGAATTCGGGATTACCAGGAAGAAGATCTTAGATGGGTTGAGCTTGCAGTATGTATGAGAAATGCAGGACTTCCCATAGAAAGTCTGATTGAATATCAAAGGCTATTTAGGGCGGGAGATTCTACAATACCTGCGAGACTTGAGTTGTTGAATGAGCAGATGGATATTCTTCAGAAGCAAAAAGAGCAGATGAAAATTATTTTGGCGGTTCCATGAAATATATTCAGATTGGCAATACTGAGAAAGCTGCAAAAATGATAGCTGATATACAGGAGCAGACCTTTTCAAAATTGAGCAAAAGATTCCCTATGCCGCTGATTATAATACCTGCATTGAACAGGCAAAAGAGGATAAACAGACAGGAAAACGACCAGAGATACTAAATCTGCCACAGGACATAGATCAATATGACGAGATTTATCTTGGATACCCGAATTACTGGGGAACCATGCCAATGGCTGTATATACTTTTCTGGAAAGTTATGATTTTACAGGAAAGAAAATTCATCCATTCTGTACGCATGAAGGAAGCGGATTGTCAAATACGGAAAGTGATATTAAAAAAAGTGCAAAAGGTGCAGTGATTGAGAAAGGCATTGCGATACATGGAAGCAGCGTAGATCAAGCGAAAGATGTACTTGAAAGATGGATACAGAAATAGAGGTTAGAAAAATGGAATGCAAGGAAATACGTGTTGATGTAAGAACTGCGTCAATAAAAGAAAGTACAGAAGGGCAACGTCAGACAAAAATATTATTTCAGATTAATCATACAATGCCTTTTACTGATGAATATAATCATTTATTAAAGGAATTGTTTGGAAATAACCTGGGAGATGGGAGTATGATATCACCACCGCTTAATGGAGCATGTGTTGGAAGCGTAAAGATTGGCAGGAATGTATTTATCAATTCTAATCTTCTTGCAATGGCAAGAGGTGGAATAACGATTGAAGACAATGCTATGATTGCTGCAAATGTACAGCTTATTTCCAATAATCATGATCCATATGATTTGTGTACTCTGACTTGTAAGCCTGTTCTGATAAGAGAATATGCCTGGGTAGGAGCTGGAGCTACGATACTTCCGGGAGTATGTATCGGAAGACACGCAATTGTGGGAGCTGGATCTGTAGTGACAAAGGATGTACCGGATTATGCAGTAGCAGTTGGAAATCCGGCAAAAGTAATAAAAATGCTTGATAAAGAAAAATTTCAGGAGGACTAAAAAGATGGAAAATATGAAGTTGAATAACAATTTGGAATGTCCAATGCTTGGACTAGGAACTTTTATGTTATTACCAGAGGATGCCTACACAAGTACATTAGAGGCATTAAAAATGGGATATTCCCTAATTGATACAGCAAATGCTTATGTAAATGAGCGTGCAGTTGGAAGAGCAATCAAGGATAGTGGAATTGACAGAAAAAATATATTTCTATCAACAAAAATATGGGCTAGTGAATATGAAAATGAGAATACTGTAGAAGAAACTCTAGAAAGACTTGGTGTTGATTATGTGGATTTACTTTATATACACCAGCCTGCAGGCAACTGGCTTGCCGGATACAGAATGCTTGAAAAAGCGTATAGAGAGGGCAAAGCAAAATCCATTGGTATTTCGAATTTTGAAGGAAAATATATGGAAGAGTTGGAAACAAAGTGGGAAATTGTACCTCAGTTTATTCAGGTGGAAGCACATCCATATTTCACACAGAAAGAACTTCGTGTAACTTTAGACAAATATGGAATTAAGCTTATGAGCTGGTATCCGCTGGGACATGGAGATACAGCATTAATGAATGAGTTGGTATTTGCAGGACTTGGCAAAAAATATGGAAAAACACCTGCACAGGTTATTCTCCGTTGGCATACTCAGATGGGATTTGTTGTAATTCCTGGAAGTAAAAATGCAGAACACATTAAGGACAATATGGATATCTTTGATTTTGCATTAACAGATGAAGAAATGGAACAGATTGCAAAGCTGGACAAGAATGAAAGATATTATCACCGCACGGATGAACAGCTTGTACAGTTTGCAAACTGGAAACCAGAGTTTGAAAAATAATATGGAGAAAATAGTAAGACCGAAGAAAGATGGATGTTATGAGATTATATCCGGGCACCGAAGAAAATTTGCTGCTGAGAAAATAGGATATAGAAAGGTTCCTGTGATAATACGAGTCCTTAAAGATGATGAAGCTGTTGTATTAATGGTTGATTCAAACCTACAAAGAGAAATGATCAGCCCAAGTGAAAAAGCATTTGCTTATAAGATGAAGTACGAAGCAATCAAACGAAAAGTCGGAAGAAGAAAATGTGGTCAGGTGGACCATAATTTAGGAAAGAAGAGTATTGAGCTGATCGGAGAGGAATGTGGGGACAGTCCAAAACAGGTTCAGCTTCACAGATTTTTCCCAGTCACTTATACAGCAGAGCAAATGAGGCGGGAAATATTGGAAATGTTGAAATTAAATAGTTCTTCTGCTCTCCGTGCGCCTGATGGCAGGTCACATCAAAGAAACTTTCATCTTATTATTTACAATGGCCGGCGCCTGCCTCATCGTGTTCCTGGTTCCCGGACTTTTCGTCCTTTTTCCCGGAATCCTCTGCGGCATCGCCAGCCATCTGATTGAGCCTGGTTTAAAAAAGGCTCTTGCTATTGATTAATCCAGTTCTTTATAGTCAAAACTGCGGAATTCTGCTGTCTGATCGTATCCGGAGTAGTCCACGCATGCCATGCCGACAAATGCTCCGGTGAAGAATCCACCGTATGACTGGAGTACGTAATCATCGGACAATACAGCGGCATCCAGTGTGCCCGGAATCTCTGTATAGTTCTTTCCGTCAAAGGAATACTCGTAGCTGTAAGACTGCTTTCTTACTTTTGTGCGAAGCCATACAAATTCAACATCATCCGGTACCGGAATCGCATCGTCGCGAAGGAACGAACGATATCCGCCACGATTGCACTCTGCCACTTCGATCACGCGGCCATTTTTCTCATTCCACGTAACGAAAGCGAATGACCAGTGCTTATCATTGTAAAAATTTGTCAATCCAGCCATCTGCTGATAGTTGAACGGATCAAATTTCACTTTCACTTCGGCATCAAAGTTAAATGCCTGCCAGCGTTTTGCCACCAACGAAAGCTCATGCATATTGCAGAGGGATCCTTTTCCGACCAATGTCAGCCTGCCATCCCCTGTCGTACCCATTTCCTCGGTAAATGGTACGCGGAGGGTATTCCACTCATCATGAAGTTTTGGTGTGTCAAATTCATCATGCATCGAATGATCTGCCGGTGCTTCTGTCAAGATTGCATCTTTCGGCGCATCCACAAGCACTTTTCCGCCATGTCCGCCCTCGATACGAGGCCAGCCTTCTTCATCCCAGTATACTTTCTGAATTGCCGTCTCACGGCCAAGCGGACACCAGCCGCGTGGGTCGATCGAACTTTCATTTTCGTGGTGCCACGGTCTTCCACACAAACTTGCATAATACCACTCACCGCCGGGGGTCTCTACGAGAGCACCATGTCCCTGCTTCTGGATCTCAAGTTCCGGCGTATCAAAGTTTGTAATAAACGGATCGCCAGGCTCTGTCTCAAAACTCAACGCATCTAACGTCTTTGAACGAGCTACTACTTCCTGATGTGTCCAAACGGTTCCACCCTGTGCAGCAAACAGATAATAATATCCGTTGATCTTATACAAATGTGGTCCCTCAACCAGTTTAACGTCCGTTCCGGCGTAGATCGTACGTGCTGTCTCCGGTTTTAATTTCATTGTCTCTGTGTCAAATTCTGTCACTGTAATACCGTCAAAAGCATGGTGGTATTCGCGATGATCCCATGTCTGCTGAACAAGGTATTTGCGTCCGTCATCATCATGGAACAACGATGCGTCAAATCCCACACCATTGACACGGATCGGATCCGACCATGGTCCGCGGATATCTTCTGCCGTCGTCAAATAATTGATCATATCTTTGAACGGTCCTTCGGTTACTTTTACATCCGTATAAATCAGCCAGAATTTTCCATCTGCATAGGAAAGATCCGGCGCCCAGATACCTCCCGATGACGGATTTCCTTTCATATCAAGCAATGTCGTCGTGGACAATGCGGATGGAAGAAGATTCCAATGTACTAAATCTTTTGACTCGTGCAGACGAACTCCCGGAAACCACTCAAACGTAGAGTTCGCAATGTAATATGTATCATCCACACGGATAATGGATGGATCTGCATTAAATCCAGGCAAAACCGGATTTTTAATCTGCAACATAACTGTATGCCTCCTTACTGTTAATCTATCTCTATCATACAGGAAAATGGGGGGTTTGCAATGGGAAAAAGAAGAAAAAGAAGAATTTATTCATCCTCTGCCTGAGCAAGCATGGAAGTAGCTGCCTGCTGCAAGATGCTCTCTTTCGAGAATCTTGTCATCTCATCTGCCATATCAGTATCACGGATACGGGATTCAGCGGACTGCAGGTTCTCAGATGTGTTGTCATCAACTTTGACAGTGTACTCAAGACGGTTCTGAATCAATGTCACTTACAGGTCATTTTTATACATGTTCTGATAAAATTTTATGCGGTCTTGGAAGAATGTATGCCAGTGGAGGAGAACTTACGGAAAATATTGATGATGTTGGAGGAGCAGGAACAGCAGAGTTTGCAAGTAAAGCCATTGATATATTTTATATGAGTAGAAAATAAAATTTCAGTAGTCGATTGGATGAGATAACTAAAGTGTAGGATAAGATTTAGGTTGGTGTTACACCTCTCCTGGACTCTGAAGGAAAAGTTATAGTTACAAAGTAAAATCCAGTTTGCCACTGCATTTGCAAATGCTGGAC
>JALFLW010000118.1 GCA_022774505.1 Lachnospiraceae bacterium
GAGCTGTGACTAAAAAATTGTCTTGTCACTTACGGATTTCGAAAAGACGAATTGCTTTGCTGCTTTGATGTTTGATGAACGCATCCTCCCGTATTTACCCCAAGGTGGGAATCAGGGGTTTCGAGAGGCACTTGCACCCGCCGGTACTTACGCCCCAAGTTTTGTAAACACATATTTGATCAATTTAGCACTTGGGGCGTTATGTACCGTTACGTGGTGCATCGTAGCGGGAGCGTGCCGTCCGAAACAACTGAGCCCACCTATGGGGTTCAAGACGTACAGATGCGTATTCATCAAAGCATTGCAAAGCAAAGTCTTTTCAGAAATCCCACTGATCTGCGTCAATTTTTTAGTCACAGCTCACGAATTTAAGAGTGCTTGGACAGGCAAAATGCTATTGCAGGTAACCGAACATAAGATATATTATGGGTATACATCCATTTTGGATATGGGAAGTTTTAATCATTTATTTAAAAAGGGGGAATCTTCATGTCAAAGGACACTTCTGCGATCAGAATATATAATGCCAGAATCATCACAATGGATCCGGCTGCATCTAAATCAAGTACAGAGCTTACCGTGATCAAAGGTGAGATCCACATTGATAGCAGCCTTATTTCCTATGTCGGACCATCATCAACAGCTCCGGTCCGCACCGGCTGGAATCGCGAAATTGATGCAGATGGTAATATCCTCATGCCCGGATTCAAAAATGCCCATACACACTCCGGAATGACATTCCTGCGATCTTATGCAGATGATCTTCCTCTTCATCAATGGCTGTATGACAAGGTATTTCCTCTGGAAGCAAAACTCACTCCGGATGATATTTACTGGTGCTCCCGTCTTGCCATTTTGGAATATCTCACCAGTGGGATTACTGCAAATTTCGATATGTACCAAAAAACGCCCTCTATCGTGCAGGCTTCTATTGATTCCGGTTTCCGAACCGTACTCTGTGGCAGCGTCAATAATTATGTAAGTTCTGTCCATGAAATGGAACAGGAATTTCTAATGTACAATAACTATGATCCTCTGATTTCCTTTCAATTGGGATTTCATGCAGAATACACGACAAGCCGGGAAATACTGGAGGCAATTGCTTCTCTTTCTCATCAGTACAAGGCTCCCGTATATACCCATAATTCAGAAACCAGCTCAGAGGTGGCGGAATGTCTCAACCGTTATGGTGCCACCCCTACCGCATTTCTGGATCACCTTGGAATGTTTGAATATGGAGGCGGAGGGTTTCATTGCATTTATATGACAGAAGAAGATCTGGAAATTTACAAAAAAAGAAAACTGTGGGTTATAACAAATCCCGCCTCTAATCTAAAGCTTGCCAGCGGTATTGCCCCTCTCACCCATATGCTGGACAAAGGTATCCGTCTGGCTATCGGAACAGATGGCCCGGCCAGCAATAACTGTCTTGACATGTTCCGTGAAATGTTTCTGACGACGTCACTGCAAAAGGTCAGAAATAAAAACGCTGCTTCTATGGATGCAAATCTTGTATTAAAGATGGCTGCTTCTGACGGTGCCCATGCCATGGGACTTTCCTCATGCAGTTATCTGGCTCCGGGAATGCAGGCTGATCTGATCCTTATGGATATTCACCAGCCTAATATGCAGCCTCTTAATGATATAACAAAAAATATTGTCTATAGCGGCAGTAAACAAAATATAAAAATGACAATGATCGCCGGAAACATATTATATGAAAACGGACAATTTTTCGTCGGAGAGGACCCCGAACGCATTTATCAAAAAGTAAATGAAATTCTATAAGACTTTATTTTTCTTTAAGATCACAAAGATAATACCGCATATAGACGCTGTAGCCAATGATATTATCAAAAAGGAATGAGCCGTTCCGGCCAAAGGAACCTTTACATTCATCCCAAAAAATCCTGATATGATCGTCGGAATAGCCATTACAAGCGTAATAGAGGTCAGATATTTCATTACATTATTTAATCTGTTATCTATCACAGAGGACAAAAGCTCTCTCGTTCCATTTATGATATCGCGGTAAATTCCGGTCATCTCAATAGCCTGTTGATTCTCTACGATGATATCATCCAGCAATTCCTTGTCCTCCGGATACTGCTCCAGTCTCTTATATCTTGTCAGTCTGTCCAAAACAACGGCATTGGCACGAAGCGATGTCGCAAAGTATACCAATGTCGACTCCAGAGCATGAAGATCGATCAGATCGATATCCTCTGTATCTCCATCGATCCTTTCCTCAATTTCTGTTCTCTTTTTATCAATAATGCGAAGTGCACTCTGATAAAGGGTTGCAATACGGAACAGGATCTGATATACGAATCTCAGACGCTTTTTCGTGCTGAACTCCTTTACCCTCCCCAATACAAAGGACTGCAAAACCGGAGTATCCTCTGTGCATACCGTAATAATCGTCTCTTTCGTCAAAATAATGCCAAGAGGGATTGTCGTATATGCCTCTTTGTCCATTCTAATCTCCGTCGTCGGAATATCCACTAAAATAAGCGTATATCCATCTTCCAGTTCGATACGGGAACTCTCTTCTTCATCCAGTGCAGCCAGCAGATCCGTAATATCAATATCCAGCTTTCTGGCATATTCTTCTCCCTCACCCTCAGAAGGATTGACCATCTGAACCCAGACACCTTCTGTCAATTCTTCTTCTTCGTGAATTTTTCTATCATCTGTACGATATATCTTAACCAATACGATCACACCAATCTGTTTTTTTCAAAAACCCAAAAATAACATGTTGAGTTTCCGTCAGATTATAATCCAACTATCATAGTATAACATGTTTTTTTCTGTTTCGACAAGCAGGATTTCTCCCAAATAACATTCTTTACTTAGAATTTACCCAGACTTTCCATAACAGCTGTACAGGACATATTCCGGTACGGAATATCTGAGTTAGTAATTTACCTAGTTACATCAGAGCGATTCCGTGTGCCGGCAGCTCTTTCTTTATCTCCTCCAGCATCCGATAGCGCACATCCCAGTAATCCTCTGTCCGTGTCCATGCTTTTGCCTGCAGCTTAACCCTCCCCGGATTCAATTTATCAATATTTATGCTCCGTGCCCTATCCTGACATACTGCCTGATCATGCTCCATAATAGACAGAATCACTTCTCTGACCTTGTCAATATCCACATCATATCCTACCATAAAATCAATGATCAACAATCGGTACTGCTCCTGAGAGGTATTAATAATATTTCCATTAGACAAAATGCCATTCGGAATCACTACGACTTTATTATCTGTTGTAACTATTCTTGTATAAAAGATATCAATATTGCGAACAGTTCCTTCTACTCCTGTGGCAATAATATAGTCTCCCACACGAAACGGCTTCATCAAAAGGATCAATATACCTCCTGCCAGATTGGATAAGCTGCCTTGTAATGCCAGCCCTACTGCCAGACCTGCCGAACCTACGATCGCCACGATCGAACTCGTTCCGACTCCCAGTATACCTGCAACACAAAAAACCAATAAGATATATAAGACTACATTTCCCAGGGACATTACAAATTTGTGAACGCTAAGCTCTACCTTGCCTCTTTCCATCCAACGATCCAAAAGCTTTAACAAAAGAGCGATCACCTTCCTGCCGATCAAAAATACGATCAACGCAGCCAAAAGCGTCTTTCCCAAATTTAGCAATGGCTCCCTTTGTGCCATGAGATATTCAAGCAAAAAACTTGTTTTTTCTTCTGCGGAAGCACCTGAATTCATTTGATCCACTACCTGCTGCACATCTACCGGTGCCGGTGACTCCGTAGGTTCCGGTGTCAATGACGGTAATGCAGTTGCCTTTGATGCTGCAAGATAAACAGATGTCATCCCTGTCCACAATGCTGCCATGATATCATTTCCTTTCCAACGATCTCTTTATTCTCCTGACGTTTTTTTCTATATTACGTACCTGAATACGCTGACACCCAGCGGAGGTACCTCAATAGAAATGGAGTGTTCCCGTCCATCCCAGGCTACTGCTTTGGATCTTTTCTGTCTTGGATTATTATGACCGGATCCGCCAAAGATCTCCTCGTCGCTATTGAAGATTTCCTTATATCTGCCGGCATAAGGAACGCCCACTTTAAAATTCTCATATAAAACAGGGGTAAAATTGCACACTACCAACAGTCTTTCCTTCTTATCACTGCTATAACGCATAAATGTAACAATACTGTGATCCGCATCCATACTGCTAAGCCACTCGAACCCATCCTCATCATAATCCAGCTCATATAATGCCGGATGCTCCTGATAGAACTCATTTAATCGTGCCACATATTTTTGCATCCTCTCATGCTCCGGTTTCTCTGCTTCATTCCATGGAAGACTTTGTTTCTCATTCCATTCCGTACTCTGCCCAAACTCTTGTCCCATAAATAAGAGTTTCTTTCCCGGATGCATCATCATAAATCCATACGCAGCTCTGAGATTAGCGAACTTCTGATCCTCATCACCAGGCATTTTTGCAAGCATCGAGCCTTTGAGATGAACCACTTCATCATGGGACAATACCAAAATAAAGTTTTCACTATAAGCATATATCATACTGAATGTCAGCATCCCATGACGCCCTTTACGAAACAAAGGATCCGTCTGCATATATGAAATAAAGTCATTCATCCATCCCATATTCCATTTCATATCAAATCCAAGCCCGGACTCTGCAGCCGGCGTTGTCACCTTCGGCCATGCTGTCGACTCCTCTGCGATCAGCCAGGCTCCGGGACATTCCTTATGAAATACGGTACTGAGAGTCCGCAGCATTTCTATTGCTTCCAGATTTTCATTTTCTCCGTATATATTTGCAATCCATTCTCCATCCTTTTTTCCGTAGTCCAGATAAAGCATAGAGGCCACTGCATCCATACGGATTCCATCCACATGATATCTTTTTACCCAAAAAAGAGCATTTGCGATCAAAAAGTCAGCCACCTGCGGACGTCCATAATTATAGATCAGGGTTCCCCAATGCGGATGCTCTCCCTGTCTGGGATCTAAATGTTCATACAGACATGTCCCGTCAAATCTTGCCAGACCATTCTCATCCTTAGGAAAATGAGCAGGAACCCAGTCAAGGATCACACCAATATCTCTACCATGAAGATAGTCGATAAAATACATAAAATCCTCCGGAGAACCATATCTTGATGTCACAGCATAATAATCGGTGATCTGGTATCCCCAGGATTCATCCAGCGGATGCTCCATGACCGGCATTAGCTCTACATGCGTATAATGCATTTTTCTGACATAATCTGCCAAAAGGGGTGCCAGCTCCCTATAATTATAAAATTCCTCTTCACAGCTGATTTCTTTATCGTCCTCGCATTTTTTCTTCATCCAGGAACCCAGATGTACCTCATAAATTGACACCGGAATATCCTTATAATTTTCTTTTTCACGTTTTTTCATCCATGCATCATCATTCCACACAAAAGATGTCGTATTGCAGACAATGCTGGCATTGGAAGGCCTCTGTTCACAATAATTCCCATATGGGTCTGTCTTTAGGAGTAGTGTTTTATAATTCACCTTGATCTCATACTTATATACGGCTCCCTGATCTACTCCCGGAATAAACAATGCAAACACACCTGAATCTCCGATCCGGCACATCTGATTCACTCTTCCGTCCCAGTTATTAAAATCTCCGACCACGCTCACTCTCATAGCATTTGGTGCCCATACGGCAAAGTGTGTTCCGTAGACTCCGTCCTTTCGTACAGATACTGCATCCCATTCCGGTTCTGACTGCTCCATACAGCCGTATACAGACATGGTATGAGAACCCAGATAATCATATATTGAATAATGGATTCCATTACTAAATCTGTTTAATTCATTTATTCCTATAAGATCTGTATAAAGATATGGATCTTCCCTCTCTTGTGTATCCCCATTTTCATACACAATCTGATAATAATACGATGGCAGTTTTTTCTCCGGCAGGATCACTGCAAAAAAGCCGGCATCGTCTGCTTTTTCCATGGAATATGTTTTCCTGCTTTTTTTCAATCTGATTAAAATTTCCTTTGCATCCGGAACAAACGTCTGTACTAAAAATCCTCCCTTTATCTTATGTGCTCCCAGCAAACGCTCCGGATGATCCTCCTCCGAATACACGATTGCTTCTATTCCTTCCCAATCCATCAAATCATATAATTTTTTATTCATCCTTATCTCCTTCCTCTAAATACCAAGGCTTTGCCTTATGCTCCTCGGTATAAAGCATATCCTCCGGATCCTCCTGTCTGTCTTCTTCTGTCTCCTTCGGCGTATAACGGATCAATATCTTCTCCATAATGACAGATATCAACAAAGAATATGCAGATGGCATCACAAGCAGGATCACCGGTAAAAACTTCCATCCCATTATTATCAAGGTAGCCATGGCCAATGTCATGACTAACAGATAAACAGTCTCCCCTCCATGACTGACAGACATTATCACGGCATTTTTTACCGCTCCCGCTGCCGTAACCGTAAAACGCGAAAGCACTGCAAATGCATATATCATGATAGCCAGAACAAATAAAAAACCTGCCATCAAAAGCCCGATCAGGGCAGCACAGCCTGCACCATGTCCCATGATCAACAGATAATATGTCAACCCTCCCATTACAGCCTCCGCAGCTATCATAGGTATCCATACTCCCAAAGAGGTCCCAAAATTATCAAAAAAACTATGCTTATATTCCTGCCATATTTTTCCTCTGTCCCGACGTATCACCTTCACACAGGTGTAATACATCGCAGTACATGCAGCACCTATGGTAATTATCGGAATACAGCTGATAACAAATATAATATTTAAAACCACCATGTCGATAAATTTTGATAAATATATTACCGGCTTGCTCTCAAAAAAACGTTCCATAATCGTCCCCTAAATCTTATGTATAAATAATCCACTCCGAAGCTTCGGTTCAAACCAGGTAGACTTCGGTGGCATCAAAAGCCCGGCATCTGCTACCGCAAATAATTCACTGATCGATGTCGGATACATGGCAAATGCTACCTTCATATCTGTCTGTGCCCTTTTCTCAAGCTCTGCAAGTCCACGTATTCCTCCGACAAAATCAATCCTTTCGTCTGTCCTGGAATCGTGGATCCCCAGTACCGGCTCCAGCAAATAATCCTGTAATACAGACACATCCAGTGCTTTCACCGCATCCTCCCGGGACAGCATCTGTGCAGATGCCTCCAACAGATACCATTCTCCATCCAGATACATCGTAAACTGCCCCTTCTTTTCCGGATGGGCTGCACTTTTACCAAGTTTCTTAACCTGAAAGATTTCTCCTGTTTTTTTCAAAAACGCCTCTTTCGTAAGTCCGTTCAGATCTCGCACGACGCGGTTATAATCCATGATCATCAACTGATCATCCGGGAATAAAACGGACAAAAAATAGTTAAACTCCTCTTCCCCACTGTATCCGGGATGTGCCTCTCTTCTCCTGAGTCCCACTTTCACGGCAGAAGCTGCTCTGTGATGACCATCTGCGATATAAATATCATCCATCTCAGAAAACGCCTGACAGATCTTTTCGATCTGAGATGCATCGGATATCTTCCAGACAGTATGGGAAATACCGTCGTCTGACGTAAAATCGTACAGTGGTTCCTGTGTCTTCATGACGTGATCTACGATCTCATTAATCTGCTTTCTGGAACGATATGCCAAAAAAATCGGCCCTGTCTGGGCACTCAGCGTATCCACATGACGTATTCTGTCCTGTTCTTTTTCCTCGCGGGTATTTTCATGCTTTTTAATGACATTATTTAAATAATCATCCAAAGAAGCACAGGCTGCAATACCTGTCTGTGCTCTTCCATTCATTGTCAGACGATAGATATAATAAGCTTTATCCTGATCTGTAATGTAAATTTCCTGCTGTTCCATATCTTTCAAAAGATCAGCTGCTTTATGATATACTCTGTCATCATATGTATCCACATCATCAGGAAACTGTGTTTCTGCCCTGTCTATCTTTAAAAAAGAAAGTGGTTCTCTCTCCACTTCCCTCTTTGCCTCCTCCCGATTATATACATCATATGGCAATGCTGCCACCCGGTCCGCCACCGACTGTGCCGGTCTCACTGCTGTAAATGGTCTTATCTGTGCCATCCTTTTTCCCTCCTGGCTGTATTATTCAGAAACCTTTTTTCTTTTTAATGTCTAATAACATAATTATAGCAGAAATCCCCCTCAAATCCTATCCTTTTTCATAAAAAATGTGTTATACTAAATAGAATATTTCTGCCATTTTCAACAAACAAAGAGAGGATATTTCTATGTGGAGCTTAGAAACCAAAAACTTATACATCCGTGAACTGACTAAAGACGATTTTGATGATTATTTTGCTCTCTGCCATCAGCCGGACATCCATCCATATGTCTCCCATATTTCCCATGACAAAGAGGTGGAATATGCCCGCTTTATTTCCTACATACAAATGGTATATGGCTTTTACGGCTTCGGATTATGGGGGATTTATTTAAAGGAAAATGATACCCTGATCGGCCAGGCCGGTATTGAATCCCAGCTTGTGGAAGATACCGGAGAAATTACTCTATCCTATTTTGTGGACCCGGATCATCAACGTCACGGATATGGCTTTGAAGCATGCCGGGCAATCTTAGACTATTCCGCCGATGAGCTTGAATTCAATCGGATAACAGCCATCATTTCTCCTGAAAACATCCCGTCCCGGCGTCTCGCTGAAAAGCTCGGATTTCACTTTGAAAAAATGACATTCTACCAAAATACAGAATCCTGTTTATATGTACGCAATACCGCCATTTCAGATTAAATTCTAAAATGGCAGTTTTGCTTTTTTTCCCCGATTAATTATTGTTTCGTGATTTATCATTTGTTGTATTTTTATTTGTGTTTTTCTTTGTATTTTTTCCTGTATTATTTTTCTTTGTATTATTTTTGGTATCATCACCGTCCAGAGCATCTACTGCATCATCCACAGCATCCTCCGTGCCATCAATCACATCATCCACGGCATCCTCCGCTCCGTCTACGGCATCATCCACACCGTCTTCCAGATCATCGACAACGCCCCCGTTATCTGCTCCGTCTGATACGACAGGAGCAGCTGTTTCATCTGAAATATCCTCTGTAGCAGCTGGCGATGCCGTTTCCTGATCGGTCACAGAATTATTTGCACCACACCCTGCCAGACATCCTGCAGACAAAGCCATGACAGCACCAAATATCAATATTTTTTTTCTCATATTAACACCATACCTTTCCTTTACATTGTTCTGTATTATTATTTCACAGTAAAATAATAATATTCATTTTTTATGTCATCACATAAAAATTTATTTTGAATATATTAACGATAAATCAAGAATATCTGCCACTTACATCTATCTGCCGGCCACCACCGGCATGTGCAGAAATGGGGATAATCATGGATCATCTGCTGGAAATCAAAAATCTTTCCTACGCCTATCATACCTTACAGGGGGAAACCCTGGTCCTGGATCATGTAAATTTTTCAATCCGGCCGGGAGAGTTTGTTGCTATTGTGGGACCAAGCGGATGTGGAAAATCCACTCTGCTCTCTCTGATCTGCAATCTTTTGCAGCCTGACGAAGGAGAGATACTGCTTCAAAAGAACAAAAAAACCGGCTATATGCTTCAAAAAGATCATTTGCTGGAATGGCGGACTACAATGAAAAATATAGCGATCGGACCCGAGATCAATCACCAGTCCTCCAAAAATCTTACCGGTAAGATCGACAGCCTGCTGCATAAATACCAGCTGGATGGATTTCGAAACGCGAAACCCGGACAGTTGTCAGGAGGAATGCGTCAGCGTGCTGCTCTTATCCGAACATTGATGCTGGAGCCTGATCTTCTTTTACTTGATGAACCTTTCTCTGCCCTTGATTACCAGACACGCCTTTCCGTATCTGATGATGTATGGAACATTTTAAAAACAGAGAATAAAACAGCTCTTTTGATCACCCATGATATTTCAGAAGCGATCAGTATGGCTGACAGGATAATCATTCTGTCCAGCAGGCCGGCAACTGTCAAAAAAGAGCTGTCCGTCAATCTTACTTGTCCCGGAAAACGTACACCATTTTTAGCCAGAAGTTCCCCCGAATTTAAAGATTATTTCAATTTAGTCTGGAAGGAGTTGAACAATCATGAGTGAACGTCAGAAAGCTTTCCTGCGACAGGCAGCAAGAAAAAAGAAAATAATATGGATTCTCCGATCATTTATTTTTATTGCATTTATTTTTATGTGGGAAATATCAGCCCGTATCGGCTGGATCGACGCTTTTATTTTCAGCAGCCCTTCCCGTATCCTTTTATGCTTTCTGGAAATGGCTGAAAGTCATACTATTTTTTACCATATAGGCATAACTCTGGGCGAAACCTTTTTAAGCTTCTTTCTGGTCATTGTGATCGGCATTCTTCTCGCCATCCTTCTATGGTGGAATGAAACCGTCGCAAAGGTTCTTGAACCCTACCTCGTAGTTCTGAACAGTCTGCCAAAGACGGCATTGGCACCCGTTTTTATCGTCTGGCTTGGCAATAATATGAAAACGATCATCGTAGCCGCTGTAAGTGTCGCCGTATTCAGCACAACCATTACTCTATACAATACATTTATGGAAATGGATCCCGGCAAGATCAAAATGATACGCACTCTGGGTGGTACAAAGAAAGATATTTTATGGAAACTGATCATCCCCGGCAATATTCCGGCAATAATCAGTGCAATGAAAGTAGATATCGGTCTGACACTGGTTGGCGTGATCATCGGTGAATTTGTCGCCTCCAAGGCAGGACTTGGTTATCTGATCATTTATGGCAGTCAGGTCTTTAAGCTCGACTATGTCCTGCTCTCTATTGTCATTTTGTGCCTTATTTCCACCGGGCTCTATCTGCTGATCTCCTTCATCGAGAAATATTATACAAATTACTTTTCCAAACAAGAAAAAAACTCGTAAAACCTTCTGTCTTACGAGTTTTTTCGGACATCACATTACATCACATTACATTACATTTAGAAAATAAGCTTTATTTTCTCTTATTTCTCTCCTGAAATCTTCTGTGATGTCCTACATATTTGTATGCCGGACGAATGATCTTTCCTTTATTTACAAGTTCTTCCAAACGATGTGCACTCCATCCTGCAATACGTGAGATTGCAAAAAGCGGAGTAAACATTTCTCTCGGAATACCAAGCATTGTATATACAAAACCGCTGTAAAAATCAACATTAGCACAAACCGGTTTTAATACATGACGATTCTTCTGAAGCAGGTCTGCAGAAATATGTTCTACTCTGTCATATAAATCAAATTCCTTCTTAAGTCCCTTTTCTTCGGCCAGCTTACCGGCAAGAGATTTTAATACTACCTCACGGGGATCTGAAAGAGTATATACCGCATGACCCATTCCATAAATCAATCCACTATGATCAAATGCATCTTTGTTTAACACCCTGCTCAGATAACTGCGCACCTGATCATCATCTGCTGTATCCGAACAATTCTGCCTGAGATCATCAAACATCTGCTGTACCTTCAGATTGGCACCACCGTGACGCGGTCCCTTTAAAGAGGCAATTGATGCTGCCACGGCTGAGTATGTATCTGTTCCCGAAGAAGTAACCACATGATTTGTGAAGGTTGAGTTATTACCGCCACCATGTTCTGCATGTAAAACAAGTGCAGCATCCAGAACTCTCGCCTCCAACGGAGTAAACTTTCCATTCGGCCGAAGCATATATAATATATTTTCAGCAGTGGAATACTCATTTTTAGGCTGTTTGATCACAAGACTGTCCGCAAATGCAAAATGTCTGTATGAATGATAGTTATATACCGCGATCAGCGGGAGCTTAGCGATGAGCTGCAGCGACTGCCGTAATACATTGGCTACGGAAATATCATCCGGACAGCTATCATACGAATATAATGTCAAAACACTCTTCATCAATCCATTCATAAGATTTTCACTTGGTGCCTTCATGATAACATCCCTTATAAAAGGACCTGACAATTCCTGAAGACTGGCAATGATCTCGCGGAACACTTTAAACTCCACCTCATTCGGAAGACGGCCAAAAAGCAAGAGATATGTAGCCTCCTCAAAAGCAAAACGCTTATTCGGATCGTTGCCCACCAACTGTTTAACATTATAACCCTGATAATACAGTTTGCCGTCTGCCGGCTCCTTCACTCCATCTACTACCTCAAATCCCACGACATCCGAAATCTCTGTCAGACCGGTCAGTACACCTTTTCCCGCACTGTCACGGAGTCCCCTTTTTACATCATACTCCTGATACAGATTCAGATCGATCGCACCAGATGCCATACAATTGTTCACAAGATTATCAAACTCAGCATCTAATTCTTTTGTTAATTCCATCATTGATTGGTTATCCATAAACAGATCCCCTTTCTTTTCTACATTGTATACATGTATACGCATCATGCATGTCATTCACCCTTAGCAAGTCACAGCTAACTTTTCAAGTATACCCTAATTTGTATGACCACGTCAAGCAACGAAAAAATATACCGGCATTACGCAAGGTTATTGCTGTAACACCGGTATTCCCATTCCTTCATTATTCATCCCCTGTCATATAGCAGCTACGATACAATCTTTTCTCTGTATTCCAGCCGAAACTTGTCCGTAAGCAAAGCCAGAAATTCTGAATTGGTAGGCTTTCCTTTTCCTGCACAAACAGTATTTCCGAAGATTTCTTCTAAAACTTCCATACTGCCACGCCGCCAGGCCACTTCAATCGCATGCCGGATCGTCCGCTCAACACTGCTGGAGGTCGTTTTATTTTTCTTTGCAATGGCAGGATAGAGATATTTTGTGATATACTGCAGCATACTCCTGTCATTAAATGACATAATGATTCCCTGCCTTATGTACTGATATCCTTTAATGTGAGCCGGTATTCCTATTTCTAAGAGGACATTTGTTATATCTTTTTCCAAATCTCCGGAATATCTGCTGTGACAATTATTTTTTCTTTCTGCCAGCAATGCCGTTTTGGATTCCATAGAAATGATATTTTCGCTGTTTCGGATCGTCCTCGCAACAGTGTTGTTTTCATCGGATGCCGCATACTCATTTTTTGCATCCCATACCGTTTCTTTTGTTTTATCGGCAGCTGCCCCAAATCTCTGATCTATTTCTTCTGAAATCTGTATGATCCGCTTTCCAAAAACCTTATTGGAAATTGGTTTCATCATATAATAATCTGCTCCGTTTTGTAATGCTTTTGTCACCATCTGTGACATTTTTAAAGCCGTAACGATAAGAACTACCGGTTTGTAATGCATTTCCTCCTTTTCGATCTCTTCCAGTATTCCCATGCCGTCAAGCCCCGGAAGTATCATGTCCATCACTACAATATCCGGTCTTTCCCGTAAAATGGCATCCAATGCTTTTTTTCCATCTCCCGTGGAATAGACCACCTGCATTCCTGCTTCTTCGACTGCTTTCGTCCTTGTCTCGCGATCCTGTACATTATTATCCGCCAGTATCACCTTTAATCCTTTCTTTTCCATAATTCTTCTCCTTTTTTGCTTTTCCAATTTTCTTTGACAACGTCATTTTACAACCTTTTCTTGCCATTGTATGGAACAAAAAATGAATCCTATCAGCCTCAAAGCTGAATCAAAATGGAAATAAAGAAAAAATTTATCTATTCCTGTAAAAAACGGTCTAACAATGCTGTCTTATTCTCAGACCAGCTGTAATCTACCAAATATTCTCCCATGTATTGTTCTCTCGCCCCCTGATCTCCATCAAGCATTTCATAGAGATCACACTGAAATTTGTCGGTATCAACACTTCTGCTGCCACGCACTGCCACAAGCATTTCTCCTGCCCCGGCCAGCCTCAGCTCTTTCTGCAGGGTCTTTACAAGCTTGCAGCATAGATTCTGTGTAGATTCATCATTCGGGCGGTCTTCCCACAGTACACTTATCATCTGATCTGTTGATACAGTTCCTCCTCTTCTGTCAATCAGAAATGCCAAAAATTCCTTTGCTTTGGCACTCTTAAACATAATAGGCTTCCCATCAACAAAAACATCAAAATGTCCAAATGTTCTGGCATAAATCCTCTTCTTTTTCCTTTTTGACAGCAAATATGCCGATTCTACAGCATACCGTATCTTTTCATCCTCTAATGGTTTCTCCAGGATCATTACAGGATGAAGCGGAATCAGATCCATAAGATTTTTCTGCTGACCTATCACATAAATCAACAGAATATCCGGACATCTCTTTCTTAACTCCCAACCGACCAGTGCACCGTCTGCTTTCTCCATATCCAGATCGATGACTGCCAGATCGATTTCCTGTGTACCCGCATATTCCAAAGCTTCCCTCTCCTCTTGAAAGCTTTGGAGAATTTCCAGTTGCTTTTCACTTTGTGCCTCTCGGGTTAATCTGCCAACTGTCTCAGATTCCTCTCCGATTAAAATTGTTTTCATATTCTCCTCCCATAATATTTATTCCAACTATATTTTACTTCATAATATTTTTGAAGTCAACAATACTATTTTGTTAATGGCATCATATTTCTTGACGAAATAAGCAAAATAGTCATATTATAATAAAAAAATTATGAAGTGAGTACCAAAAACAAACTTCAGACAAAAAATCATGTATTTCAATTTGAGGAGGTTGTCTAATGAAAAACATCCATATAAAAGAACTGTTTGGTAATCCGGAAAAATATTATAACAAGGAAATCTCTGTATGTGGCTGGATCCGCAGTATTCGTAATTCTAAAAATTTCGGATTCATCATTATTAATGATGGAACCTTTTTCCAACCGCTGCAGGTCGTTTATGACACCACACTGGATAACCTGCATGACATCCGCCACCTTAATATCGGTGCAGCCCTGATCATCTCCGGCAGATTTTTGCCTACACCGGAGGCAAGGCAGCCTTTTGAGCTTCAGGCCGGATCCATTCATATTGAAGGTCCTTCCGCTCCGGACTATCCTCTGCAAAAAAAACGTCACACATTGGAATACCTCCGTACTATTCCTCATCTGCGTCCAAGAACAAAGACCTTCCAGGCCGTATTCCGCATCCGTTCTCTGGCAGCTTATGCCATTCACCGCTTTTTTCAAGAGAATGATTTTGTCTATGTGCACACGCCTCTTATCACTGCCAATGACTGTGAAGGTGCCGGTGAAATGTTCCATGTTACTACTCTTGATCTAAAGCAGGTTCCTCTCACTCCGGCCGGAACTCCTGATTATTCCCGGGATTTTTTTAGCAAGGAGACAAATCTGACAGTCAGCGGACAGCTGAACGGAGAAACATATGCCATGGCATTCCAAAACATCTATACATTCGGTCCGACTTTTCGTGCAGAAAATTCAAATACAGCAAGACATGCTGCCGAATTCTGGATGATCGAACCAGAGATAGCATTTGCTGATCTTGACGATGACATGTTACTTGCAGAAAATATGTTAAAATATATAATACACTATGTTTTGGACAACGCCCCGGAAGAAATGGCCTTTCTTAATCAATATATAGACAATGATCTGATAAGCCGTCTGGAACATGTTGCAAACTCAGACTTTGCCCGCATCACCTATACCGAAGCCATAGAATTGCTAAAAAAACAGGATAAATTTACTTATCCTGTTGAATGGGGCTGTGATCTCCAGACAGAACATGAACGTTTTCTGACAGAACAGATTTTTAAAAAGCCTCTTTTTGTCACTGATTATCCGAAAGAGATCAAAGCATTTTATATGAAATTAAATGATGACGGCAGGACGGTAGCTGCAATGGACTGTCTGGTTCCCGGAATTGGGGAGATTATTGGCGGAAGTCAGCGTGAAGATGACTATGACAGACTGCTGCAGCGCATGAAAGAAAATAA
Source organism: Lachnospiraceae bacterium (assembly GCA_022774505.1). Classification (GTDB taxonomy): domain Bacteria; phylum Bacillota; class Clostridia; order Lachnospirales; family Lachnospiraceae; genus Jutongia. The sequence continues at coordinate 15,957 of JALFLW010000118.1, forward strand.
AATGCATCCTGATAATTACGATTTCTATCTGGATCTCCGTCGCTATGGAAGTACCCGACATGCCGGATTCGGCCTCGGTTTTGAACGATGTATCATGTATCTTACCGGCATTTCAAATATCCGTGACGTCATTCCATTCCCAAGAACCACCGGAAACTGCGAATATTGATCTGTTCTCTGCAAATATTGAAATACCCCTGAAGGAATCCTTCAAGGGTATTATTTTGATATTCTCTTTTTGATCTATTTCATATACTTAATTGCATAGCAGCAGCTGACAGATGATGTAACCTTTGAAATCTTAATATAATATGTTCCCTTCGACAATTTCTTACTGGAAGAAATCTTCTTTCCTGTCGAACCAAATATAAATGAATTGTTGATCAGCCGATGACCTTTTTTCGCCGGTACAACTGTAACCTTCATATTTTGCGTAACCCCTGTACATGCGGCTACAATTGAAATACGAAGCTTAGATTTCTTTTTTAATCTGATTTTATACCATTTTGTTTTACCGATCTTGTCGCTCATAAGACTCATTCCCTGAACAGTCTTGCCTTTTTTGATCAGAACGGCTTTCTTTTTATTTTTGCCACCCTTATTTTTCCAGTTAAACTGCTGTGCCAGCAGCTGATATCTCTGGCTGGAAGATACTGCCACATAATACGTTCCTTTTTTGAGGGCGAAATTTTCCATATAAAGATTCAAATTAGATAAATGACCATTGTACAGAGGAATCTTTTTGGCATTGCATAACTGGAAATACAGATCGGAAGTCTGCAGAGAATTTCCACTCTCCCGTATCTCATTTCCTTTAATAACTACATATTTATTTTTCTTTACCACGATCTTGTGATACAGCTTTTTAGCTCCGGTTCCTGTATAAATCGGCTGCATTACATTGCTTAAGATCACTGCTTTTCCATTGTATGCCACCGTTTTCATGGTAATAGAAGCAGAGGTTTCCGGAACAACGGATGTCCACTTAAATCTCAGATAATAAACTGCTGCTTTATCAATGGAAAAGTCCTTTGATATGATCTGGTTTATCCCTGACGGAATAGAAGTAACAGCTCCGACCGCCTGCGTACAGCTCTCATCTGAAAAAATCGCCATTTCAATCGTTGCCGTTCCACCTGCAGTAACCGCTGCCTAAACAGTTACGACACCTGCCTGTTCTACTCTGAGCGGTACGATCACATTCTGAGAAGCTGCGTTTTTTCCCGGCAATGTAATATCCACCTGTGCCGGAATGATCTCTGAAGCATAATCTGTCACTTTCGTAGGCGTAACAACACTTACCGTTTCCGCCAGAGCCTTTGTCCGTTTACATGCCACCCCAATACCCACTGCCATTAAAAAAGCAAGTCCTAAAATCAAACTCTTTTTTAAACTTTTTTTCATTTTTTCCTCCATTTTCTAAATATGTACGTGTTCTTATAAAAAAAAGCCGTAAAACCGAATCATTCAATTTTACGACCTTAACTGGGCTACTAGGATTCGAACCTAGAAATGCTGGAGTCAGAGTCCAGTGCCTTACCGTTTGGCGATAGCCCACTATCTCTCGGCTGTGTGTTTCTGTCTCACAAGCCTTGCTTAGTATAAAACAATTTTTCCGGTTTTGCAACCCCTTTTTTTAATTTTTTTTATTTTTTTATTTATTATGTTTAAAAACCACTGAAAACAGAGGATTTCAAATATCTAAGAAATCTTCTCCATGACTTTTTGTATTAAAGCAAAAAGCAAAAAGAAAGCAAGATTAACTAAAACTATGCTGGCTCCTGCCGGTGTTGATATACAATAAGATACAATCATCCCGATGCAAAAACAGACAACAGATAAAATTCCTGAGCAGACAATCACAGCCCGAAAGCTCTTAAATAATCTCATAGATGTCAGAGCCGGAAAAATAATAAGACTCGATATAAGCATCGCTCCCATCATCTGCATTCCAAGCACGATCGTCACAGCTGTCAGTACCGACAAAAGAGTATTATATGCTCCCACTCTTACACCGGTGGCTTTCGAAAAATTCTCATCAAAGGTAACTGCAAAGATATTATGATATGAAAATATAAACAACATGAGCACAACGACAGACAAAATAACACTGAGGACCACATCCTCCTGAGTCATGGCAAGAATGCTGCCAAACATATAGCTGCAGACATCCGTAGTCATTCCCGTAGTCAGTGCTGTGACCGAAACGCCCACAGCCAATGCAGATGCTGACAATGCCGCAATTGCTGCATCACTTTTCATTTTATTATTTTCTGTCATCCTCAACAGTAAAAAAGCGGATACTACTACAACAGGAATTGATAATTTTAATGGTGCTATACCACATGCCAGAGCGATCGACAATGCTCCATAGGACACATGAGAAAGACCATCCCCTATCATAGAATACTGCTTTAGCACCAGACTCACTCCCAGCAATGCTGCACATAGGGAAACTAAAATTCCTACCACAAATGCTCTGACCATAAATGGGTATGATAATATCTGCATGATCATCTCCATGATAAAACCTCCGATTTCTCCTTTTTCCTGCCATCAGGCAGGCTTTATTTAGCTTAAAAATATCTTGGAATATTCCGATGTTTTATATTGCTCTACGTCTCCAAAGAAATATCCATTGTCACTGATATGCAGTATTTTATCCGCATATTTCACCGCATTTTTCAGATCATGGGTAACCATAACGATCGCCATCCCTTCCTGATGAAGCAGCTCCATGCTTTCATACAGGGTATTGGCTGCCACCGGATCAAGTCCTGTCACCGGTTCATCCAACACTAATATCTTGTCAGCGGCACATAATGCTCTTGCCAGCAATACTCTCTGCTGCTGCCCACCCGACAGCTCACCATAACATTTTTTTTCCAGATCAGCGATCCCCAGATGCTGCAAATGCTTTCTTACCTCTTGTTTTTCTTTTTTCGTATAAAAAGGTCGAAAATGCATATCGTTCAAAAAACCGGAAAGCACCACTTCCATTACACTGACCGGAAAATTCCGCTGTACCTGCGTCTGCTGTGGCAGATAACCCACTGCTCCTTTTCCCGCCTCTCTATTGATACCAACAGATCCGCTGACCGGCTTTAAAAGTCCTAACAACGACTTGATCAGTGTGCTCTTGCCCGAACCGTTCTCCCCGATCACACAGACATATTCTCCCTCTCGTATTTCAAAATCCAAATGTTCCAAAACTGCTTTATTTTCGTATCCCAGAGAAGCATCCCTGCAGGAGATCAACCATTTCTTATCTATTTTATCTTTCATATTTCCTCTTTTCTTTCATGAAACGAATCTGAAAACTCTTTTCATTTTACTCATTTTTGCACATTTGTCAAGTAAATGATCTCCGATATCCAAAGCAGATTTTTCCAAAAACAAAAAAAGGAAAAGTCAGGACTTCCCCATGCACCAAAAAAATCGGAAGGCAACAGATCCAAAAAATCTGCTGTCTCCCGACTTAATCTTCCGTATTAATCCTCACCGGATCATTTTTTTACATTACAGCTTTGTCCTCATAAAACATTGCTGTGATCCATATTCTTCATTATTGCATAGCCACTGAAACAGCTGTCTGTGACAATGATTCCCAAAAACAGAGTATAGCATCTACTACCCGGTGACACAGTTCAATAATATATCTGCAGTCACGCTCCACGATACTCTGAACCTCAAGATACTGCCGATGCATTTGACGTATCATTGTCAATACCTCTACCGGGCTCTGCACTTCCTGCAATTGACGCTTTCTAACTGCCTGCGGGCTGTGTACATAGGATCGAAGCTTTTTCTTAAGCTCCTCCTCATAAATACAATGATCTTTTAAGCTTCCCGGGTAATTTGCGTTATGCGGAAATGTAAAGTAATCCGAAACATAATGTGTGATCATCCCTAAATGTCTGCAAAAATAGCAGTTTATCCCCTTTTGAGGATTAAAATTTGATACTAATTTTTCGAATTCACGCTCCAGAACTTCAAAGGAATCTTCAAAAGTATGTCTGCGTACCAAAAATGATGGCATGCAGTCCGGCAATATACTGCCCATGTAAAAGGAACACTTATGAAGCTTCAGAGCATCCATCCCTTCACTGTTCATCAAATACCATGCTAATGATATATGGGATTTCTTTCTCATATCAACCTCCCCCACCGATACGCATATTATTTGTTGATCACTCACCAGATGCATATCGCCTTCCAAAAATAATTGTATACTTATCAATATGTTTTTTCAAGTATTTTCTGATTTTTTCACATATTTTCCATAATTGTCAGAAAAGAAGTTTCCTTATTTTAAAAACCACATAAAATAATTAACTAAGAACTGCATGCGCTTTTCCCTCCGGAAATTGCTTTTCAATTGTCGTTGGTTTTCGTAGGGTATTCGTAGGGTAAAGTTTTCCCATATCTTGACAAGTGCCGTCTTCCTAGTTAAAATAGGAACAATACTATCTAATTATGTAGGATGATTATTTATTTTTAAGATCAGACTACATCTGCAGGATAGCAATTATAATCATATTTTAGAAATGGAGTTGATTTTTTGGATTCGAGTGACGCCTCGCAGATTATCATTTTATTGATACTTCTGCTGCTTTCTGCATTTTTTTCATCTGCAGAAACGTGTCTGACAACCGTAAACAAAGTTCGCATGCAGACTATGGCAGAAAATAAGACCAGAAATGCTGCCACCGTATTAAAGCTGATCGAGAAACCGACTCAGTTATTAAGTGCTATTTTGATTGGAAATAATATTGTCAATCTGACAGCATCCTCATTGACCACATCCTATGCAATACGAATTGCACAGCGAAGCGGACTACCAATCTCAACCAGCTTGTTTACCGGTCTGGCTACCGGTGTGCTGACTATCCTGATCCTGATCTTCGGCGAGATTGTTCCAAAATCGCTCGCTACTGTCAATGCGGAGAAACTGGCACTATTGTATGCAAAACCTGTATATGCTTTTACCCAGATACTTCGTCCCCTTGCGTTTCTGATGAATCAGATCTCTTTCGGTATGTTAAAGCTCTTTCGCATCGATGTAAGCCGTCGTCCTGCCATTACCGAAAATGAATTTCTCACTATGGTAAATGTCAGCCATGAGGAGGGTGTCATTGAAAGTGAAGAGAGAGAAATGATTACAAATGTTGTGGATTTCGGAGATTCTTTGGCCAAGGATGTTATGGTTCCTAAGATGGATGTGGAATTTGCCAATGTAGACTTCACGTATCAGGAGCTTATGGAATCTTATAATAAGAAAAAATTCACACGCATGCCTGTATACAAAGAAAGCCGTGATAATATCGTCGGCATTATCAATCTCAAGGATATCTTTTTCTATGAGGGTTCCCATGAGGATTTTAAAATTTCCGAGGTAATGAGAGAACCTTATTTTACCTACGAATATAAAAAAATCTCTGAACTTTTTTTTGAAATGAAAAAAGAATCTATTCCTATGGCCATTGTACTTGATGAGTATGGTGCCACTGCCGGTCTGTTGACAATCGAGGATTTGATCGAAGAGATCGTCGGAGAGATCAGAGATGAATATGACGGATATGAAGAAGATGAAATTACAAAGCTGGATGATGAAAATTACATACTTCTTGGTGTTGCCAAGCTGGATGATATTAATGAGGAACTCGGAATCAATCTGGAATCAGAAGATTATGATTCTATCTCCGGTCATATAATCAATCTGTTGGATCATTTTCCAAAAACCGGTGAAAAAGTTTCTGACAGTTTTGCTGAATATACTGTATTGGCAGCAGAAAAAAACAGGATTGATAAAGTCAAGCTGCATCTTCTGCCAAAGCAATCCGAAGAGGATATAGAGGAAGCAGAAAACGATGAGGATGCTTGTTGATCCATCTGCTATAATGTGCATAAACCATGCACCTATATATGTAATAGAAATTTTTCAAGGGGAGATATGAATATAATATCTCCCCTCTCATGTTTAATTCAAAAACTCAAACTTCGCACAACAAGAACTATGATATACCCAGACTGTTTCTGATGTTCTGGGGTATTGAATATGATTTTTGGCTTTTAAGGGTCTGAATACCCGGAGCTGTGTCTGGAAATTGTCTTGTCACTAACGGCTTGCGGGAAGTCTGATTGCTTTGCTGTTTCGATGTTCGATGAACGTGTCTTCCCGTACTCGCCTCAGGGGGGGATTCAGGTATTTCAAAGGGCACTTTCGCACTCGCTGGTGTTTACGCTGCGTTT
>JALFLW010000006.1 GCA_022774505.1 Lachnospiraceae bacterium
TACGACACCGCCTGCTCATATGTCCAAAATAGATCATCAGTAATGCTGCATCTTTCACAGGATATTTCTCATACCGTCCTAATGGCGGATTCGTGTCTTCCTCTGCGAGGCAATAGAATCGCTCAATGAATGCCTTTAGTTTCGCAGAGATTGTCCAAAACAACAGCGGAGAGGCAAATACGAGGAGATCAGCTGCCTTTATTTTAGGGACAAGTTCAGAAAAGCCGTCTTTCTGTACACATGGTTTTCCATACCGACAGGTATTACATCCTATGCAACTTTTCACTTCAACCTGATTCAATGATACAAGTTCAACCTCGTGCCCAGCATCAACAGCGCCTTGAATGAAGGCGTCTGCCAATTGTCTGGTGTTTCCTTTTGGGCGACCGCCGCCTAATATCACCAATATTCTTTTCATGGGTTCTCTTCTTTTACAAACTGGAATTTTCAGTTCCCTTTTTTGATATCTATAACAGCAATATCACAAGACATTCTCCCACGAACAACTTCATACGTTACATTTTCATATCCCATATCTTCAAAAAACTTTTCATATGATTCAGCATCAAACTGACACTTAAAATTAGCACCAAGCTTTTCTAAAAATTTTACTGCCAATTTATTGGTTCCCTCATCACCATTAATGTATGTCGGGATTATTAACCGACCACCATCTTTACAAACACGGGTAAGTTCATTCATTGCCCTTTGCGGATCCGGCAAAAGATGTATAACATTTCCTGCTACTACTACATCAAAAGAATTGTCCTTAGCTTTTATATCCGTGATATCTACCCTTCTGTAATCAATATTGTCATAATTTTTTAACTTCTTTCTCGCTTGTTTTAGCATTCCCACCGAATAATCAGAAACAAATAAATTTTTACACACAGGAGCAATAAAAATGCTGATAGCCCCTGTTCCACACGCACACTCAAGAACCCTATCTGTATTTTTTATATATTTGGCAACACTCTCACCTGTTGCCTGATAGACACTTTTATTATAAATATTTTCAAATAAATCATATACACCTGAAACTTTATCCCAAAACATAATTATTTCCTCTCACTGTAAAATTCAAATCTTCTGTTGCTTTCAATCTCTCCGTAAGACTGAAATTTGTAGCTCCATCATTTATGCAAAGAATTCTTCGCACAACGAAATAAACTCCTTCATATTGCTCATCATTGCCGGATGACCACCCTGCTCAAAGATATGAGACTTAGCCATACACGTTCTTCTACAAATGCTCTCGAACAGTTTATGATAGTGCCCTGCCGGGAACATTTCATCTTTTGCACTGCCTGTAAGAAGCATGCTGACCTTCAGCTCATCTATTGGTTTATGAAAGAATGCACCGATATTTTCTGCATGGGCAATTATGGCTTCTGTATCCGCATCAACCACACTTTCCCAATCATCGCCATGCATTAATTTAAGCATCCTCCGAAAATCCTCATTTTGCTTTGCGTATTCACGGCCAATGCGAATCTGTTCGGTGATGTCAGAATTTGCAGATAAGCCTTCAAAACTGTCTGCAACAATGGTGTTGACCATATCTGGATTTTCCAGCGCCATATTGATGGCTGCAATAGCGCCGCCACTGCTGCCAATCACATCCACTTTTTCAAATCCTTTATATTTGCAAAGGGCAGTCGCCTGCCTTGACCATTCATACCAAAGGTCCGAAGACCATTTTTCACATCTTTCTGATTGTCCACATCCGAGAAAGTCAGGAACGATTACATGGTGCTTTTCAGAAAGCATTGGCAGGATTGGTGCAAACATTTTTCCGCAAGCGGTATTGCCATGGAGCAGGAACAGTGGCTTTCCGTTGCCGATTTCTTCATAATAAATCTTTTTTCCTTCATAATGAAAGCTGCTCATATTCATCCCTCCAACAATAAATTCAAATCTTCTGTTGCTTTCAATCTCTCCACAAGACTGAAAGTTTGCGCGCAGCAATGAGCCATGCGCAGATGAACCGAATTGGCTGACGGGAGCTTGCTCACAGGCAGACATATTCGAGTTCAGATGCATACGGCG
>JALFLW010000088.1 GCA_022774505.1 Lachnospiraceae bacterium
GTCGCTTGCAAAAGCACAGCGACATGAGCGCGATTAGCTCAGCTGGCAGAGCACCTGACTCTTAATCAGGGTGTCCAGGGTTCGAACCCCTGATCGCGCATATTTATGAAAGCATACGGTATTTGCCGGATGCTTTTTTTGTGTATAGGAAAATGCTCGTAGCGTAGAGGAAAGTCAACGCTCTTTTTGTGTTGAAAAAAAGGAAAAGAATGGTATACTTGTATGTAAGAATGAGCAGCCGGGGAATGCGTAACAGCCCCGGCACGGAAAGAATGGAGGTTTCCGGATGATAGCAAAGAAAATGGTGAAGTATGTGGAGGGCAGCTCGGTCACAAGAGCCATGTTTGAAGAAGGCAAGAAGATGGCTGCCAGATATGGTGCAGAAAATGTATATGATTTCAGTCTGGGAAATCCCAGCGTGGAGCCGCCGGAGGCAGTAAAGAAGGCGATCATTGATATCTTAGAGCAGGAATCTCCGTGTTATGTGCATGGTTATATGAACAATTCAGGATATGAGACAGTGCGCAGTGTTATTGCGGAATCGTTAAATAAACGGTTTGGCACTGCATTTGCAGAGGAAAATATCCTGATGACAGTAGGAGCTGCAGGAGGGCTGAATGTTGTCTTGAAAACATTGCTTGATCCGGGTGATGAAGTGATTGCCTTTGCACCGTATTTTGGAGAGTATAATAACTATGTGGCAAATTTTGAGGGAAAAATGGTGGCAGTATCTCCGAATCCGCCATTATTTCAGCCGAATATGGCAGAGTTTGAAAGTAAGATCACACCAAAGACAAAAGCAGTGATCATTAATAATCCGAATAATCCTACAGGCGTTGTCTATAGTGAGGAGACAATCCGTGCTTTGGCAGATGTCCTGGAAAAGAAGCAAAAGGAATATGGGAAAGCAATTTATCTGATCGCAGATGAGCCATATCGTGAGCTGGCATATGACGGGGTGAAAGTTCCATATCTGACGAAATATTATGATAATACGATTGTTGGATATTCGTATAGTAAATCCTTATCACTGCCGGGAGAGCGTATCGGCTATCTTGTCATTCCAAAAGAGGCAGATGACTTTGAAAATATCATCTGTGCGGCAAATGTAGCAAATCGTATCCTTGGTTTTGTGAATGCACCTTCTCTGATGCAGCTTGCGGTAGCAAAATGTCTGGATGAACAGACAGATGTGGCTGCTTATGACAGAAACCGCAGGATGCTTTTTGATGCATTGACAGAGTATGGTTATGAGGTAGTCAGACCGGAGGGAGCCTTTTATCTCTGGGTTAAGACGATGGAGGAAAACGACAAGGAATTTGTGGCGAGAGCCAAGGAATATAATCTTTTGGTAGTACCGGGAAGCTCCTTTATGTGTCCGGGATATGTGCGTATTGCTTATTGTGTGGATCCGGAGATGATCAAGAGATCACTGCCGGCATTTAAAAAGCTTGCACAAAGTTACCAGAAATAATATTGGAGCAGACAAATAAAAAAAGTGCATAGCCGTTGTATTCCGCTAAGGGATATAACCGTTTGCCATATAACAGAGAAATGAGGACGATTGATGAGTACAAGTACATGGAGAGATAATTTACGGACAATAGAACCATACGTGCCCGGGGAGCAGCCGGATCTGGAAGATATGATCAAGTTAAATACAAACGAGAACCCATATCCGCCGTCACCTAAGGTGTTTGCAGCATTAAAGGAGTTTGATTGTGACAGTCTGAGACTTTATCCCGATCCAAATTCCGGGATTTTGGTGTCTGCCCTGGCTAAGCGGTATGGACTGCAGGAGGATCAGGTATTTCTGGGAGTGGGATCGGATGATGTACTTGCGATCGCATTTATGACTTTTTTTAATTCTGAAAAACCAATCCTCTTTCCGGATATTACCTATTCTTTTTATGATGTATGGGCAGAGCTGTTTCAGATCCCGTATGAGAGACCGGCATTGGATGAGCATTTTGATCTGATACGGGAGGATTATTACAAAGGAAATGGAGGCGTTGTGATCGCAAACCCAAATGCACCGACAGGTGTATTGCAGAATCTGGATTTTCTCCGGGATATTATTGAGCATAATCAGGATGTGGTGGTGATCATTGATGAGGCCTACGCTGATTTTAGCGGCACTTCTGCATTGGAGCTGACGGAGGAATATGATAATGTGCTGATCGTGCAGACGTATTCAAAATCCCGCTCTCTGGCAGGAATGAGGATTGGTTATGCTATGGGAAATCCGGAGCTTATCAAAGCGATGAATGATGTCCGTTATTCGTATAACAGCTATCCAATGACAAGACTCTCTGTGGCATTAGGAAAAGCAGCACTTGAGGATGAGGAATATTTCCGCGAGACTGTTGAAAAGGTTGTTGAAACGAGAGAATGGACCAAGAAAGAATTGAAACGTTTAGGCTTCTCGTTCAGAAATTCCCAGGCGAATTTTATTTTTGCAACCCATGAGCGTGTTCCTGCACAGACGATTTTTGATGCACTCAGAGAAAAACATATATTTGTACGGCATTTCAATCAGAAAAGGATTGAAAACTACCTGCGGATCTCCATTGGAACAAGGCAGGAGATGGAAAAGTTTATCCGTGAAACGGAGAATATTATTTTAGTGTATAGGAAAATGCTCGTAATGTAGAGGGAATCCAACGAGAATTGCGGAGCAATTCTTGGAGGGAAAAACGCTGGTTTTTCCCTTTTTTAGTGTATAGGAAAATGCTCGTAATGTAGAGGGAAGCCAACGAGAATTGCGAAGCAATTCTTGGAGGGCAAAACGCTGGTTTTGCCCTTTTTTACATAGCAGATAACAGGAGTCGATGATAAAATAAATATCTATGACTTTCCTAAATAGACATAGTATGGATTGTTTCCATTTATTGGTATGGAAAGCAATAGGAAATATTATGAAATTGCAATGACGGCAGAAGCAAAAAATACAGCTCCTTCATGGGAAAATGTGCTTGTGCCGTCATATTTTTTACATATCTGACCAATGTTTAAGAGACCATAGCCCATATGGTCTTTTTTTGTAGATAAGTACGTGTTCTGACTTTTGTTGGTAACACCATCAAAGCTGTTGTCTACCGTGATAATAAATTGATTTCCCTGAACATTCATATGAATATGGATATATTTATCAGACTTTTTGGTGCTGCGTGCACCATCCAATGCGTTTTCTAAAAGATTACCAAGCAGTGCCGAAAGATCGGAGTCGGATATCGGCAACTTTGGGAGGGAAGAAATAGAAATCTGAAGGTCGATATCTTCTTTGATACAGATCATATGATAATGATGCAGCAGGATATTGATAATAAGATGATTCGAATATTTTGGGATGATCAGATCGTCCATATTTTTTAGATGCACCGAAAGATATTCGATCAGCTGGTCATAATTTTTTTCTGCTGCTAATCCCTGGATCACGATAAGGTGCTGGCGGAAATCATGGCGGAGACGTCTGTTTTCTTCTGTCTTTTCGATAATATGCTGATGATATTCATTTTGTGCTTTGATCTGCTGCCTGGAATGGGCAAGAAGGAGTTCAGATTCATATCGTTTCATTTCTATAGCAAAAATACGAAAAAAGATATAGTAGACCGTAAAAATACAAAATATCAGTGCAGCATACAGGAAAAGGAGAGCGTGGCTGAACCAGCGGGGCTCGGTTAATGGGAAAAAACCGGATAACATGATCAGCAATAATAAAAGTGCCAGAATATTAAGCTGCAGGTATTCTTTCTTTTGAAGAAAATTACGGGCAGGAAGAAACATTTTCTTTAATAGGAGCAAAAGCGGCGGAACAATGATGAGGGAAGACGATAACAGGACCAGATTTGAAATGATTCCATAAGGAAGATTATCTGTCTTGGAAGGCACTATGATATAGGTGATAACAATATTGCACAGGGATGTCATTACATTCGCTGCGGTAACGGCAAAGAGGAAAACAAAAAGCTTCATTTCAAAATGTCCGATCGTTAGATGGACATAGAAGCAAAGGCATGGTATGAGCAGGATCAGAAATAGGATATTTGCGGTATAGTATTGATTTATACCGATGACAAATTCATATTTCTTTATTGCAATGCAGGCAGCAGAAAAAAAACATGCCAAAGCAGAAATGAACATGATAAGTCTAACCAGCGTCTGTCGGTTTGAATATTTGCAGTAATCTAGAAAAGGATACATGCATAGAAGAGAAAAAGGAAAAATCTGAATAATAAAACCTGTAAAAAAACGTAAAAACAGCATCATGATAATTCCCTCCTGGTGATTTTGGCTAAGTACTGATGATATTGCTCTTTTAATGCTGTTCTTTTTTTGCGTGAAAGACTGATCTCCAGATCATCGTCCATGATCAGATGGTCATAGTAAAAAGCGGATATATGGGACATGGAAACAATAAAACTGCGGTGCGGCTGCATAAAACGGTCATCCAGCTGTTCAGACAGAGAAGAAAGAGCATCGTAGGTTGAAAATGTATCAGAAATTGTATGGATAAGGGTACGTTTGTTAAAAGCTTCAATATAACGGATAGATGAAAGGGGGATGGTGATCAGACCTGATGCGGCATGCAGAGTCATCACCGGCGAGAATGTATCTCTGATGTGGCAGCGGTCCAGTGCATTAAATACGTCATCTGATGTAAAGGGCTTCAATAAATAGTGTGAAGCGTTCATCTCAAAGGCTTCTACGGCAAACTCCCGGCTGGTGGTAATGAAGATCAAAAAGCGTGGATGATATTTAGCAGGAAGACGTTTTAACATATCGATTCCGGACAGATTGCCCATATATATATCCAAAAAAAGAATATCAGCATGAGGATTTTTCAGAAATATTTCCCCACTTTGGTAGTTATTAATAATAAGGCTGTTTGCAAGTTCTGGCTTGTTTTGATGAAAATAATCCTGTATATATCCGGTCAGTAACGGATGGATGGCAGGATCGTCATCACAGACAGTAATGATCATAGAAAATTCACACCCCTTCCAGTTTATCATATGGTATATATGAGTGCTGTTTTTAAATTCAAGTATAGCATATGAGAACAAAAAAATATAGAGATATTTGCACGAATGCATACAAATTTTGACCAAATGCACATATTGTAAGACAGAAAGCAGGTGTTTTTCAATTTGTCAGATGATATGATAGTTAAAATAGACGCTTTATGAAACAAGCACAATGCATGGCAAATGCAGGGAAAGGAGATTACTATGAAAAACAAAGATATCGTGAGAGAAGCAGATGACAATGCAGCAAAGGTACAGGAGCTGGATCTTGACGACCTTGATGGAGTAGCAGGAGGTTATAGTCTGAGGGATGCCAAAAAGGAGAAGACTACGGCAATCAGTGAGGACACTATCCGTAAGATATGATCTGGTTAAAGGAGAGGGAATATATAAAAGAAGGTGACCAATAGACAGCATATATTTGTTACATAGAAAGGAAAGGTTTCGTTAATGAAAAAATGGAAAAATTATTGGAAGCGCACAATGTCATTGCTATTGGCGGCGGCAATGGTATTGACAGGAAATGTTTCTACGGCTGCATCCGCTGCTGCTACAAAAAAACAGCAGAATAAGGCAGATGAGGAGCAGCTGAGAGAAGCAATTCAGGCCGGAAAACAGATGGTAAAGGAGTATCCTAACGGTCTGTTTAATTTTCTGGGGACCCAGATGGAGGTGAATGAAGGAGACCATTCTCTGGAGATTGCCGTGATCCGTCAGGGAGGCACAAAGGGAAATGCCAAAGTAAAATTTAAGGCAATCGACATCACCAGTTCCTATGGGGATGATTACAAGATCTATGTTGGAAAGAACAGATTTTCTGCCCTGAAAAAGGGAAAGGATGCGTTCCCACTCATTGAGACAGCGATGGAAAAGAAGGTCGATCTGAGTGAAGAGGATACCGATGTAGAGGGCACTTCGGAGTCGGCAGATACAAAACAGATAGTTTCGGATGCTGTCGATGCAAAGAAGGCAGAGGTGCAGGCAGTTTCTACTTCTGATAATCCTCTGGATCAGTATCCGGATGCAGATAAGAAATCAGACGACAAAAAAATAACCGGCAATTCTAAACATGAGGACAGTGTAGATAAAACTTCCGGGAAGACCTCTTTAAAGGCAAGCCGCGAGATTTCAACTGGTAAAAAGTCAGACCGTCCGAGCTGGAAGATTGCAGATAATACGGAAAAAGCAGATGAGGTAAAGGAAAACTTTGAAATTTTTATGGATTCTGTGGATGGCACAGAAACAACACTTAATTTTAAAGATGGTGAATATGTCAAATATCTTTACCTGATGCCAAAGGATGATAAGGTTTCGGAGGGAGAAGAACAGCTCGTATGTGCACTTCTTCCGGAGGATAATAGTTCACCTGTAGGTGATTCTTACAATGCCTATGTAAATATCAAGGATAATGATGAGGTGGAGTCCTCAAAATATATTTTTGGCAAAACAGAGGTGGAGGCTTCTGATGACAAGGCGGTTGTGACGATCCGGCGCACGTCGGGAGAAAATTATTTTGATACGCTCTATGTGGGAACCGGAGAGGGAACTGCAAATCAGGGAGCAGATTATAAGGCAGGGCTGAAAAAAGTAGAGTTTTATGCCGGAGAAAAGGAGAAAAAGATATCCATTGATATTTTGGATAATGAGTATCGTACCAAGAGCAGAGATTTCTATGTGTTGTTAAGCAGTGACGGCTCTTCCTATATGAAGGAAACCTGTCATGTGACGATTCCTGCAGATGACGGGGAAGACGGCAGGAGCTTAAAGGCAAAGGTAGCTGCAGGTTCCTCTACGGCAGAAAAGATCAGTCCGAACGGATGGAAACCGCAGAATGGAGAATGGGCGATTTCCTCAAAGGATATGACTCATCTGAGCGGGAAACTTTGGAAACAGGGAAATGAGACGAGATTTGAAGGCACCGGTGGTCTTCGCAAGATGAGGATCAGTAATAATGACTACACATATGGTGCCAGAGAATTGGAGTTTGGTTATTATAATAAAGGAAATGGAAGAAACTGGACGACAACCCACAAGGAGTGGAGCTGGAGAAAATTTAAAAGGATCACGGTGACAGACTACCATCATGAGAGTAATTTCGGAACCCAGCTGTATTACGGCTCGAAGCATATGTGGAATTACAATGGGACCACGGACTGGACCGTATGTAAGAAAGAGTTTGGAAAAGGACAATGGGGTCAGGATGTTACGATCCAAAACGGGGCAGCTGCCGGAAATCATTCCAATGGATATGTGGGCTGGCTTCGTCTGCGTCTGAAAAAGTATAAGGCAGGCTGTACAGCACTTTCTCAGAAGTTCACAACGACATCCTATAAAATGGAATATAATGATAAAACAAAGAAAACGGAATTGAAAGTGGATGGTACCAAGGATATTACTCCGGTATTAAAGATTGATTCCATTTCTTCAAATGTCCAAAACAGCAAAAACGGTATTAATGGAACCTCTTACGACAGTGTATATCGTTCGGATGCCATCAACTTTAAACTGGATAATTTTTATGATGGATGTATGGAGCTGAAAGGAATTGAAGCTTCTACAGATGGAAAAAACTGGAAGATGGTTTCAGAGGGAAGTAATCTGTCGGTTGTATTAGATGCATCATTTTTTAAGAAATTTGATCTGTATGCAAAGGATACGATCCAATTTCGAGTAAAGGTTTCCCAGAAAAAATCAGATCTGAAACTGAAAGTGGCAAATAAAGAGCGTGGAGTATTTCAGGGACTGGAGGATGGTCAGACATATTCCTTGAACCGGTGAGACAGTGTGAAAGGAATTACCGGACAGGGAAATGTTGCAGCATATAATCCGTCATTTTCATTGGGGACGACATATACACAAAAGAATTACAAAAATGGAAAGGTAAGCTATAAGGCGGCAGCAGATGGAACAAGTCTGACTCTGGATAAAAGCAATAATTCTGCGGGAAATGTTGCAGATGTGGTGCTTAATGAAGCTTACAATATTCTGAAGCTGGATTACAATGACACAGAGCTGACGGTTATGGCAGATCCAAATACCTACCGCAATACCTACGGTAATCTGAAATATACGATCGACGGTACGGTATATGACTGTTCAGATGCCGGTCAGATTCAGAGTATGCAGGAAAAAATGGAGAAGCTCTACGAGAGTGACAAGGATGCATCGGTAACTATGTACTTTGAGTATCTCGCCAATCCGGCATACAAAAACGGAAAGGGAAACCAGAGTGCATTGTTTGGAACCCCGTCCAAAGCACAGGTAAATATTTATGATCAGGATGGAGCTTTGCTTAAGGACTCTTCCAAGACAGTGACACCGGAGAAGAAGGGAGATAAATACACCTTTACCATCAGTGGAACCTGGAAAGAACTTGGATGGGTAGAAGGCACAAGCTGCACGATACAGATCATGGGAAGAGGCAAACAGACATCAATGGAAACAGAGGCCGATTTCTTAGCGGGATCAGGCGGTTATGTGGTCGTTTCCGATTCCGGTGATGTCTTAACAGATGCAAATAAAAATCAAATGGGAAAACTGGGTAAGGATCTGGTCTTTAAGAATGTAAATCCATTCACCGATTATACCATGACCTCCTATGTGTCTCCATTATATATAGGAAGATGGGGAGATTATTCCGTAGATACAGATAATTCCGGAAATGCATCGGAGCAGAATGTAAAAAATGCCAAGAAGCGTTTGGAGGATCTCGGATTTTCCGGAGATCTGGCCGGCAGTGTCAATATATATTATGGCAATGTATATCAATATAAGCCGGACGTATATGCGAAGAGCAAGATTTATTATGATTTTGTAAAGAGGGATACCTCTACAAATGATCAGAATACAGTAACCGTAAAGCTCACCAGAAAGTCAAGATCCGTAATTGATCCGGACAGTACGATTGAAAAACCGCTGACAGATGCTACAGTCACGTTTGCCGGAACAGACACCGTAACCGGAGATGATGAAGGATATTATGAGGCACGGGGGGCTTACGAAAAGGGAAAAACATATCTGGCCCGTGTCAATCTGGATGCCATGAGCTATATGGTTTCCGTACAGGGAACCGGTTATACAGAGGCAACGGTAGATCCTTCAAAGTATATGTTCCCGACGAACTTTTCTGCCACGATCGGAGGAAAAGATACCGGTGTGCGGACTAATGGCGATGCAATCTTAGATATCTCCGATAAGGAAGATACGGAATTCTCATTTGGATTCTCGAATGGATCTGCGGTAAAAGCAAATAAAGCGATCGTAACGATCACCAGAGACGGAAAAGAGGTATATCAGGATGTATTGACACGCAAAAATACCAGCGATCTGTTTAGATGGAAGATCAACACCTTAAAGGCAGGTGTTAAGGGCGGAGATGAAATGACCATTCAGGGTGTCTTTTCCGAGAAGGTCAAGGTGGAAGAAAATGGAAAAACGGTTGAAAAGACGATTGACCATGTTTACCCGGCAGTAGATGTCGGACTGACATTCCAGAATAAGCTGACAGCACTCAAGATTGCCGCAAGCTTTAAGACACCTTTTGCAAAGGTGATCAAACTCATTGGCAAGGTCAGCACAAAATTTGATCTGCCTTTAGACTATGATGTAGAGACGCTTGGTTACAAATCAAGCTATAAGGATCCAAACAGTGGGGCACAGATCAATACGATCCAGATTGCCTTTGGTTATAACAGCACTGTGATGAATGACCTCAAACAGCAGCAGTTGGAACATCGGGCTGAGAATAAGGGAGAGGGATTAAGCGGCAGGGATAATATCCGCCAGTATATGGAAAACCTTATGGGTGACGATGGAAATGATGATGAAGATGACGGTGACGACGATAAGGAAGAAGAAAAGACACCGGCACCTAAAAAGGATATGAATGAAAGCAAAAAGGCAGCAGAGAAAGCACAGGAAAGTGCCGCACCGCAGAATAGCAACATGGGAACAAGTTCCTTCAAGTTTAATTTCAGTGTTGCAGTAGTTCTGACGGTGGAAAGCGGATTGAAAGCGAATGGAAAATCAGATGGTAATTACTATTTTAATTCGCTGGCATTGATCGCTTCGGCAGATGCAGATTTCCAGTATTCAGTATCTTATATGACACCGATCGGTGTGGAGATCATTGCTGAGCTGCAAGTCGGCGGAAAGGCGGTAGCGGCATTTGCTGCGGAGTCTTCCAACGGAAGCATGTATGATGATGTTTTCAACCTTACAAAAGCGGGAAGTGAAAAGTCCGGTCTCAGCCTGAATAAGAAAAACTTCTCACTTTATACGAAATTTATGCTTGCACCAACGATCACGGTAGGAGCCGGTGCAGGTTTGGGAAAAGTAGTTAAAGTGGTTGTATCCGGTACGGCTGATTTCGATTTCGGCTTTAACGTGCCAATAATGGGTGAGAATGAATCTTCTGCAGGATATGGTGATGTCACATTGAGTGCAGCATTAAAGCTGAAGATACTTTTTATCAAGAAAAAATGGACGTTATATAAGGGTGAAAAGATGAGTCTGTTTAATTATGGCGCATCCAGTGTGGGAGCAATGTTAAACGACTTTACGGATAATTATCTTTATGAGGATATTGATGATGATTCGAATACGGAAGAATTTGCAAGAGATTACTTGAAGAATCGTAGCGGATGGCAGGCGTATGATATCAGTGCCAAGAGCGTAGACGCAGGTAAAGAAATCGTTTTGCAGGAAGGAGCGTATCCAAATCCGCAATCACAGGTCACAGATCTTGGAAATGGTCATCTGCTGGCAGTATTTCTGACAGATAAAGGTGACAGAGAAGATATTAACCGGTCTGAGCTGGTTTATACAATATCAAGAGATAATGGAGTAAGCTGGTCAAGGCCTGTCAGTGTCGGTGATGACGAAACCTGGGATGAGGCTCCGGCTGTTTATAAGGTGAGTGACGATAAGGTGCTTGTGACCTGGTCAGATGCAAGCCGCAAATACAAAGAAAGTGATGATACCAAGACGATACTTTCTCTGCTCGATATCAGTGGAGCATGGTTTGATATTGAGACAGAGACCATGGGAGATGAATTTGCGATCACACAGACTACGGATGAGGAGATAATGGCAGATACTGACCCAATGATCGCATTTGATGAGGAAACAAAGCGTCTGTCGGTTTATTACACAAAGACGGATTATGAAGTGGCAGAGGATGAAAACAGGAATACATCTAATGTGGCAGCAGATGATATCGTGCAGGACGATAATGCAGACAGTGCAGAGGAAGTAACCACATATGGTGATATCATTAATGGTTACAATGCGATCGCCTGCCGGATGGGTACACTTAAAGGAGACAGCATCGCCTGGGATTCGGCAGATCCGGAGCTTCCGGAGGCCTATGGACAGCGCTTCCTGGATCTGGGTGTTGCAGCAGTGGTTTCAGAAAGTGCCGTTCAGGTAAATACCGGAGAGACGATTAAGATCGAGGATGAAAATGGAGACACGGTCCGGCGTCCGGTTACCGAAACAAAGATAATGACTGATTTAGTAGTGGATGAAAACAGTGATCCGAGAGTGGTTGACGCCGACAGTATTTCTTACAATGGTCTGGCATTATATGCCTATACCATTGACCGGGATGCAAATCTGGAGACAACAAATGATCAGCAGCTCTATTTGCAGATTTACAATTTCAAGGAGCTTCCTGTATAATAAAAAATACAGAGGATCCCAAGAAAGAAGGTTGAGAAAAAAATACCTCAGTGTAAAATAAGATTACTGACTTTAGCCGGTTAGTAAAAAATCTTATTGAACAGAGAGGTATCTACAATGAAG
>JALFLW010000016.1 GCA_022774505.1 Lachnospiraceae bacterium
TCATAATAATGCACAGAGATCATGATCCTCTGTTGATCCGCAGGAATCTCTGCAGAACGATAAGAATCCGTCGGCAGTTCAAATCCATAATTCCCTGCTGTATAATCGATATTCGTATTCCAGCCCGGTATCAGCAGCCAGCGTTTATCATTATTTCCTCCTGACTGACGTACCGTATCCACAAAAATCTGGTTGTAAGAATTGATATTGGCATATGCTTTTGAATCCGGATTTCCATATTTACCATCAAATTCTTCATTCATCGATTCAAAGATAAGATGTTCATCATAGGATTTAAAACGGTCTGCGATCTGTGCCCAACAGGCTTTGTATTTTTCTTTGATCTGTTCCTGTTCCGAATCATCATTACCACAAAACAGCCATCCGCCGACAACTGACGTATAGCCGTCTCCATGCATATTAATAATGGCATATAACCCATTCTCCATACACATATCTACAACCTGCTGCACCCTGTCCAGCCATGTACTGTCAATGACGTAATCCGGTGCACTCCCTATCTTGCTCAGATAAGATACCGGTATACGGATAGAGCGGAATCCCGCTTTTTTAACTGCTTTGATCAATTGCTCATTAATGACAGGATTACCATAGGCTGTCTCATAGGGCGTTCCTCCATTGGATGCTTCCAGCTGATTTCCAAGATTCCATCCGGCACCCATCACTTCCGTGATCTGAGACTGATCCAGATCCTGAAAGCTTTCCTGTGCCGATGCCCTCTTTCCCTGTCCGGGAACTACTACCTGCGATGCTGCCAGGACAATCCCAAGCAACGCCGCGATCACTCTCTTTGGTATTCTCATAATAATTGCACAATCCTTTCTCTCCCTGCAGATTTTAAAATGCAGGCGTAATTTTCCTACTACGTTGAAATCGAAAAAGAACGAGTGCCAAAAAACTGACACTCGCCTCTCCTATATTATACACCCCATTGTATAATACCTTTTGTGCTTATAATTTTTCTCTCGGATCAACTTAAAATTCCGGCTCGATCAAACCATATGTATTTCCTTTTCTCTTATATACAACATTCACCTCATCGGTAGATGCATTACGAAATACATAAAAATCATGCCCCAGAAGCTCCATCTGCAGGCAAGCTTCCTCTGCCTCCATCGGCTTCATGGCGAATCTCTTAGAACGGATGATCTTAATCTCATCATCATCCTCAATCTCTTCCTCAACAAAAGCTTTACTCAAGCTGACTGCTGACTGCTGCTGATCGACAATCTTGTTTTTATATTTGCGAAGCTGACGCTCAATAATTTCCTCTACAAGATCAATAGAAACATACATGTCATCGCTTACCTGCTCTGCTCTGACAATATTTCCTTTCATTGGGATGGTAATCTCTATTTTCTGTCTCTCCTTCTCTACACTCAGGGTCACATGAACTTCTGTCTCCGGAGTGAAGTATCTCTCCAGCTTACCGATCTTCTCCTGAACGGCAGCCTTCAATCCTTCTGTTACGTCGATGTTCTTACCACTAATAATATACTGCATAAGTCCCCAACTCCTTTACTGTTTAGAATGGTTATATTATACTACAGCCCATGCGGTTTGGCAAGCAAAAATGAACAAATTGCACAAAAAACATATTCAAACTTCTCTCTCAATAACGTATTGCGGATGCCGATCATATATCTTATAACGAACAATTTTAAATATTGTAGGGAATCGTCGTTTAATTGTCACACAATTTGTCTGTCAAGATATTTTTCTGTTTTTTATATTTTTATCCTTTTTCACAAAACAAATTTTCTTGTTGACAACTATTTTTTTGTGTAAAAAATGGGTAAAAATTGTGGATAATGTGGATAACTTCGTGAATAACTCTATTTTTCCACATATTTTTCTTCCACAAAATGTGGATAAATATTCACATTTATCTTTTATCTTTGACATTTCTATTAATACAAACTCATTTATTTGTGCAATATGTACAATATATCCATTGTCAATCATTTTTCCCGAAAATAAATTGTCTTTTTTATCCACAAATTGTCAGACAATTCGCTTTCTTTATCCACATTATTCTTACCGCTCTCATCATATACACAGTAAAAAAGGGCAAAACCAGCGTTTTGCCCTCCAAGAATTGCTTCGCAATTCTCGTTGGCTTCCCACTATGTTACGAGCATTTTCCTATACCCGAACAAAAAAGGATGCCGGAAAATCGTATCATTTCCGACACCCTCAGGAGTCTGTTTGTATTGAAGCTTAAATGAATTATTTCGCTGCAATTGCCTCGATCTCGATCAACACATCCTTCGGCAGGCGTGCTACCTCTACACAGGAGCGTGCCGGATATGGCTCCGGGAAATACTTTCCATATACTTCGTTGATTTTTCCGAAATCATCCATGTTCTTAATGAATACAACGGTTTTGATCACCTTGTCCATAGAGCTCCCTGATGCCTCTACAAGATTTTTCAGATTACCGATTGCCTGCTCTGCCTGCTCTGCTGCTGTCGTTCCAACAATCTCTCCGGTTGCAGGATTTACCGGGATCACTCCTGATGTATACACAAGACCATTTACCTCGATTGCCTGTGAATATGGTCCGATTGCTGCCGGTGCCTTATCTGTACTGATTACGTTCTTCATAATATCCTCCATTCCTCCCACAATCTTCTGTCGTCATGGGACACCAAATTTCTTATCCATACGGATCTGTTCAGTCAACCCTGCCGGATCGCTTCCGCATCAAAGTATAACACGTTTCCATTTAGGATTCAAACCTCACTTTATACATTTCACTTCCGTTTCCCATAAATGAATCCGATCCTTGGATTGTCCTCTTTTCCATTTCCGGCATCTGACAAGCTGTACAAAATTAAGACAATTACAGACCAAACCGAAAAAGATAAAGATCGTAAAATAACTCAAGATCATTTCGGGCAGCTTAGCTTCCAATATCTAAGCTGCCTTTTTGCTCTGATTTTATCATCTTCCTCTTTCCCATTTTTTCTACTTATGGTATGATTATCAAGGTTATAAGGAGACTTTCCCTTATCAGTGTGGAAAGTCCGGGGAAATCATTAAAAATGGAAACGAGGATTATTATGTCTGAAAAAATACAGCTTGGAAAAACACAGGAACTGATCGTAGTAAAAACAACCGATTTCGGCGTTTATCTGAACACACCGGGAGGAGATGACACGGATAAGATCCTTCTGCCAAAGGCACAGGTTCCAAAGGGGACCCAGCTTAAGGATGCTTTGACGGTATTTGTTTACCGTGATTCGGAGGATCGCCCGATCGCGACCACTTGGGAGCCGGAACTGGAGCTTGGCGGTGTCGCACGCCTCAAGGTAAAGGAAGTAACAAAGATTGGTGCCTTTTTGGAGATGGGACTTTCCAAAGACCTGCTGCTGCCTTTCAAACAGCAGCTTTATAAAGTAGAACCCGGAGATGCCGTACTGGTAACCATGTATCTGGATAAAAGCGAACGTCTCTGTGCGTCTATGCATGTCTATGACCGCCTGCAGAATGATTCCGATTATCAGAAGGATGACGAAGTCTTTGGACGTGTCTATGAGATCAGCGAAAACTTCGGCGTTTTTGTTGCCGTAGATGACAAGTACTCTGCTTTAATCCCTAAAAAGGAAGTATTTGAAAAATACCGGATCAACCAGCCTGTCTATGCCAGAGTGTCTCAGGTACTGGAAGACGGTCGCCTCTCCCTCAGTGTAAAAAAGAAAATACCTGAGCAGATGGAAGAGGATGCCGAATTCATCTTTCACCGTCTGGAAGATGCCGGTGGCTTCCTCCCATATCACGACAAAAGTGCACCTGAGGAGATCAAATCTCACTTTCATATGAGCAAGAATGCGTTTAAGCGGGCTATCGGCCGTCTCATGAAAGAGGGCTTTATAACGATTGAAAAAGATGGCATCCGTATTAAGTAGTCCATTTTCCCGGCAGCAAATATAATTTAACAAATCAAAAGGCTCGGCAGTATCCCGGTTCACAAACCAGAGGTACTTCTGAGCCTTTATCTTTCTTAATTTTCAACCAGATTTTATTATCATTCAACAAAGCTTCCAAACTGTCTGAAACGCTCATACCGTTTCTGTAAAAGCTCCTCTGTCTCCGTTGAAAGAAGAACCGGAAGCTCCGCTTCCAATGCCTGTTTTAATGCTCCTGCCACTTCCGTAAGATGATCCTTAAGACCGTCTTCCGGCTCCTCAAACATCCTGTCGGCTACATGGTTTTTCAAGAGATCTCTTGATGTCATCTTCATCTTTTCTGCAGCCTCCGCAACTCTGGTCGGATCTTTCCATAAAATACTTGAAAAACCTTCCGGAGACAAGATAGAATAAACCGCATGCTCCAGCATCCACACCTGATCTGCCACAGCCAATGCCAGTGCACCACCGCTTCCGCCTTCACCGATAAATATACTGATCACCGGTGTCCTTAGGCGGGACATCTCCATAAGATTTCTGGCTATTGCTTCTCCCTGTCCGCGCTCCTCTGCTCCGACTCCCGGAAAAGCTCCTGCCGTATTGATAAAAGTGATCACCGGACGGTGAAATTTCTCTGCCTGTTTCATCAATCGCAATGCCTTGCGATATCCCTCCGGATTCGGCTGACCGAAATTGCAATGAACATTCTCCTCCAGCGTATGTCCTTTCTGAATACCGACTACTGTCACGGGCATTCCATTCAAACTTGCAATACCACCGACGATTGCTCCATCATCCCCAAATAAACGATCTCCATGAAACTCTATAAAATCATCAAAAATCACATCAATAAACTGTTTTGCACTGGGACGATCGATCTGACGGGCAATGGTAACTGATCTCATACTTTCATTCATGCTGGTCTCCTCACTTTCCTGTCTGATGAAGCTTTAAAATCTTCCCAAGCTCTGTCCGCAGTTCCTCGCGATGAACAATGCGGTCCACAAATCCATGATCCTGTTGAAATTCTGCTCTCTGGAATCCCTCCGGCAGCTTCTGATGAATCGTTCCCTGAATCACTCGCTGACCGGCAAATCCGATCAACGCCTTTGGCTCTGACAAAATAATATCTCCCAGCATCGCAAAGCTGGCAGTAACTCCTCCTGTTGTAGGATCTGTAAGTACCGTAATATACAGCAGTCCTGCCTCATCATGACGTCCCAGTGCCTCTGAGACCTTCGCCATCTGCATTAAAGATATGATCCCTTCCTGCATTCTGGCACCGCCGGACGTCGTGAAAATAACAATAGGAAGCTTTTCCCTTGTTGCATACTCTACAGCACGCGTAATCTTTTCTCCTACTACAGATCCCATGCTTCCCATCATGAAATGACTATCCATAATAGCGATTACAACATCATTTCCCTCAATCTGACAGCGTCCTGTCACAACAGCCTCACGAAGATCTGTTTTCTTCTGTGCCTGCCCTACAATCGTCTCATAATCCGGATACTCCATTGGATTCTCCGGTATCATATTCTTATCAAACTCCTGAAAAGAACCTTCATCACAGGTCACCGCAATCCTCTCCTTCGGCGACATTCGGAAATGAGCTCCGCAGTTGGGACACAGTTTATATTGTGTAATCTCTTTTTTGTATATTATCATCTTGCAGGTATTGCATTTAATCCACATACCATTTGGAATAGATGGCCCCTGCTCTTTCTTCTTGCGATCCGGCTTTTTTTTATCCGGCTGTGTGTCCAAAGAAAAATAACTCTTTCTTTTATTAAATAAATTCACAAGATCCTTCCTTTCTGTCTGTCCTTATTTCGGTACAGTAGAATTTAAAATCCTACGAAAATTATTTCAAAATCTTCTCCTCAATAAAAGAAGTATCAAACTCTCCCGCTATGTATTCCGGGTGACTCAGGATCATTCCTTGAAAATCTATATTCGTATCGATTCCATCAATTACAAACTCATAAAGAGCACGGCGCATTTTCGCCATGGCCTCTTCACGGTCTCTCCCATGTACGATCACCTTGGCGATCATGGAATCATAATATGGAGGAATCACATAATCCTGAAATACGGCCGCATCCACGCGCAATCCCAATCCGCCCACCGGCAGAAGCAATGACTTGATCTTTCCCGGACACGGTGCAAAATTTTTGTCCGGATTTTCTGCATTAATGCGACATTCAATAGCATGCCCCGTAATCTTGATATCATCCTGTGTATAAGAAAGCGGTTCTCCTGCTGCAATCCTGATCTGCTCCTTGATAATATCAACACCCGTCACCATTTCTGTCACAGGATGTTCCACCTGCACTCTGGTATTCATTTCCATAAAATAAAAATTGCCGGATTTATCATACAGAAATTCTATTGTGCCGGCACTCTGATAACCGGCAACTTTCGCAGCCCGTACTGCAGCTGCACACATTTCATCTCTTTTGTCCTGACTCAGTGCCGGAGAAGGAGATTCTTCAAGAACTTTTTGATTCTTTCTCTGCAAAGAACAGTCCCTCTCTCCAAGATGTATGACATTCCCCTGCTGATCTCCCAAAATCTGTACTTCAATATGTCTGGCATTTTCGATCAGTTTCTCCATATAGACCGCATCATCGCCAAAGCCTGCCATAGCTTCGCCCTTTGCTGATTCATACGCATTTTCCATCTCCTGGCGGCTTCTGACGATCCTGATTCCTTTTCCACCACCACCAGCGGATGCTTTCACCATAACAGGATATCCCAGCCGGTCAGCTTCTTCATATGCCTGATCCAATGTTTCGATAACACCATCACTTCCCGGAATAACCGGAACACCGGCCTTTATCATCATTTCTCTGGCATTTGCTTTATTACCCATGGCATCGATCACGGACGGACCGGGTCCAATAAATTTTATATTACATACCTCACACATTGATGCAAATGTACTGTTTTCTGACAAAAAACCAAATCCAGGATGAATCGCCTGAATCTTTTTTTCCACTGCAACACTGATGATATTCTGCATATTCAGGTAGCTTTCTGCCACCTTTGCACCACCAATGCAGACTGCCTCATCTGCCATCTGCGTGTGTAAAGCATCTCTATCTGCCTCTGAAAATACAGCAACAGTCCTTATTCCCATCTCCCTGCAGGCCCGTATAATACGAACTGCTATCTCTCCACGGTTCGCGATCAATATTTTATCAAACATGTGCTCCTCCATCCCTTCCTTACGATCATCCGATCATAAAGATAAATTCTGCCTGAGCAGCCACCTTATCATCTACATAGGCTGTTCCCTGACCAATTCCTGCATTTTTTTTCAATTTGACAATTGAAACTTCCATACGCAGTGTGTCACCCGGCACTACCTTCTTCTTAAATTTTGCATTTTTAATACCACCAAAATATGCCGTTTTCCCTTTAAACTGTTCCTGGGACAAAATCGCAACTGCGCCTGCCTGTGCCATTGCCTCCACAATAAGCACTCCGGGCATAACCGGTTCATTCGGAAAATGACCTGCAAAAAAAGGTTCGTTCATTGATACGTTTTTTATTGCTGTCACACTTTCTCCGGGAACCATATCTATAATACGGTCTACCAGAAGAAACGGCTGTCGATGCGGAATAATCTCCATAATTTCTTTAATATCCATCACACAATTCATTTTCATTGTCCTCCATTTATCCAATCCTGAACAAAGGCTGGCCAAATTCAACAAAATCACCATCCTGAACTAATACTTCACGGATCGTACCACCTACTGTACTCGGCACCTCATTCATAAACTTCATTGCCTCAATAATGCAAAGGATATCTCCCTCTGCCACGGTATCCCCTACCTTCACGAACGGATCTTTATCCTGTGCCGGTCTTGCATAAAATGTACCAACAATAGGTGCTGTAACAAGCTCTCCCTCTTCATGTGTTTCTGAAACAGACACTGTCTCTGTTTCCCCGGCCATAGCCTCTCTTGCTCCGTTCTGTACTGATGCAACAATATTCTGAAGATCTGATAACGACGGAACTTCCGGAATTTCCGGCTGCACGATCGCTGCAGGCTGTACTGCTGTCTTTGCTCCATTGCCACGGACAAGACGCAGACCATCATTCTCTCTTGTCAGCTCCATCTCTGACAGATCCGTTTCTTCAAACAGATCAATTAACTGTTTAATCTCCTCGTAACGCATACTTCCTTCCTTTCTCATCTGCTCCGGGCAGATACATACCGCAAGAATATTTTCCTAACCCTGCCATTTTTTAAAGCAGAGTACCGCATTGTGTCCACCAAATCCAAGAGAGTTTGATAATACATATTCTACATTATCCATCTTTCTTCCCTCATTCGGAATGATATCAAGATCACATTCCGGATCCGGTGTTTTGTAATTGATCGTTGCCGGCAGGAAATTGTCCTGCATCGCCTTTACACAGATAATTGACTCAATGGCTCCTGCTGCACCCAGCAGATGACCTGTCATTGACTTTGTGGAGCTGACAGGCACTTTATGTGCTGCATCTCCCATAGCAAGCTTAATTGCTGCAGTCTCCGCCACTTCATTCGCATGTGTGCTTGTACCATGAGCATTAATATAGGATACCTGCTCGGGTTTAATTCCCGCTTCTTCCATAGCAAGCTCCATCGCCTTAGCCGCACCGGAACCATCCGGTGAAGGAGACGTAATATGATATGCATCTCCATTAGAGCCATATCCCACAATTTCACCGTAAATCTTTGCTCCTCTGGCTTTTGCATGCTCCAGTTCTTCCAGGATCAGCACGCCTGCCCCCTCTGACATAACGAAACCATCTCTGTCCTTATCAAATGGTTTACAGGCATCCTTAGGGTCTGGATTTCTTGATAATGCAGTAAGATTTGTAAATCCTGCAATACCTATACGGCAGATAGCCGCTTCTGCGCCCCCTGCAAACATTACATCCTGCCTGCCATCCTTAATCTGTCGGAATGCATCGCCTATGGCATTCGTACCGGTTGCACATGCTGTCACTACATTCTCGCAGATTCCTTTTGCGCCATAGCGTATCGCAATATTTCCTGCAGCCATATTTCCTATTGTCATAGTAATAAACAAAGGAGAGACGCGGGCAGGTCCCCGGTCGTTCATCTTAGTCACCTGTTCCTCCATGGTCATCAGACCACCGACACCGGATCCGACGATCACACCAACTCTGTCGGCATCCTCCTTTTCCATATCCAGTCCACTGTCCTCAAATGCCTGTACGGCTGCCCCAAGGGCATATACTGCAAAGAGATCATTTCTCTTGACATCCTTTTTTGTCATGTAAAGCTCCGGATCAAAGCCCTCCACTTCTCCTGCAATCTTCACTTTAAACTCTTCCGTGTCAAATTTTGTGATCATATTTATACCACACTGTCCCTTTTTAATATTATCCCAAAAGGTATCCACGGTACTTCCCAAAGGTGTCACAGCACCCATTCCTGTCACGACTACTCTTCTTGCCATTTTTTTACCCTCATTTCTACGTTTGTTTCACTGACAAATTTTCCTTTGACGGATTACATTACCATACCGCCATCTACATTAAGCACCTGCCCTGTAATATAATCATTTTTTGCAAGAAATACAGCTGCTCTTGCAATATCATCGACCTTCCCGGCCCTCTTTAATGGAATCGCACTGAGGATTGCCTCCTGTACGTTTTCCTTCAATACGGCTGTCATATCCGTCTCCACAAATCCCGGAGCAATAGCATTACAGGTAATCCCTCTGGATGCCAGTTCTTTTGCGGTTGATTTCGTCAAACCAATAATCCCCGCCTTGGATGCCGCATAATTGGTCTGACCGATATTTCCATTAATTCCTACAACCGAAGCCATATTGATGATTGCTCCGCTTTTCTGTTTCAGCATAACACCACTGACATGACGGATCATATTAAATGTGCCCTTCAGATTTGTATTAATGACATCATCAAACTGTTCTTCTGTCATTCTCATCAAAAGCATGTCCTTTGTAATTCCTGCGTTGTTCACAAGAACATCAATGCTTCCCAGCTCATTCTTCACTTCCTTGATCATATCAGACACAAATGAAAAATCACTGACATCGCCCTGAACCGGTTTGCAGGTTACTTCGCATGCCTCAATCTCCCGGATGACCTCCTCATCCACATGACTATGATAATTTAATACAATATTACATCCTTCCCTTGCAAAAGCAAGTGCGATCGCTTTTCCTATTCCCTTAGCAGCTCCTGTGACAATCACATTTTTCCCTTTTAACATAATTCCTCCTCTTGGTTTGCTGTTCTATACAGCTTCGTGAAGTTTTTTCATGGTTTTATCCAAAGATGACAGATCCTCTACATTCATAATATTTACTCCCTTCAGAGTCCTTTTCACAAAACCTGTCAATGCCTTGCCCGGTCCTAATTCAATGAATGTATCCGCACCCTGCTCATTCATGTTTTGTATAATATCTGCCCATCTTACCGGACAGCATACCTGTTTCGTCAATATAGGGATAATGTCCTCTTTTGCGGACACAACCTGTGCATTCACATTAGTATATACAGGAATTTTCATATCCGAAATATGCATCTTTTCCAATTCCGGCTTTAGCCGGTCAGATGCCGGTTGCAGAAGCGAGGTATGGAATGGTCCGCTAACCTTTAATTTTACGGCAAGCTTCGCTCCTTTTTCTTTCGCTATCTCGGCTGCCTTTGCTGCCGCCTCTGTCTTTCCGGCTATCACAATCTGTCCCGGTGCATTATAATTCGCCGGCACAGCCAGTCCCATTCCTAATGCAGTTGCCTCCTCACAGGCAGCCTCTACCAGCTCCTGTTCCAGACCGATGATCGCATACATTGCTCCCTCACCGGAAGGTACTGCCTCTGTCATAAACTTTCCACGCTTTTGTACCAGAGCAACCGCCTCCTCAAAGTCCATTGCTCCGCTTGCGACATACGCTGAATATTCTCCTAAGCTGAGTCCTGCTGTCATATTAGCACGAACTCCCTGTTCCTCGAGTACTTTCATTGCCGCAATACTCATTGTTAATATTGCCGGCTGGGCAAATTCCGTTTCCCCTAATTTCTTTTCATCCTGAAAACAAATATCCTTAATGGAATATCCTAATACAGCATCTGCTCGATCAAAAATATCTTTGGCTACAGTATAATTCTGGTACAATTCCTTTCCCATTCCTGCATACTGTGCACCCTGTCCGCTAAACATAAATACAGTTTTCATGAACTTTCCTCCACACTTCAAAAGACAGTGTCTCCGATAACAAAATGATGAGAACCCCGTAGGACGAGGTTCTCAACTTTACGGTCTTCACTGTCCGTTTTCATCCTTTTGCTGTGATGATCGTATTATTTGTTGTTCTCAACAAAATCAACGATGTCTTTTACAGTAACAATAGACTCCGGCTCTTCAATAGATACTTCGAACTCGTCCTCAATATCATTGATGATCTGGAATACATCCAAAGAATCCGCATCAAGATCTTCCTTTACATTTGTATCCAAAGTGATCTCATCTTCATCCTTTCCAAGCTGTGAAGCAATGATTTCTCTGATCTTCTCAAATACCATGTTTAGTTCCTCCTAAAGATATTGTTAATTTAATTTATATTGACTGTGATACCACAGTAATACACATCTACCACTGAACAAGCAGTGTTCCCCAGGTCAGACCTCCTCCGAATCCACAGAGGATGATCTTGTCACCCTTTTTCAGCAGTCCTTTTTCATTCATCTCATTTAGTGCGATCGGAATGCTCGCTGCTGATGTATTTCCATAATGTTCAATATTAATATAAAAACGATCCATCGGAATCTTCAGTTTTCTTGAAGCCACCTCTACGATCCTTAAGTTTGCCTGATGAGGCACAAAATATGTAATATCCTCCGCTGACAAGCCAGCTGTTTCTAATACCTTATTTACACCGGAAACAATCTTTTTTGTTGCAAATTTAAAAACCTCTCTGCCATCCATAGTGACATGTCCACATTCCGTCTGTGCTTCAACCTGATTAAATGCATTGGAAGGTACCAATTTTCTCGCAGTCAACACCTCATACATATCGCCCTTAGAACCAAGCTCCTCAATCAGTATCCCTTCCTCCGTCTCAGAGCGTTCCAACAGGACTCCCGCTGCTCCATCTCCAAACAAAACACAGGTAGAACGATCCTTCCAGTCTACAATCTTTGATAAAATCTCTCCTCCGATAACTAATGCATTTTTATATACACCGCACCGGATAAACTTATCAGCTACACTGACACCATACAGGAAACCGGAACAGGCTGCCGTAACATCAAATGCCACTGCATTAACTGCTCCCACTGCTTTCTGCACCATGCATGCTGCACTTGGAGTACAATAATCTGCCGTAACGGTTGCTACGATGATCAGTTCCACATCCTCCGGGGTAATACCGGCTCTCTCTATGATCTGTCGGGCGGCTTGTGCCGTGTAATACGATAAATCTTCGCCCCCCGAAATATGTCTTTCTCCAATCCCTGTTCTCTGTCTGATCCACTCGTCGCTGGTATCCATTATCTTTGCCAGATCATCATTTGTGATGATCTGACTTGGTATTCCTGCTCCGGTGGCCACAATTTTCGATGTAACCATTTTTTTCTCCTATTCACTTTTTCATTTTCACATAACAAGTATATGACACATCACATCATTACGTCAACAACTTCTTTGCAATCATGCTTAAGCAAATTTTGATACCATCTCTAATGAAGCTAATAATACATCAGCCTCCAACGGCTTCGGAATCAAATGTTTCACCCCTATGCCTTTCACTTCCTCCATGGTTCCTGAATCGCATAAGGAACTCAGCATCAGAATCTTCACATCCGGATCCTGTTTTTTCAGGATTTCAGCCGTTTCCAGGCCATTGATCCCCGGCATGATAATATCCAGAATAACAATATCCGGCTTTAATTCCTTATACAACTCTATTCCCTCTTCACCATTCTTGGCATAACCGATCACTTCATATCCATTGTCCTCCACGATATCCTTGATCTGTTTTGAAGCAAACGGGGAATCATCAACCACCATGATCGTTGTACTCATATATCTTCTCCTCCATTCTGTTGAAAATCAAACTGAATAATAAATCTTATTAATCCCTGACCATTCTGATATGCCAGTCTGATACAGTGCATCGACTCGTTTATTTCAAGATCAGGTTCTGCGGCTCCACAATATTCCGGAGTTGACAATTTTGATATACTGCCTGTCAGCGTATTTACCTTCGATACGATTCTCCCACAGACAATGTTCATGTACTCATTTAAATATAATGGCCGCTCGCTGTCAGGCGGCATGCCTCCTCCGTACATTCCTGAAATAATGCTGTCGCACATGCGTTCATTTATCTCGCATAGGATGTCTGCCAGGAAAAATCCTCTGGTATGTATCATAACTGTTGTATATTTGTCTTCTGTACATTGCTGTGTATCTATCTTTTCCAGATCAAGACCCGCCAACGCCCTTGTCACAGATATCACTTCCCTGTTAGGGATGCGAAGTATATTCCGAACATCCTCCAAAAGCGTGCCACCTCCTCCGTACTTTATTATTTATCAATAAAGCGCATTCTGGCATTCGCTGAACTTTTCTTCTCTCCCGTTGATCTTGCCGGGGATTGGTATAAGCTTTCGAATGAATTAGTCATTGTCTTTTTGCACTCTTTGCAAAATCTGCCTGTCAATATAGCAGCCCCACACTTCTCACATTGAATAACTACCCCTGAGTCCTTAGAAAAACTCAGTCTTTCTTCTCTGATCCACCGCTTAAGCTGCTGCATCGGCACCTCTGTCTCTTCAGAAACCATTGCGATAGAACTTTTGGGATTTTCCCTGATATACTGCTTTACTACTGCAAATTTTTCTTCCATCTTTTTATTGCACAGCGGACACAGAGGATTCCCCGTGAAGTTAAACAGACCTCCGCACAATTTACAATTTCTCACATCCATACTCATCTCTCCTTAACTGCCACTTCCAATGCATACACACAAAAAATAAATTTTGCTGATCCCAATGCTTCGAAGCACCCTGGAACATGCTTCCATTGTACTTCCGGTAGTATAAATATCGTCTATGATTATAACACACTCCGGAAGTCGATTCAACTCTTCCCTCCCGCTGCCCGGACAAAATGCATCTTCTAGATTTTTTAATCTTTCTGCTGCCGTCAGTTCCTTCTGAGGTTTTGTTTTCCGCACACGCATCAGCAGATCTGTGCGTACTTCAGCCTGCATCATTTTTCCCAGATGCACTGCTATAAGCTCCGCCTGATTATAGCCCCTCTTATTCAATCTGCTTCGGTGTATTGGAACCGGAATCAATGCATCAGGCCGGATCTGCTCGATCCATTTATGATACCTTTTATATAACTGCTGTGCATATATCCCTGCATACTCCCGGCGGCCGGAATACTTAAAACGTGCTATTGACTCCTGCATGCTGCCGTCATAAAGAAGCAGGGCATTTCCTGAAAGAAAAGCATATTTTTTTCCACGGCAGTCACCACAAAACTCCTCTTCCTCCTCCAATGGCTTTCCACAGCGGCAGCATTTCGGTTCACGGATGTACTTAATTCTCGTCAAACACTCCGGACATATGCCACTTTCCCCCACTGCCAGGACATTATCACACACCGGACATCTCGCAGGATAAAAAAAATCCAAAACTTTGTCACGAAAGCTCTTTTGCATCAGTCACCTCCATCTCCTGTATTCTCTGCCATAAACTGGAATATCTCTTTTTTTCATTTATATTACAGATCATCTGATCCACCATCTGACTGCTTCCTACAATGGTTACACATTTTTTCGCTCTTGTCACTGCAGTATATAACAGATTTCTATTAAAAAGCATTTTCGGACCATTCAGAATTGGAAGAATCACGGCCGGATACTCGCTTCCCTGCGATT
This sequence comes from Lachnospiraceae bacterium, assembly GCA_022774505.1. Taxonomy (GTDB): domain Bacteria; phylum Bacillota; class Clostridia; order Lachnospirales; family Lachnospiraceae; genus Jutongia. Next base: position 14,883 of record JALFLW010000016.1, read on the forward strand.
TATGTATTGTAATTGCATAGGCAAGTTCCAGCTCTTCCATGTCCGAAAAATCGTACTCCGCCGTCTTTCCCTCCTCAAACTCTACTGTAACAGTCTCTGTCAAAGCGGAAATTGTACGGATCACACCACTGTCACCATTAAATACCCCATCCCCCTCTTCATAAGTATCACCAAAATCATTGATTTTTTTCCATTTCAACTGATAATTATTTTTGATCTGCATGACCTTGTCTTTCTCCCGGAATAAAACCCCATGAAATTCTCTCTCCACTTTATCCGGAGCCGGTGGATTCAAATACCTCTGCAATACCATGTTTAAATTTAATATTCCCAGCTCGCCCTTTCTCATCGGAGCCAGCACCTGAATATCATAAGGCGATGCGTTTACATACGGTGGTAGCTTTTGCACGATCAACTGAATGACCACATTAATAATATCCTGTGTCTGATTCCTCTCCAAACAGAAAAAATCTCTGCTGCCTTTTCTATATTCCACAGGTTCTCCACGATTTATCCTGTGTGCATTTAATATAATGTCGCTTTCCGCCGCCTGCCGGAATACCTTTTCCAAACGAACTACATGACAAAATTTTGATCTTATCATATCCTTCAGAACATTTCCCGGGCCCACCGAAGGCAGCTGGTTCGCATCTCCTACCATAATGAGTCTGGTCCCCGGCACAAGTGCCCGCAAAAGTGCATGCATTAAATATATATCCACCATAGACATTTCGTCGATGATCACAACATCCGCTTCCAGAGGCTGCTGCTCATTTCTCTCAAAATGCATCCCCCCTCTGTCATCCCCTTCCACGGATCCGGTCAGTTCCAACAGCCTGTGTATTGTTTGTGCCTCATAGCCGGTCGTTTCCGACATTCTTTTTGCTGCTCTCCCTGTAGGTGCAGCCAGCAGGATATCCATCCCTTCTTTTTCAAAGAGCCGGACGATCGTATTGATCGTGGTAGTCTTTCCCGTTCCGGGTCCACCCATAATGATCATAACACCATTCTGCATAGCCTGAAATACGGCTTTTCTCTGCATATCATCCAATTCGATATTCTCCGAATTTTCAACTGCTTTTACCTTCTTTGTAAGCTCTTTTTCTTTCAGCGGAAAATCAAGATTCAGATCCAGAAGCATCCTGGCACAGTCCATTTCCATATAATATAGTCTGCCATAATACAAGCATCGCTGTCCATCGATTTCTCTGCTTATTATCTGCTTATTCATACAAAGTTCATCCACATGACAGTCTACTAAAGCCGGTTCGAGATTAAGAAGTAAGGCAGCCTCATTTACCAATTCCTTCTGTGGCAGATAGCAATGTCCCTGTGTGGTGGACTGCTGCAGACAATAGACGATCCCCGCCTGGATCCGAAAATCCGAATCCTGATAAAATCCCGCCTGACGAGCGATCTCATCTGCAATCTTAAAACCGACTCCCGAAATGTCCTCCGCGAGTCTGTATGGATTCGTTCGCAGCACCTCATACATCTCCTGCCCATACTGTCTGTATATTTTCACCGCCAGATTCATGCTGATCCCATAATCCTGTAAAAATATCATTGCCTGACGCATTTCCCGTTTTTCATTAAATTGTTTTGCAGCCTGGATCGCCATCTTCATACTGATCCCTTTGACTTCTGCAAGACGTTCCGGTTCCTCTTCAAATATACGGAATGTATCCTCTTTAAATTTTTTCACAATACGTGCTGCCAGAGCAGGCCCTATTCCTTTGATAGCTCCTGAACCCAGATATTTTTCTACAGCCATAGAATCTTTTGGCTGCTTCTCCTCATAAGAGGACACCTTGATCTGCTCTCCGTACTCTTTATGGACAACTTTCTCTCCACGGACTACCAGATACTGTCCCTCTGCTACATACGAAAAACAGCCTACACAGCAGATTTCATCATCCCACTCCGGATGTGACAGATGTAGTACCGTATATCCGTTTTCTTCATTTCGAAATACAATCCCCTCTACATATCCCTCAATTTCTTCCATCTGGTTCCTCTCTTCCCTCTATTGTCTTCTGAAGCACTTATTTAAAATTGTCAACCCTGTTCAAAAAAACAAAAACAGCCACTGCAAATAACAGCGGCCCGTTTTTGTTTATATATACGAGTTGACAAACAACTTCTGTTTTATCTTAGAAGCTTTCGATATCAAAGATTATACTGCATCTTTAAATTGTCATACAATTGCTGAGCCAGACCGATCTGCCCACTTTCTGTAACTGCAGCCGCCATCTGCTCATTGCGCATATCAGCAAACATCTTTGTATATTCTCCATCCTCATCTTCATTCTCTGTGGTTTTCTTTGCTTCCTCGATCATTTTCTGCACAAAATATGTCTCAAAGCTTTTACATGCTTCCATCAATTCCTCATCCGAAGAATCTTTATTAACAGAATTGATTTTTCCGGCAGCCGCACTTGTCAATGCATCTCCTGCCTTTGATGAATAACTGTCATATAATGATGATACATCTAATACGGAACTCATAAAACTCTCTCCTTCCAAATATAATCAGTCAGCTGTAAACCCATTATTACGAACGAAGGTTATTGGCCTGCTGAAGCATTTCATCCGATGCTGTGATCGCTTTAGAATTCATTTCATACGCTCTCTGTGTCACGATCATATCTACCATTTCATCTACAGCCTGCACATTAGAAGCTTCCAAATATCCGTTCTTCACAATGCTTTTCTTCAATGCACTGTCCTGCCCCTCAATTCTCGCTTCTCCCGATGCTTCTGTAGCTATGTAATAACTGTCACCTATTTTCTCAAGACCATTTGTATTATTAAATTGAGCCATTCCGATACTGATCCCAAGAGGCAGTGCATTTCCATCATCACCAACATATCCGATTCCGCCATAGTTGTCAAAACGCAGCTTTGATGGATCAACATCCGCATCAAAGCTTATCTCTTTGCCGGTAGAATCTAACACGGCATACCCTTCCTGTGTTGTCAGCGACCACCCGTTTGAAGTATTCTTCGAGAGATTAAAATGACCGTTTCTTGTGTAGCACAACGTACCATCCGGCTTCTGTATCATAAACAGACCTTCACCCTCTACCGCAAAATCATAATCTCCATTTGTGGTTGTAAAAGATCCCTGGCTAAACTGTGTCGAAATAGAGCCAACTTTTACACCAAGCCCCACCTGAGCTCCTATTGGCTTTTGTTTTCCTTCTGTATCAGTGGTCTTTTTCTGAATATTCTGATATAAAAGTGTCTGAAAACGTGCAGTCTCCTTTTTATATCCTGTCGTATTAATATTCGAAAGATTATTTGATAATGTATCCATACTGGTCTGCTGGGCTTTCATGCCGGAAGCAGCCGTCCAAAGTGCTCTCATCATAATTATTCACACCTCTTTCTATTAACCAACCTTTCCTACATCATTAACAGAACGGTTTAACAGGCTGTCCTGTGTCTGTATCATCTTTTGTCCTGCTTCATATGCTCTGGTGATAGTGATCATATCAACCATCTGATCGATAACATTCACATTTGACTGCTCTGTATATCCCTGCTCCAGCGTATAATTTCCTTTCACTTCTGTGGCACCGTCTACTGTCTCCCAGAAATTATCACCATGCTGTTTCAGATAGTTGTAATCCTCAAAATCTGTGATCTTTATCGTATCTACATATACATTATCTGCATACACTGCCCCATCCTGATCGATCACAACCCTGGCAGCATCTGTAGGCACCTGAAGATCGCCACCCTCTCCCTGCAGATGATTTCCATCACTGTCTACTATAAAACCATCCTTGGTACATGTAAAAGAACCATTTCTTGTATAATATGTCTTTTGCTCACCCTTTGCATTCACTGCACGAACAGTAAAAAAACCGCTCCCCTGGATCGCAATATCATAGGTATTTTCTGTCTGCCGGATCGATCCCTGATCCCAGTTTGTATACGTCTCGCCAATCTTTACACCAAGGCTCATCTTTCCAATGGGTTCATCCACAAATCCATTAGAACGATCCCGGATCTTATATGTGAGCATTTCTTTAAAAGCCTGACTGGTCACCTGCTCTTCCTTGTAACCTATCGTTGCAGAATTTGCCAGATTATTGGAAATGATATCTAATCGTTTCTGCTCATTATACATACCGGTATATGCTGTATATAAACCTCTTGTCATGAAATCCCTCCTTTATCAGAATTCTTAAGGCTCTTCATGCTTTCCACTCAAAAACTCTACAAACTGTCCCGTTCCGATAGCAACTGCTGTCATCGGATCCTCAGCGGTCATCGTGGTGATCCCGGTCTTTTCTTCGATCAACTCCTCAAGACCATACAAAAGGCTTCCGCCACCGGTAAGAACAATTCCTCTGTCGGAAACATCAGCCGCAAGCTCTGGCGGTGTCTTTTCAAGAACACTGTGCACTGCTTCAACAATCTGAGAAGTGATCTCCTTAAGAGCATCCAGTGTTTCATCAGATGTAACCGTGATCGTCTTCGGAAGTCCTGTCACCAGATTACGCCCCCGGACATCCATTGAAACAACCTCAGGACGCTTATAAGCAGAACCTATCTGGATCTTAATATCTTCCGCAGTACGTTCACCGATCAGAAGATTATGTGTTTTACGCATATAACGAACAATAGCCTCATCAAAATCATCCCCGGCAACTTTGATGGATGTACTTACAACAGTGCCTCCCAATGAAATTACAGCGATGTCTGCTGTTCCTCCACCTATATCTACGATCATATTTCCACATGGTCTCGAAATATCAATACCTGCTCCGATCGCTGCTGCAATTGGTTCCTCAATGATAGCAACCTCTCTTGCTCCTGCCTCATATGTGGCATCCTCAACAGCCTTCTTCTCAACCTCTGTCACACCACTAGGCACGCAGACACTGATCCTTGGCTTTCTAAAACGTGTCTTACCACATGCTTTCTGGATGAAATAACGAAGCATCTTCTCTGTAACCGTATAATCAGAAATAACACCCTGACGCAGCGGTCTCACTGCCACAATATTCCCCGGAGTACGTCCAAGCATCAGACGTGCATCCTCTCCGATTGCCTTGATCTTATTTGTATCACGGTCAAATGCCACAACTGACGGCTCCCTTAAAACAACACCCTTTCCCTTTATATATACAAGTACATTTGCTGTACCAAGATCGATTCCGATATCACTACCAACCATTTCGTTTTCTCCTTTCCTTACATCCTACTTTCTCTATTTTTTCCGTTTTGTAACAAAAATAAACGTATTCTATGCTATTATATACCATTTTTCAGATATTTCAAAGAGTATTTTTCATTTCTCTCAAGATTTCAGAAAAATATTATATTTATTTCTTGAATCTGTTCCCCACGTATATTACACTTAGTCTGTGATCAGTACATTAAATCACTACGACTTCCCTTTATTGGTGTGGGAAGTCTTAGTCATTTATATAAATGGAGGAATTTATGACAAATACCATGATACATTCCAAAAATGAAATACGGATCCTCAGCCGCTTCTGTGCTCTGCGTCTTTCGCGTTTTCTGCTTCTGACGCTCCTTTTTCCTGCTGCTCTTCTGCATTTTTCTGCCGCCTACTATGTGATTGCCGGAGCGTTTGCCTTTCCTGCAGCGATCAATCTATCCCTTGAAACTTCCCATCCGGAAAGAAATACGATTTACCAAAGATCATCTTCCATTCCAAAAATCCTACAGGAATATCACTTTTCCCACACAAAATACCGTGCGGAATGTTTTGGATTTATTTTGATAATAGCACTTCTGGCTCTCTGGCAATGGGTACAGCCTGCAGAATACTGGTACGATTTTCCTGTCGGCAGAGTTCCTCTTTTTTATCTGGCATTTTATTATGTCCTGCAGACAATCCTTTTCTTTTGTTACCGCTCTGCGATCACAAAGGAAATAAAATAAAAAGACCTTTTTCCTATACAAAAAACAAGCTTTTCACACTCATTGTGGAAAGCTTGTTTTTTGTAAACTATAGTAAAGAATACGGTTTCCTGCTCTTTTCCTGAAAATATTGATAAATCTCCTGCACCGTGCGATATGTAAGACTTGATGTATCTTCATCCTGAGAAGCCTCTTCCAAAACAGAGGACAATGATCCTGCCATATTAGCTGCTTCTGTAGTCTGTGCATTCAGATACGACTGCAAAATACCCGCAAATCCTGAAATTCCCTGCGTAAGTCCTGATAAACTATCGCTTTGTCCTGATAGCCCGGAAAGTCCGGACAAGACATCGCTGCTTCCTATATTTCCGGTCAGACCCGACAAGCTTTCCATCAGGTCCGTACTCCCCACCAGGCCCGACAACCCATCCAAGGCTCCTGTATTTCCAAGTGCCCCCAAAGAATTATTATCATTTTCGGATATGGCATTGAGCATCGTACTTGTCGAATTATGATCGATCAAATATTGATAATATAAGTCCCTTGATAATGCGGACAGGTTAGAGACAGACGAAACATCCGACATTCTCTTCTCCCCCTTTCACCTCTCTTAAGAATTAAGCATATCATTTTCATCACCGGCAGTCAACTATTGTATACTGTAATTCCCCATACCGCTCATTGATCTTTGGCACAAAGAGTATGTCCATGATACAGCCTGCAGCCCTTCGATCCTCCAGGGCATGCCACATTTCCTCTGAATATTTATGACATATCTCCTTTTTCATGCAATGATCGATCTGAAAATCCACCAGGCTGTATCTTCTTCCCTGATCCATTACGGTGAAATTTCCCACCTGTGCCTCTTTACCGCATACCCGGACAGACAGGATCTCAACTCCCCTTCTCGCAAATAACGCACCTTTATTCTGCTCGCCTACCGGTTGAAGCAGATTTAATTCCCTGACCAGATTTCCTGTTACCTCCGCCAGCGGAACCTCCCGGTCTATCGTTATCTTTTCTACAAGATCTTCTTGTGTAAGACAGCACCGTTCATTTAACTGATCTCTTAACAATTCAAGATTGCTTTCTTCCAGCGAAAATCCTGCTGCCATAGCATGACCACCATATTCCAGCAGCAGGGAAGCACAGGCATTGAGCTCCTGCTGCATATGATACCCCGGAATGGAACGGCCGGAGCCCTTCAGATGATTTCCCGATCTGGTAAGGATCATCGTCGGACGGTAATACTTTTCTTTTATCCTTCCTGCTACAATTCCCGCCACACTTTCCGGACATTCCTCCACAAATACCACAAGAACATTCTTTTCCAGATATCCTTCCTTCTCAATCAGTTTTTCCGCTTCTTCCGTCGCTCTGGCCGTGATATCCTTTCTTTGTTCATTTAATGTGATCAGCTTTTTCGCCAGATCATCTGCCTGTTCTCTGTCCCGGGTCAACATTAATTCTACACCTGTAGATGCATCCTCAAGTCTTCCCGCTGCATTTATGCAGGGACCAATACGAAATCCCAGACATCCGGAATCCACTGCTCTGTTCAATTCGAGCTGCCGTATCAAAGAAGACATTCCCGGATTTGTGCTGTTTTGAAGAATCTCCAGTCCTCTGCTGACAATGATACGGTTTTCTCCCTGCAAAGGAACGACATCACACACTGTCGCCACTGCCGCCATTGACAAAAGTTCATCCAAAAACGCCTGTCTGTTTTTACCTTCATAGAGTTCTGCGATCAGGCGATATGCGACACCGGCTCCACACATTTCTTTCCACGGATAGATACTCTGTTTCCTCTTGGGATCAACTACCGCATCAGCCGTTGGGATGATCTCCTCACCGGTATCATTATCTAACGGTACATCATGATGATCTGTCACGATCACTGTCATGCCAAGTTCCTTCGCTCTGTTTACCGCATCCAGAGCAGATATGCCATTGTCGCAGGTAATGATCGTATCAACACCCTTTTCCCACGCCTGCTGTACCATATAACTGCGTATACCATATCCGTCCCGTTCCCTGTGCGGAACACGCCAACTGACATCGGCCCCCAGCCCCCTTAATCCAAGAACAAGTATTGAAGTTGACATCACTCCATCTACATCATAATCACCGATAATTTCTATTTTTGATCCGTCCTTTATTTTTTGACGGATCATATCCAATGCCCGGTCCATATCATATATATCATGTACACTGTGAAGTCTGTCCATGGATGGATACAGATAATTATCCATAGCATCCCAGTCATAAAGTCCCCTTTTCACTAAAACCTCTGCCAGAATCTCTGATATGTGATACTTCGCTGCTATCATTTTCAGATCAGCCGGATTGCGTTTTATCATCCACTGTTTCATTTGTATAACATTCCTCTCTTTGCTATAATAAATAGGATATCTCTATCAAAAACAATAGATAGAGTATAACACAATCTATGCTCACAGAGCAAAAAACAATGCAATAACAACAGACTGAAAATATCAGGACTTTTGGCTATTTATGCTGCAGCAGACAGCAGCGGAACGGAGGATAATCATGAAATGGATCCAATATAAGGTCAATACTACCACAGATGCCGTCGATATGATCGGAGAGATTCTTTATGAACTGGGGATACAGGGTTTCGAGGTATCCGATCACGTACCACTGACAGCCGAAGAAGAAAAGCAGATGTTTACGGACATTCCGGCAGAAATGGAACCGGACGACGGAAAAGCTACTGTCACATTTTATACAGAGGGTCAAAATGCCCCTGATGAACGGGAATTTTACAGCACCGGCTCCTCACTCAGAGATGCCGATTTTTCACAGACTGCCGCTTTTGCGGATCCGAACGGACTGATCCGCACACTCCAGACACGCATCAGGGAGATACAACAGTTTTTCCCATTCCCGGATCCTGAAATTTCCTTTTCTGTTCAGGATGATTCACAGTGGAAGGATAAATGGAAAGATAATTTCCATCCGTTTCGTGTCACGGATGACCTGATCATCACTCCCATCTGGGAACCCCATCCGGATATAGCTTCCCCGGATGATACGCTCCTTTTGATCGAACCGGGCTCTGCATTCGGCACCGGAACTCACGAAACAACACGCCTGTGCATGACATCTCTTCAAAAATATATCACCTCTCAGTCAAGAATCCTTGACGCAGGCTGCGGCAGCGGCATCCTTGCAATCGCTGCCCTTCTCTGTGGGGCTGACAGTGCTTTCTGTCTGGATATCGATCCTCTGGCAGTATCCGGTACTATGGAAAATGCCGAACGAAATCATATATCCTCTGACCGTATCCGGGCCTTTCATGGAAATATATTAGAAGACAGCACGTCCATCAAAGAACTTTGTCCTGACCCTTTTGATATTGTCGTTGCAAATATTCTGGCAGATGTGATCATTCCGCTGACGGATATCATCCGGCCATTTCTGAAGCCGGATGGCATCTTTATCTCCTCCGGCATCCTCACCAGCCGGGCAGATGATGTCCGCAATGCCCTGCTTAGAAATAATTTTACGATTCTGGAAGAAAATACGCTTGGTGAATGGATCTCCTTCACTGCACGTCCTTAGACAAAAGGGCAAAACCAGCGTTTTGCCCTCCAAGAATTGCTTCGCAATTCTCGTTGGCTATCCTTTACATTACGAGCATTTTCCCATACAGACAAAAGGGCAAAACCAGCGTTTTGCCCTCCAAGAATTGCTTTCAACAGAATTGCTTTCAAAAAAAGAAAAACGGGGTATCACCCAAAAGTGATACCCCGTTTTTTGTTCTATTTATTTAGCAGCTGATTATGCATTCTTTTTGCTCATCTTTCTCTTCATTGTATACCAGAGTGTACCGGTAATACATACAGATGAATAAGCACCGCAGATAATACCTGCCATCAACGGAATCGCAAAATCTCTTACAGAATCTACACCAAGAATAGCCAGCATAAAGATCATAATAAAGGTGGTTATAGAAGTATTAATACTTCTTGTCAATGTCTGTGTGATACTGTCATCAACAATCTGATCCAGCACCTGGGAATCCTTACGTCCGTTCAGATTCTCACGGATACGGTCAAAGATGACAATTGTTGCATTGATGGAATAACCGACGATTGTAAGCATACATGCGATGAATGTATTACCTACTGATATCTTGGAAACCGCATATACCAGAAGCACGATCGCACAATCGTGAAGCAACGCCAAAACAGCACTGCTGGCAAAGATCACATCCTTAAACCGGAACCAGATATAGAGCAGCATACAGATTGCCGCAATGATCACAGATACGATCGCATTTGTCTTCATCTCATCAGATACGGCAGCACTGATACTGTCATACTGAATATTCTTTTCTTTCACTTTAAACTTGTCTACTAACTGATTCGTAAGATCTGCTCTCTGATCATCTGTAAGCTCGACTGTCTTTACAGATAATGTATTGCTTCCTGCTACATCAGAAATGACAACATCGTTAGATCCGCTTGTCTTGCTAAAGATTGTCTCTACATCTTTCTTAAGATCTGCATTGATCTTCTCTCCACTGTCAAAAGTGATATTGTAGGTTGTACCACCCAGGAAATCCAGACCATAATTCAGAATATGTCCGATCCTTCCTGTCTTATTAACAACAAGCATTACGATACATGCCAGGATCAATACGCCTGATATTGCAAAGAATTTCATTCTGTTTGCAACAAACGGAATACGTTTTCTCGCTCCCTCAACACCAAAGTATTTTACATCATCAATACCCAGTACATACATTGCCTCCAACAGAAGCTTTGTGATAACAAGAGCTGTAAACATAGACAGAATGATACCAATCGCCAATGTTGTTGCAAATCCCTTGATCGTACCTGAACCCTTCAGATAAAGTACAAATGCAGCGATCAAAGTCGTCACGTTACCATCTACGATAGCAGATAACGCTTTATCGAAACCAAGCTTAATACTTGTCTGTACTGATTTGCCCTTTGCAAGCTCTTCCTTGATACGCGTGAATATGATAACATTCGCATCCACTGCCATACCTATATTCAGGATAATACCTGCCACACCCGGAAGTGTCAGTGTTACATTTAATACATTCAATACTACCAGCATCAATACTAAGTAGAAAAGAAGTGCGATCGATGCAGCAAGACCCGGCAGTCTGTAGAAAACAACCATGAATAAAACAACCAGTGCAAATCCGATGGCACCTGCCAAAAGACTGGTATTGATCGCATCCAGACCAAGCTGTGCTCCTACTACCTGAGACTGTGCTTCCTTCAGCTCCAGCGGAAGTGCACCGATACGGATTCCTGCTGCAAGCTCCTCTGCCTCTGCAAAAGTCTTGAAGCTTCCTGAAATCTGTGCCTTGCCGTTCAGGATCTCACTCTGTACGGCTGGTGAAGAGAGCTCTTTTCCATCATATACAATGTATATTCTCTTCTTAGATGGAGCAGCCTCCTGCGTTGCAGCACCAAATTTCTTTGTTCCTTTTTTATTAAATGTAATATCAACAACATTCTCTTTGTTCTTTGTTGTCTCATCCTGAATGGTATTTGCCTCTGCATTTTTTACTTCAGAACCGGAACATATGATCTTACTCTTGTCATATGTAACCGTACCATCCTTCTTTACTTTTACATCATCCTCTGAAACAAAATCAAGAGAACCTTCTTTACCAAGGCTCTTTAATACCTCTTCTGCATCCTCAACGCCCGGGATATCTACCTCGATACGATTATCTCCCTGCTGTACAACAGAGGACTCTGTACTGTATACCTCCGCACGCTGCTGCATTTTCTGGATTGTATCTTTCATCTCTGTATCAGTAGGATTCTCCTTAACCGACTCATAAGTGATACTGACACCACCTGCCAGATCCAATCCAAGTCTGATGTTCTGTGCGCTTCCCTTATGGGCTGCTCCCAGACCGATCAGAGTTGTGTAACCACAAAATACGATTGCTGCAACAATTACAATTATTGTAAGCAATCCTTTCCTTTTGTTCTTCATTGCTACATATCTCCTTTAAATAACCTTTTTCGCAGATTTTCCATACAGCAAAGCATTTATTGCGCTCTGCTTCACCGTCTGCATTCATGAACAAAAATCCATACATGCATAAAAAACCACGTTAAATGATATTATAGCATAGTTGTTCAAGGCTTTGCAAGAGATTCCTTACATTTCTGCGATATTGCCTTTCCCACCTTCGTACTCTCTATTTTCCGCTGAAATATACTTTTCCGTTTTCAGCCTTAATCCCTTTATAATAAAGCAGTTCTTCAACCGTGACCAGCTGATATCCTTTCTTGCAAAGCTTTGGCACAAGTTTCTCAACGGCCTGTGCAGTACTTGGATACAGATCATGCATCAATATAATATCTCCATCCGTGATACTGTTACAGCGTTTTAATATCTTATTTTTATTTCTGCTTGCCCAGTCTTCGGTATCTACACTCCAGTAGATCATCGGAAGCTTGATGCTTTTTCTCATCTTATCATTTACATTTCCGTATGGCGGACGGAGCATGGTCGGATTTTCCCCTGTAATCTTTTTCATGACACGGAATGCTTTTTTCAGCTCGCGTCTTATCTGCTTTTTGCTCATTTTGCTGAGATCACCGTGATCATAAGTATGTGTGGCAATCTGATTTCCTTTGTCAAGGGCATTCTTCATGGTGTCTGCATACATATTGACCCTGTTTCCTACCACAAAAAATGTAGCTCTGGAATCATGTTTCGCTAAAACTTTCACAATTCGATTCGTAACCTTATCATACGGACCGTCATCAAAAGTCAGTGCAACCATCGGCTTCTCCGGATCCAGATCCTTACGGATATGTTCCACTGCAGGCGATGGCTTCGGTGATTCTGTCACCTGCACCTCTTGTTTTTTTTCTTTATGTGATCCTTTTTTTTCATCTACAGAAGCCTCAATCTTTTTTTTGTCATCAGAAGCACTTCCCTGTCGGTTCAAACGTACTAACTGTATCCCCATGGCGATGATCACAATTCCTAATATCACGGCTGCACTTACCAGGATTACAACGGAACGGTCATCCCCTCTTTTATTTCTCCGGTTATTCCCCCTCATATTTACTCTGCTCATTCTCTTACTCACCTTTTTTCATTATTCAGTCATGCATTTTCGAGCTTTTTCTATCCCTTCATTTCGCACATTGACTATCATAACACAATCGTTTTTTTTTATCATCACACAAACTTTACTTTTATGTTAAATAACTATTAAATCTTTCAATCGATATCTTAACTTTTATAGACAGCCGGTGCGATCATCCCTCCTATCATGCCACTCACAGCGCAGATCAATCCGCTGCTTACCGTCTGAAAATCAAAATGCAGACCGGAGTGATATATTATTTTTCCTGCCAGTAATAACACAAAAAAATAACTAACTCCAATCAAAACTCCCCATATAAACTTTTGTCTGCCTTTAATCTGACCTATCAAAAATCCTCCCACCAAAGACGATATCACATAAACAGAGATCACTCCTCCCGCCACAAAATTGGGTGTCATCGCATTTTTTAACATAACCGCAGACAGGACCAGCAGGATCAATGCAGACAAAAGCAGCATTCCCGATAAAACCAAAAAGAAAGAAAGCATACTCCCTCGTTTTTTCATTTTTTCCACCAGAATCCTATTCAATTTATTATCTATCATATGTCATTTTATGTTAGACTATTCATAAGAATAAATTTAAAAGAGGTGTTCCTTTATGAACTATATTGATCTGCATACCCATTCAAATGCCTCCGATGGTACCTGTACTCCTTCCGGGGTTGTACAAAGAGCTGTTCAAAAAGGGCTTGCGGCCATCGCCCTGACAGACCATGATACTGTATCCGGGATCGATGAGGCTGTGTCAGCTGCCTCCGATCTCCCCATCCGTCTTATTCCCGGCACAGAACTTTCTCTGGCTTATAAAAAGCAGGATATACATATCGTGGGACTTTTTATCGATCATCACAATAAAGCCTTTCGGGACATGACACATCTGCTGGTTGAACGCAGGATCCGGCGAAATCAGGAAATCATACGACGTTTCAATGCTGACGGCATTCCCGTCACCTACGATGAGCTCACCGGCGGCAATCCGGATGCCGTGATCACCAGAGCACACTTTGCCCGCTATCTGGTGGATCACAACATTGTAAAAGCTCCAAGTGATGCTTTCAAGAAGTATCTCGATCCGGGATGTCCATACTTTGTCCCCCGTGAATATATCCAACCAGAAGAGGGTATTGAAATAATCCGCAAAGCCGGCGGGGTGCCAATCCTTGCCCACCCCCTCCACTATAAGCTTCCCCGTCCTGAACTGGAGGCTCTGATCAGTCGTTTAAAGGAAGCAGGATTACTCGGAATCGAGGTGAAATATTCCAATCATACAAAACAGGATGAGTATTATGTAAGTCAGCTTGCCGCACGTTTTCAACTGCTTCCAAGTGGCGGCTCCGATTTCCATGGAGCAAACAAGCCTGCCATAGATATCGGTACCGGACGGGGCAGTCTTGCTGTTCCTTATGAATATCTCGAATGCCTTGCCGACCGCGTCGGATATGCATTATAAAAGCACAATGTTTTGAAATATAAAGAAAAAAACAATCAGGAAACAGAGCTGTCTCTATCTCCTGATTGTTTTTATCTGTTATAAATCTTCCATGCAGACTTTTTCGACTATGCCATAAAAGACTGTCCCTGCAGAAATTATTTTGCTTCATTTCCCTGCTTATCAATCTCTACAATATTTTCTTTCTTCATCGGGATACGGCAGTTTTTATTATTTCCAAATTCTACGATCACTACCTCATCCATGATATCGATAACTACACCAAAAAAGCCGCTGGTAGTTAATACACTGTCTCCAACCTCAAGCGTTGTCAAGAGTGTGTCATGCTCTTTCTGCTGTTTCTTTTGCGGACGGATCGCAAAGAACCAGAAAATACCGATAATTGCCGCATAGATGATAACCATGCTGATCATTCCCTGTGCAGTGGAAGCTTTTCCACCGGATGTTGCTAATACACTTACTAAATTCATTTTAATTCCTCCATGCTTTCTAATTTCTTCTTTTTATATTCCTGGAAGCATCCCTTTTCAATCGCCTCCCGAATTTCTTCCATCAAATGATTATAGAACCATAAATTATGCGTCACCATACAGCGAAGCCCCAGCATCTCTTTTGCTTTCAAAAGATGTCGGATATATGCCCGGCTGTATCTTCTGCATACCGGACAGCCGCAGTCTTCATCTAAAGGTCTGTCATCCCGCTCATATCTGGCATTGAACAGATTCATCTTTCCATGGTTTGTATAGGCATGACCATGACGACCATTCCGGGCCGGATATACACAATCAAAAAAGTCTACACCACGTTCCACGGATTCCAGTATATTCTGTGGTGTCCCAACTCCCATCAGGTATGTCGGTTTGTCTTCCGGCAGATAATCTATGGTTTTCTCGATCACCTCATACATCTGTGCGTGAGTCTCTCCCACTGCCAGTCCGCCAAACGCATATCCATCCAGATCCATATCCGAGATTTTCTTTGCATGCTCTATACGGATATCCTGAAACGTACCTCCCTGATTGATACCAAACAACATCTGCTTCGGATTTAATGTCTCTTCCAGACTGTTTAACCGTTTCATCTCTTTTTGGCAGCGTTGCAGCCATCGCGTAGTTCTATCTACAGAATCCTGCATATACTTCCTCGTAGCCGGATGTGGCGGACACTCGTCAAATGCCATAGCGATCGTCGAAGCAAGATGAGATTGTATCTGCATACTCTCCTCCGGTCCCATAAATATACGATGTCCATCTATATGAGAATTAAAGTAAACTCCCTCTTCCTTGATCTTTCGAAGTCCGGCCAGTGAAAATACCTGAAATCCGCCGGAATCCGTAAGCACCGGTCTGTCCCACACAGCAAACTTCCGTATGCCGCCCATATCATATACCACATCATCTCCCGGTCTCACATGAAGATGATATGTATTGCATAGCATGATCTGTGTCTCGATCTCCTCCAGATCTCTGGTAGATACAGCCCCCTTTATCGCCCCAATTGTTCCGACATTCATGAAAACCGGGGTTTCCACCGTTCCATGAACAGTCTCGAGCCGGGCACGTTTTGCTTTTCCATCCTTACATAATATCTTGTACATTTCAGGAACATCCTCCATTACTGCTTACTGCATATCTATCTCAGCGATAATAGCACTCGTTGACTGTCTCTGTCAATATCTCCGAAATAAATCTAATAAGAATTTAACAATTAGCACGATCACAATGACCGGGATTACAACCGTGATCGTAAATTTCAATACAAATATGAGCACAGCTCCCACGATCACAGCGATTGAAAGCAGCATAACATAATGAAACAGCTTATCATACCATTTTACACCGGAATCCCCCGCTGCATCCTGATAAGGATTATCCCCACGGCTCTCACGACTGTATTCATTTCTCGCCTGCTCTTTATAAAAATCTGCCATCGGTCCCTTTGCGGCAGTGAATGAGTCGATCAGAGTCCTGGCGATCAGTCTCGGATCCCCTAATTCCTCACAGGTCTCTCTTTCGCTCTTGCCACTCTCCTGAAAATACGAATCATAAAACCGAATATTTTCCTCAATATCCTGTACCGGAATATTCCCCTCTAAAGCACTCCTCAATTCTGATAGAAATTCATGCTTTGTCATCCTCTATCCTCCATTATAGAAACAACTTTGCAGCCTGTATAAATACAGACTGCAAAGCTGTTATCATCCATGTGCGGCAAATACCATCATCCGCCGTCCCCACATATTCGTTTTATAGATCTTAGTTGAAAGCTTTTCCAACAGATCCGAAAAGTTCCATCTTCTCTTTAACAGTAGCCTTGATCGCCTCTGCACCAGGAGCAAGAAGCTTACGAGGATCAAATCCCTTACCCTCAAGATCCTTTCCTTCTTCAATATACTTACGTGTAGCTTCCTGGAATGCAAGCTGGCACTCTGTGTTTACATTGATCTTTGCAACACCAAGAGAAATTGCTTTCTTGATCATATCTGCAGGAATGCCTGTACCACCGTGAAGTACGAGAGGCATATCACCTGTCTTTGCCTGGATCGCATCCAGTGTCTCAAAGCTCAGTCCTGCCCAGTTCTCAGGGTATTTACCATGAATATTTCCGATACCTGCTGCAAGCATTGTAACACCAAGGTCTGCAACTTTCTTACACTCCTCAGGATCTGCACATTCACCTGCACCGATGACACCATCTTCCTCGCCACCGATAGAGCCAACCTCTGCCTCCAAAGAGAGACCAAGGATATTGCAGGCATTAACAAGCTCTGTTGTTTTCTGTACATTCTCATCAATAGGAAGGCTGGATCCGTCAAACATGATAGAAGAGAATCCTGCATTGATACAAGCCTTAGCTCCCTCGAAAGAACCATGATCAAGATGAAGAGCTACAGGAACAGTGATGTTAAGCTCCTCGAGCATGCCCTTAACCATACCAACAATCGTCTTATAACCACACATATACTTTCCTGCACCCTCAGATACACCAAGGATAACCGGTGACTCAAGCTCCTGTGCTGTCTGAAGAATAGACTTTGTCCACTCCAGGTTGTTGATATTAAACTGACCTACTGCATAGTGACCTGCTTTTGCTTTTGTAAGCATTTCTTTTGCTGATACTAACATAATCCTAATCCTCCATTTGTATAATTCACTAAAAACCTCAATTCGTTGCTATTATATACCATTTTTTTTTAAAATGGAATAGCAATTCTATAAAATATTAATGAAATAACGCTTTGATCTCTTTCATATGACTCATTGCCTGATCATATCCTGCCTGCCAGGACCGTCGCAGTACCTTCACATCTTTTTCCAGACTCTTCAGGGGAACATCCGGGCGCAGGATCACTGCCCGTTCCTGTTTTTCCAGTTCTTCGCATATTTTTACGGAGCGATTGTATTTTTTATAACGATTCACCACGGCCCGTGCGATCGCCGGATATTTCTTTTCGATACTGCGGGCGATCAGAATATCCGAACGACGGCATGACTTAATATATCCCTTAGGTCTCGTAAGAACAATTAATACCTTTTCATTTCCATCCGATAAGACCTTATCAATAGGGATCGGATTCGACAATCCCCCATCAAAATATTCCCTGCCGTAAATAACTGCCGGAGGGATGATCCCCGGTAATGCACAGGTGCCATGAAAAACCTCAAAATCCTCATCAATATCTTTTTGTGAAAAATATTGCACATGCCCTGTTTCTGCATCGGTGGTAACGGATATAAACCGGCCATCATATTTTCGGAAGGTTTCCATATCAAAAGGAACATGGATATTGGGAATGTCCCGAAATGCAAACTGTATTCCGAACATACTCCGCTCCTTCAGCAGATTTCTCTTTCCCATATATCTCTTATCATTGCGATACTTTTCCAAGACCTCAATATTGCGTCCCCGCTGTCTGGATATATAAGAGGCGGCATCTGCACTTCCTGCGGACACGCCAATACAATACGGAAACATAATATCCTCATCCAGCAAAGCATCCATCACACCACAGCTGAATACCGGGCGGAAGGTCCCTCCTTCAAACAGAACTGCCGGCATATCTACCATCCTTTCCCGCCTTCTGTCGATCACTCTTCAAAAAGCATTCATTGATCAAACATCCACTGCTTTCCACAATTGCCTACTCTACGGAGATTACCTTGTAATCCTGCTCCTCAACCGCTTTGGAAAGCACATCATCTGCTACATCTTTTTCCAGTGTTACCACTGCGGTCCCCTCCTCATGGCTTGCCTGAGCTTCTTTCACACCATCAATCGCCTCTAATGCTTTCTTTACATGTGCCTCACAATGTCCACACATCATTCCTTCAATCTTGATCGTCTTTGTCATATTATTTTCCTCCTTTTTATTATTAAAAGTATCTGAAACTATTTCAACTGCAACCGCATCCTTTCTTTTGCGATCCTTTCCGGCATCATGAATCCTGAAAAGATTCAGCCGCAGGGCATTTGTTACAACACAAAAGCTTGACAGACTCATCGCTGCAGCTCCAAACATAGGATTTAATTTCCATCCAAACACCGGGATCCATATTCCTGCCGCCAGAGGGATTCCGATAATATTATAAATAAATGCCCAGAAAAGATTTTCATGGATATTACGAAGTGCTGCCCTGCTTAAACGAATTGCCGCAGGCACATCACTCAATCTGCTTTTCATCAGGACCACATCTGCAGCGTCAATAGCCACGTCTGTCCCTGCACCGATGGCAATTCCTATATCTGCTCCGGTAAGTGCCGGAGCATCATTGATACCATCTCCGACCATTGCCACCTTCCCAAACTTTTGCAGACTGCGTATCACATTCTCTTTACCATCCGGCAGTACATCTGCCACTACCTCGTCGACACCTGCCTGGGCACCGATAGCCTCTGCCGTTCTACGATTGTCTCCCGTAAGCATTACGACATGGATCCCCATATTCTGCAGTTCTTTTACCGCCTGCGGACTGTCCTCCTTGATAACATCAGCCACTGCGATCATACCAATATACTTGTCATCCCTTAAAAAACACAGCGGGGTCTTTCCCTTTCCTGCGAGATCCTGTGCCTGCTCTTTCACACCCTGAGGCACTGCCGCTCTCCCGCTGATATATGCAAGACTGCCTCCCACCAGCTGTGCATCGTCACAAACTGCCGAAAGTCCGTTTCCCGGATGCGCCTGAAATCCACTAACTTCCTTAGAGCTTACACCTTTTTCTGCCCCATAGTCAAGAACTGCCTTTGCCAGCGGGTGTTCACTCATCTGCTCCAAATGATACGCATCCTCCAGAAGCTGTCTTTCGGTCACACCATCTGCAGGCAGCAGATCAGTTACTTTTGGCTCTCCCCGGGTAATCGTCCCTGTCTTATCTAATGCCACAATAGCAGTCTTACCCGTTTCTTCCATTGAAACCGCTGTCTTAAATAAGATTCCGTTTCTGGCTCCCACTCCATTTGCCACCATGATCGCAACCGGCGTTGCCAGCCCCAAAGCACAAGGACAACTGATAACCAGTACAGAAATACCTCTCGCCAGAGCGAATCCGATATCTTTGCCGGCAAGCAGCCATACGATGATCGTAACGGCAGCGATCGTAACGACTGCAGGAACAAAAATTCCGGAAACCTGATCAGCTATTTTTGCAATCGGAGCTTTCGTCGCTGCCGCATCACTGACCATCTGGATGATCTTGGACAAAGTCGTATCTTCACCAACTCTGGCTGCCTCACACCGCAAAACTCCCGACTGATTGATCGTGCCGGCTGATACGCTGTCTCCCGGTTCCTTATCCACGGGAATACTCTCACCGGTGAGTGCCGATTCGTCTATAGCACTGTTTCCTTCCAGTACAATTCCGTCAACAGGAATATTCTCTCCGGGACGGATCACATAAATGTCCCCCTTCTTTACCTGTTCCACCGGAACCTGCGTCTCAATACCATCCTGCAGCAGTACCGCTGTTTTCGGAGCCAGATTCATCAGCCCTTTCAATGCATCTGTCGTCTTTCCTTTTGAATATGCCTCTAACATCTTTCCAACGGTGATCAATGTCAGTATCATAGCAGCTGACTCAAAGTAAAATTCATGCATATATCCCATAACGGCATCTGCATTTCCTTTTACCTGTGCATCTGTCATGGCAAAAAGTGCATATGTGCTGTATACAAAGGCTGCCGAGGATCCTAAAGCCACCAAAGTGTCCATATTGGGAGCACGATGCCACAGACTCTTAAAACCGCTGATGAAAAACTTCTGGTTCAATACCATAATGATCACAGTCAGTAAAAGCTGTGCCAATCCCATCGCCACATGATTTCCCTCAAAAAAGGACGGCAGCGGCCAGCCCCACATCATATGTCCCATGGACAGATACATCAAAAGCAGCAGAAACACAATGGAGGAGAAAAGTCTCCTGCGCAGTACCGGTGTCTCCCTATCCTTTAAAGACTCCTGCAGTGAATCGTATCCTCCCTTTGTTTCCAGATCTGCACTCCCTTTCAGACTTGCTCCATACCCTGCCTCCTCCACAGCACAGATAATGTCCTCCTTTGATGCGGTTCCCTCAACTCCCATTGAATTTGTCAACAGACTGACAGAGCAGGATGTAACTCCCTTCACATCCGCCACCGCTTTTTCCACCCGGGCACTGCAGGCCGCGCAGCTCATACCTGTTACAATATATTGTTCCATTGCATTTTACACTTCCTCTCTCTATGATCCCCTGATCATCTCATTAGTTTTTGCAGTGTTGTTACCAGATCATCCACGGTCTCTTCCCTGCCATCAAGAATATCCTGACGCACACATGTTTTAATATGATTTGCCAGAAGCACTTTATTAAAACTATTTAATGCCGCATTCACGGCCGACACCTGGACAAGAATGTCTGTACAATATGCATCCTCCTCCACCATTCGTTTAATCCCACGCACCTGTCCTTCAATACGGCTCAAACGATTGATCATGTCTTTATACTCTTTCTCCTGTCGCTGCTTTTTTCTATTACAGCAACAGCATTTTTTGTCCGTACCCATTACAAAGCATCCCCCTTTCGCCAGAAATTATATACCCCCGTGGGGTATTATGTCAATAAACACATTGAATGTTTCGACATTATATTTTCTCAATAATATGATACTTTCCTTTTGTCAACCTTTTTATTTTTGTGGTTGACAGAATCTTTTTTCTCCGCTATACTTTGTTGCAAAGACAGAGAGATATCTCCCCATGTCTGTCAATTATTACATATCATAAAAACAAAAGAAAAGAGGTTACTTATGAACAAAACAGCAACAGTTACGGGCAAAAAATTTACTACTCAGCGGCTGGCCCTTATGGCGATGTTTGCGGCAATTCTCTGTGTCTCCGCCTACATCAGCGTGCCGCTTCCATTTACAGGATATCATGTTACTTTCCTGAATTTCATAATCATGCTGATCGCTCTTATATTTCCTCTTGAGCAGTCTGCATTGATCTCAATCGTCTGGCTTCTCCTGGGTGCCGTAGGAGTCCCTGTATTTATCGGAGGAAATGCCGGTATCGGCTATCTCATGGGACCTCTTGGCGGATACACCTTCTCCTTTATCCTCGTTGCGATTTTTTTACCACTACTGCGGGGAACAAAGTATAATCGTATCCGTTACACAATCGTGTCACTGGCATCTGTTGTATTTGTAGATTTATTTGGCATGGTATGGTTAAAATTTATGAATCATATGCCATGGGCAACTGCATGGGTTGCAGGGTTCTTCTCCTTTATTATTCTTGATCTGGTCAAGGCAGTTGTCGTTGCACAGATCATCCCTGCCTTTAACAGGATCATGCAGGTTCAGTCACAGGAATAAATCTATTTTAGTTATACAGGGGAAACAAAAAATAAACAGGACCGGAAGAATCTCCTCATTCTTCCGGTCCTGTTTATTTTTTGTAATATTTTGCGATGTACTAATCCATTGTCATAATAATATCTCTGGCATCATCCTCTGTCACCGGTGTAGCAAAGCTTCCATCCGGAAATTCCACAATATTGCCGATGCCTTTCTGAAGGACAAAACGAAGCTGTCCGTTCTTGACCTTTTTGTCTGTATAAAGCTTCTTGACCAGCATTTCTCTGTCAATATATTCCGGAATCGATACGGGAAGCTGTGCCCGCTTCAAAAGCTTCACAACCCGTTCCACCTGCTCTCCCGTCACATAGCCCATTTTTTGGGATAAATGAAGCTGTGCCACCAATCCAATAGAGACAGCCTCTCCATGCAAAAGCCTGTAATCACTGACCGTCTCGATCGCCCGGCCGACCGTATGACCCAGATTCAAGATCTCTCTAAGACCGCTTTCCTTCTCATCCTTCATGACGACATGATATTTAATACGGCAGTTTTCCTCAGCCATATGCTCACACAGCTCAGGATCCAATGTAAGCAATTCATCCATATGCTGCTCCAGAAAATCAAAAAATTCTCCCCCTGTCGCCAGGCAGGCATGCTTGATCGTCTCTGCCATACCGCTGGACAGCTGTCTTGCCGGCAGTGTCTTCCATGTAGCAATATCAAGATATACCTTCTGTGGCTGATTAAAAAGACCGATCAGATTTGTTGCAAGCGGTGTATCGACTGCCGTTTTACCACCAACAGAAGCATCCGCCGCTGCCAAAAGAGTCGTTGCATAATTTACAAACGGAACGCCTCTTCCGTATGTTCCGGCAACAAATCCCGCCAGATCCGTCACTACGCCACCGCCTACCGCAATGATACCACAATCTCTCCGATATTCCTTTGCCAGCATGGCATCCTCAATAATCTCTTTTGTCTGACGAGTCTTGCTCTTTTCTCCTGCCGGAAAAGAGAATACATTTACTTCATAACCATTTTCCCTGAGTTTGACCGCTATAGGCTCTGCATATAGCTTCTCTACCGTGCTGTCTGTGATCACAGCCAGCTTTTTCTTATCTCCCAGTAAGCCTTTTTTCATATCTTCCACAAAATGATCCATCAGATCAAAGCCAATCTCTATCGGATAACTGTCATCCACGACTCTTTTTAATTCTACTTGAAATGTAGCCATTCCATCACCTAACCTTTCCTGCATCGTTCCTCTGAAAATGTCTGATATATTTCTATTTCTGTACTTTCTCTATACAAGCAACAGGGAACCGTGTTTAATTGTAACACAGTTCCCTGTCAATGACTACGCCTTCTACTGAATTTATTTCTTAATCAGATAACGGGTGTGCGGCGTTTGCGTTTTTTAATTTTTCTGTCCCACGATCCCCTGAGCCATTTTCCACTGATTCCCGGAATATTTGACACAATCAAGCTTCTCAAGCACCTTTAATGTATTTGTACATTTTTCGGTAATCTGTATACTCTGATTCACTTCCACGCCATTCTCTCCGGTTAATCCGATCTCAAAGCTATTTACTTCTTTTTGACGAAATACATCACATTTCCCCTCTTGAATATCCTTAAGGACTGCATGATATAACTCATTGCGGATTTCCTGGCCATCCGTGCTCTGTTCGTTTAATTCCTGCATATCCTCTTCCTGCAGTCCAGCACTATAACTTCCATCCTCCAGCGTACCATCATCTACATAAGCAGCCGTAATACTCATATTTTTCTGAAGCTTTGTCTCGTATTCCTTTCCAAAAAGCATTTCACAGACATCGGGCTGTGCCCCCAGAAACTCTTTGGTCTTTTTCAAGACCTCCGCCTTTGATTCTACCGGATAATAAAAGGCTCTTCGTTTTCCTCCTGACAGGTAATACCTGATCTGAATGGAATTTTGCCCGGAAGAAGCATCAAGTTCTCCCTCCATATTTCTTCCGTATTTGAGGATTTCTTTATTCAGCTTAAAGACCTGATCAATATTTTTCCTGCCGGTAAGATAAAATACCGGACTCTCATATACATTGCCGCTGTCCCCATCATACTCCAGGGTGATACTAGCCCTCTGCACTCTGCTCTTATCCGGCAGATGGGATCCCATTTGTCCATTCCGGACTTCCAACAGTCCCAGGACCATAAGGACAACAAAAAGTGCCATACGCCAATAAGACGTCCTCTTCCATATAAAAAATGTTTTATCCAGTATCATATTTCCTATCAGATAGAATATAACTGTCCCGATAATAACAAGCATCAGAACGATCCGGAATATTTTCCCATATGCATAGTTGCTGACAATATTACCAAAACAGATCGCATATATGGCCGCAGCAAAAATCAGGCTTGAACAAAATACAAATACAATCCGAAATACCGGTCTTCCCCACGGAAACGCAATCATATCCCCTGCTGCCTCCAGCTGCCGGATGCGATACAGGCCGACAGCCAATACCACCAAAAGAACAGCCGGGATCAGATAAACCGCTGTCTTTGCAATATCTGTCATGTACTGCGAAAAATCTAAATATGTTTCACATTCTTCTACCCCATATAATCCGTAACCATCCCTGTGGAACGAATGAGTCAAAAAGAAGATCACAGGTGTGAAAACCTTGATAATTCTGTTGTCCACAAGGGCAGACATGGAAAATCCCTGATTACCATATACAAACAGATCTGCCAGCATAGAGTACAGCATAGCCACACCTACTACAAGAAAGTTCAATACTCCATAGATCACAAGACTCATAAATGCATTTCCGGTAAGCATCACTACTGCACATGCCAGACTATAGAAAAAGAATATCTGGATCATCCATTCCAGTATATATATTCCTATTAATGAAATAATACCTGAAATCCCGTGTGCCATAACAATCAGTACCAAAACCACCTGAACGGCCAGAACAGGCAGAACCAGCATGACAAGTCCCGCTAAATAGTGACTTGTAAATATCTGCGTTCTTTTCAGCGGAAACGAATGGATCGTATATGCCTCCCGCTCCCTTGTCAGATATAAAAATACACTAATGGCAATTATAATACATATTCCCATAATATATGGTGACAGACAACTGCCCTGTATGATCCCTGACATGTAATACAGCTTCTCCTTATTACCTGCATCAGAGCTTTCAAAGTATGACAACTGAGACAGTGACGGAGCTATTATACCGAAAAAGCCAATCATCAGCTGTAATGTCCACAGCGGCCAGAATCTTGTGATATCCTTCCAGAATATCATTTTATTAAAGAATGATGTCTTTGACTTCATAATTCTCTCCTCCCAGTTCGTAAATAAATATTTCTTCCAATGTCAACGGCAGCATATCCATAACCAATGGATGGAAGGTTTCAAGATAATCCCCCAATTCTCTCTGATCTCCCTTCACGATCAAGGTGTGTACCTTTCCAAGCTTTGTATGGTTCATAACCTCAAAACGCCCTGTGATGTCCGGAAGTTCATCCCCCTCAAATGCCATCTGCAGCTTTGTCACGCTTCCCTGCAGATCACTTAAGGAACGCTCCAGGATCACCTGTCCTTTATGCATGATCCCTACATGATCACAAACATCCTCCAATTCTCTCAGATTATGAGAAGAGACCAGCACTGTCATTTTTTCTTCACTGACAGCATTCAACAGGATATTCCATATCTGCCTCCGCATAACCGGATCCAGCCCATCTACCGGTTCATCAAGGATCAACAGCTCCGGTTTACAACTGATCGCCAATAAAAACGCAGCCTGTTTCTGCATTCCCTTTGACATTCTGCGAATATTTCTTTTGCGGTCAACTGCCGGAAAACATTCTAGCAGCTTGTCAAAAAGTTCCGTATCAAATGTAGCATAAATCCCCTCGTAATATTTCTTCATTTCTTTAAGATTTGCCTGACGAAAATAAAAAATATCATCCGGTATAAAAGCAATCTTTGACTTTGCAGATGGATTTTCAAATATATTCTCTCCGTCTACCAAAAGCTCTCCACTATCCTGTCTGAAAATTCCTGCCACATGACGAAGCAGTGTTGATTTTCCCGCTCCATTTGGTCCTACCAGACCATACACCGCTCCCTTCGGCACATGAAAGCCCGCATGATCCAGTGCCTTAAAATCACCGAACTTCTTACATATATCTTTTCCCTGAATCAAAATAATTCCCCTCCATTCTATCATTCTGAAATTTTGCGGATCCGTTCTACCAGCTCTTCCAGACTCATTCCAAGAAATTTCAGCTCCTTCACTGTTTTATCTAAGGTTTCTAAAAGTTCTTTTTTTCTTTTTCCATCCATCTCCGGCACTCCTGCTACAAAACTTCCTTTCCCCGGAATCGTATAGACATATCCTTCCTGCTCCAATTCCCGATATGCACGCTGTATGGTATTTGGATTGATTGTTAGAGATGTTGCCAGCTCCCTGACCGAGGGAAGCTTCTCATCCTTTTCCATAACCCCCTGTATGATCAAGTGCCGAAACCCATCCTTCACTTGTTCGTAAATCGGCCGTGCATCCCGATAATTCAGTTGTATCACGATTTCACCCCCCGTCTTCATCGCGTTTGCGCTGTATTAACTCATTTAATACACTTAGTATACTATCACACATTTTTTTAAAAAGCAATCCCCTCTTTTCTATTTTTTATTTTCATTTTCTTAACATTTCTGTAATTTTTTCTTGTAATTTTCTTACTTTTGCTGTATAATTCTTAACAGTAGTTCACAATTCACGTAAAATTTTTGTAATATTTGGGGTTAATCATGAAACGTAATTTATCTAAAACAGTTGTAACATTCGCATTATCAATAGGAATCATTGCATCTCAGCTTTCTTCTACTGCTGTAGACGCTTCTAGTGTAACTTTTCAGCAGAAAACATCTATTGACCACTACCAGCGGTCAATTTCTAAGGGATTTCTCGGAAAATCCTATGGTCATGGCAAAAACCAATATGTTTGTAATACATATGTAGAAAAGGCGCTGGAATCCGTCGAAACAATATCACCAAAAGAAAGCTCTATTGCCGGCATTAAAAAAGTCAGCAAAAATATCCGGGTACATAAAGGGGCAAAATATGCACCAACATCCTATGACTGGTCAGCCTACCGTGTAAAAATTTCCTACACCTCCGGTGTATTAGATACAGATTCCAAGACATATCAATGGAATACAAAGAAAACAACCACAACGATCAAACGCCATAACAAAGGGACAAGCCTAAAACAACTTGCTCTTGGTGATGTTTTAACATATGGCCGTACCGGTGGACATGTTGCCCTCTACTTTGGTGAATTTAACAATATGTCTGACGTTGCCAGCCGTCTCGTAGAATTAGGTGTATACAAAAAAGGAGAGCTTAAAAAGCATGGAAACAGCTATGTAAATAAAAAAGGAAAACCGATCATCCGCAAATACATCGGATGTGGTACAAAATGGCGCATCCATGCGACCTGTTCCGGTTTACTGATCGACAATGCCATCGTCAGCAAACGTTCCAACGGTACTTCTTCTTTCGGAAAATGGAAAAAAACAATCGCCTCCGGCTTCTCCGTATATGACGGTTCTTTTGTTCAGAATTAACTATTTATGAAAAACAAGATACTTAACAGACAAGTGCAAAACGCTGGTTTTGCACTTTTTTAGTGTATAGGAAAATGCTCGTAGCGTAGAGAGAAGCCAACGAGAATTGCGGAGCAATTCTTGGAGGGCAAAACGCTGGTTTTGCCCTTTTTTATTTGTGCAGGGACATCTCTCCACCGATCACAACTGCTCTTGAATCCGGTCCATGACCTATCTGCTGTGTTTTCACAACCGGCACAGAGCTGTCAACAAACCTCTCAAGCAGCTGTGGGGCCGCCAATATCCCTTGTTCTTTCTCTAATTGTGTAAACGTCCCCAAAAGGATTCCTGCACATCGTGCAAATACTCCCATCTGCTGCAGTTGGCTGAAATATGCTGTAATACGCGACAAACCACCACTCATACTTTCCAACAGTAAAATCTTTCCATCAAATTCCGGAAAATATTCCGTGCCTGCCAGCTTCAGCAGGCAGCGTATATTCCCCCCAACAACAATACCGTCCAGTTCATCTCCCTGCAAAAAAGAATATTCAAATCGAAATAAGTCCGCTCCTTTACGATCCAGCATCTGTCCGAACCATACTCTCTGTTCCTCTCCACAAGCTCCTGCCAGATTTCTGATCTGATATAGTACTCCGGGATTCCCTGTTTTTTTGTAAATCCCATTAAGCACAGAAGTCAGATCGCTATATCCCCAAAAAGTCTTGCGGCTTTGCTTTATTTTTTCATAATCCAGGTATCCAAGGATCTCATTTGCCAGATCGCCCCCTGAAATGTCAAAGATCACATCAACCTCTGTATTTTCATAAAGAGCCATAAGTACCTGTGCTTTCTGTATGGCTGTCCCCTCCTTCTCATAGAGATACGGACTCATCATAACAGAAATGTTCATTCCGGATAATATCTCTCTCATTTCCATGATCATTGTTTGTTGATCCTGCCGCAAACCGTCTGAACAACATACTATTCCTGCCTTATTTCCCCTTTCCAGCATCATTTCCTCTCTTTCCGCTATATCCGGCATATCATCTTCTCTTTTCTTCCCCATTTTTTCTCCTGGCTTCTCCCGGAGTCATCCCAAACTCTCTTTTAAAAGAACGTATAAAAGAAGATTCATGCTCAAATCCACTGTCATATGCAATGTCGCTGATCTTTTTCTCTGTATTATATAATAAATCCAATGCTCTTTTCAATTTTTGTTTTCTTACATACTCAGCTAAAGGTACTCCAAAATTCTCCTTGAATACAGACTGCAGATATGTAGGAGACAAATAGACATGCCTTGCAATTTCCTCGACTGTCAGCTTCTCCGGAAGATTTTCTTCTATATAAATAAATACGTTTTTAAAAATTTCATTTTCCCTGCTCATATATTTTTTCACCTCCATGTCTGTTATGACATACTTCCGTATTCCCTACGTCTCCGCAGCCACCTCATCCTGATAATAATATGCCTGCTTTTCAAACATTGCTGCATATTTTCCTCTTTGTTCCATCAACTCCTGATGGCTGCCCTCTTCAATGATCTGACCATTTTCAAACATATAAATACGATCCGCATCCCTGGTAGTTGATAACCGGTGAGATATAAAGATCACTGTAGCGTCACCTGCATTTTTCATCATATTCGTATTTAATCTATATTCAGCCAATGGATCAAGTGCACTGGATGGTTCATCCAGTATCGCCATAGACAGATTTCCTGTTCTTGCAAACATTCTGGCAATAGCAACTTTCTGTGCTTCTCCTCCCGAAAGCATCGTACCATCCTCCCGAAACTCTCTGGTCATATTAGAATCCAGACCTTCCGGCATCCTGTTCAGCCTACTCTCAAAATCGGCGAGTCGGAGTGCCTGAAGTACCCTTTCTCTATCGCCTTCTTTCTCCTCATCCATGAGCACGTTTTCTACAAGTGTAGCACCATATATCTGATAATCCTGAAACACGGCACCTATACGGTTTCTGTATTCCTTTGTTCCATATTCCCTGATATCGCGTCCTCCATAGCAGATCCTTCCCTCTGATACATCATACAGACGCATTAACAATTTAACAAATGTCGTCTTTCCGGCACCGTTCTCCCCTACAAATGCCACCCTTTCCCCGGGGTGGATCGTCATTGATATATGATGAAGCGTGTCATGGTCTGCACCGTCATACCGAAAAGACATGTCTTTTATTTCCAAAGTCTGTCTCTCTGTGGGCATATCACATATCCCATCACTGTTTTCAATCTGTATCTCATAATCGACAAACCGACGGAACCTTTCCGCAAACTGACCAACCTTCTGAAAACGGACAAACGCATAATTTAAACCGTCAAGATTATTTCTGATCCCTTCCTCCGCATTATTCATGGCCGCCACATCACCCAGACCGATACTTTTTTTCACCAAAGCCAGATACCCAAGATATACAGGGATTGCAAAATCAGACATTACGGTAAATGTGCTGATCCAGTTGATCAGAGAAAGTACAGCTATCTTTATACCAATATCATGTGCCTTTCCCATAACCTCCTCAACAGCTTCATTAAACTGAATCTGTAATGGTCCACGAATATCTGATAATTTTATCTCCTTTGCATACTCCGGCTGATAGAATACCCGTTTAGAATAATCTGCCTTACGCATGATCCTCTTATATTCCATATCATAGTTATACTCATACTCTGTGATCTTAAACCGGGTAACTATATTTATAACAAAGCC
This sequence comes from Lachnospiraceae bacterium, assembly GCA_022774505.1. GTDB lineage: Bacteria > Bacillota > Clostridia > Lachnospirales > Lachnospiraceae > Jutongia. Next base: position 45,562 of record JALFLW010000016.1, read on the forward strand.
CACAATCGGAAATACTGCGATCACAGGGTTTACCGAAAGTACCAAAGCACCCAGAGTAAAGATCCCTGCCACATGTCCTATAATATAACCTGTCGACATCACTCCCATCATCAGCATTTCCTCTGACTGGGCGGCTGCGATCACAAAATCATTAAAATATTCCTTATTGTCATAACAGATCAGGTCAATATCTGCTGCCTTGCGGATAAATCGCCGCTGTACCTTTCCTGCTACTTTAAGAAATCTGACTTCTATCCAGTTTTCCACGGCAATCTCAGTAGCATCACTGATGGTCAATATCGCTATGCCTGCAAATACAAATAATACCGCCTGCACAAGATCTGCCGTCTTATCCTGCATGATCTGTATGAAGTATTTCAAAAACAGCGTACTGTAAATAGCATATGTCACAGAGCATACAAAATATGCCGCAAACACTGTAATAACTGCCCTTGCGTCTACTTCCAGGGCAAATTTCATAATATATCTCACATTAGAGACCAAGCGGCGGATAGAAATTTTATCCCTGTTTTCTTTTTCATTCACCGGCATACGCCTCCCCTCTATTTCTGTAATTTCGTGCCTGAAGTCGAAACATTCCTGCATATTTCCCGTTTAATTCCATCAATTCATCATGCGTCCCGCTTTCTATGATCCTCCCATGTTCCAGAAAATAAATCCTGTCAGCGATTCTGGCGGAAGATAAGCGATGCGAAATAAAGAACACGGTCCGCCCCTCCGATGCCTCCAACATATTATTGTACATATTAAACTCAGCGATCGGATCAAGTGCACTGGATGGTTCATCCAATATCACTATATCCGGTTCCTTGGCAAAAACCCGGGCAATCGCAATTTTCTGAGCCTGACCACCGGAACAGATAAAACCATTGTCATCAAACTCCTTAGTCACCATACTGTCTATACCATCCGGAAGCTTTTCCAGTACATCCCCGAATTGAGCCTTTTGCAGAGCATCAACTACTGCCATCCGCTCCCGTCCGCTCTCCGGCTCCTTCATCAGCACATTATGGGAAAGAGGAAGTGAAAAGATCTGCAGGTCCTGAAATACCGTACCAAAATGCTTTTGATAATCCCTTTTGTCATATTTACGGATATCAATCCCATTTACAGATATTTCTCCCTCCCGGACAGGATACAGACCCATCAGAAGCTTCACCAATGTCGTCTTTCCCGCTCCATTTTCTCCTACCAGTGCAATCTTCTCCCCCTTGCGGATATGCAGGGACAGATCCCGGATAACCGGATCACTGCTGCCGGTATACCTGAAACTCACATGGTTCATTTCTATATCTCCCAGATCACCTTCTACCGGTTGCGTACCGTTTTCTATAGTCTCCTCCTCCATCTCCAGAAATTCCTGAAGGTTATTCATATACATACAATTCTTTCCGGCTTCCATGAAATTTTTGATAGCTGTCTTAACGCGCCAGGCAAAGTAATCCACACTCCCTAAAGTCGCTACATACAGACCGATTCCGACATCCCCGGTAGTCTTTATCACGAAACTGACATAGATATATGTCAGAAGAATAGGCAGTCCGAATATCACAATATCCTGCAGCTGCTTGTAAAAATTAATCTTTCGATACATCGCAGCATAGAGCTTTTGTCTGCTGTCAAAGCTCTCTTTATGCTCTCTCAAAAGCACTTTACGGATATCATATAGACGTATCTCGCTTGCATATTTTTTCTCGTAGAATACCCTTTTGACATATTCTGCAGTACGCTTATCCCTTGTTTCCTCCAAACGAAGTTTGTACTGAAGCCCATTGATCACAGAACTGAAAAAAAATGATGCTGCAATCGATGGCAGAGAAAAGAGGATCATTACCGGATCAACCCGTGCGATCAAAAAAACTGCTGCCACTGCAGACAATGCACACCCCAGTGCCCAGGTCAGGGAGTATAGTCCATCCATCGCCTTTGTCAGACATTCATCCAATGCTCTGGCAAATTTATCATAAAAATCGGGCTGTTCATACTTCGTCAGCTCGATCTGCACTGCCTTATCGATCACCCGGTTAAATATGTACGCGTACACTCTCGGTGTCTTTTTTCTAATATAGTATGCATACCAGGCAGACACGAGATGAATACAGATATGACCAAGGCAAAACAATGTCACAAAATGCAGTAATCCCATAAACGACTTTCCATTTTCAATATATGAATATATCATCTGAAGCATCAGAATAAAGAAAAATGACATATATACTTCTTCTGTACAATTCTTATAAAAGGACAATAAAATGCATCCCTTATCTGCTCTCCAAATGGTTCGTATCGTATAACACATGCTATTCCATACACCCATTTTTTGAGGAACTTTTTCTTTCTTTTTCATATTTCCCTCACTTATTTCTCAATTTATAAATTAATTTACATCATTGTATCAAATCGGGAATATCAATTCTTAGCATTTTATACGAACATTTGTTCTTTTATTGAGTTTGAGTATAGAACGTATTGATTCATTTTCTAAATATATGTCTAAAGACAAAAAGAAACTCTACTACTTCTGCAAAACTCTACCAAATGCCTTGAAAATCATTCCCACAGAGTTTTACATGTAATACAGTTTAGAATAATCCTGAACTATGAAAACAGCTATATCAGATAATAGCCATTAGTAATACAGATATGATAATTTTCTAAAATATACGACTGCGGCATAACACAATCATATGTCCATATTCACCTTACACTCTGCAGTACCTCTGCAAATAATCTCTTCCCTTAATAATATATTTTAGTACTAGCATAATAATTTCCTCCTTTCCAAAAATCCTGATCAACTGTTCACTTTCGAAAGCATGTTGCCATTATAATACCATTTACAGTTATTAAATTAGCATTTTCTAAGAAATTTTACAAGTTTTTCTGTTTTTTGGTTTTTTTTCATTTTTTTGTCCATACTAAAAATATCAAAAAATATTTCTTCAAAAGGCAGGGATCGATCATGAATGAACAAGATACCATCAACTTATTAAAAGAATGTGATGCAGGAAGCAAAATGGCTGTTTCCGCGATCAATGAAATAAAGGATAAGATTCACTGTCCGGATTTTCAGGCACTCCTTCAGGAAACTCTGGATCACCATGCAAAACTCGGAAATGATATTCACGAAGCACTCTTAAAGCATCACAGCGGAGAAAAAAGTCCAAATCCCATAGCAAAAAGCATGGCATGGCTGAAAACGAATATGCAGATGGAAATCGATGAGAGTGATCAGACAGCCGCTGATCTTATGACTGATGGATGCAATATGGGGATCAAATCTCTCTATAAATATATGAATCAATATCCGGATGCAGACAATACCGCAAAAGAATTTTGTACCCGGCTGATCTCCATTGAACAGGAGCTGCGAAAATGTATTCGCCCTTATCTGTAAGCGGCCATACAAAAACTGCATTATAACCTGTTAAATTTGACACCATACCCTTCTTTATTGTATAGTGGAAAAGTTGAATGTCCTATGGATATCATGGGACATCATTTTTTTGTCAATAATACAAACACAAAAGGAGGAAATTCAGAATGACTGACGTCTGTATAATTATTGCGATCGCCGCATATCTGATAGGAATGATCTATATCGGTATTCGGTTCAGTAACCAAAACAAAACCTCGGAGGACTTCTATCTGGGAGGACGAAAAATGGGTCCCCTGGTGGTAGCCATGAGTGCCGAAGCAAGCGATATGTCCAGCTGGCTGCTGATGGGACTCCCCGGTGTCGCTTATCTGTCCGGGGTCTGCAGTGCCTTTTGGACTGCCGCAGGTCTTGCTATAGGAACCTGGCTGAACTGGTTTTTCGTGGCCAGAAAATTACGCCGTTACTCCAGCAATATCAAGGCGATCACCGTTCCGGATTTCCTTGCAAAACGTTTCCATGATAAAAAAAATATAATTACCGCTATCGCAGCGTTAGTTATAGTAATATTTTTTATTCCATATACGGCATCCGGTTTTGCAGCATGTGGTAAACTGTTCCACAGCCTTTTCGGGGCTGATTACATGACAGCAATGGTACTTTCTGCTCTTGTCATTGTATGCTATACATTAATGGGCGGATTCAGTGCCGTATGTACAACAGATCTTATTCAGAGTATTGTTATGAGTATCGCCTTGATAACCGTTATGGTCTTTGGCGTCAACAAAGCCGGCGGCCTTGATGCCGTAATGGATAATGCCCGTTCTCTTCCGGGATATTTCTCTTTGACAGATCTTTATGATGCTGCCACCGGAAATGCCGCCTCTTATGGAGGAATCATCCCGATCATCTCCACCCTCGCCTGGGGAATCGGCTACTTTGGTATGCCACATATTCTGGTGCGTTTCATGTCTATTGAAGATGAGAAAAAACTGGTACTTTCACGCCGTATCGCCACAATCTGGGTAGTGATCGCCATGACGATCGCTGTCTTTATCGGTATTGTCGGTCTTGGTATGGTAAAATATGGCTCAATCAAGCCATTAGATGATCCGGAGACAATCATTATGGCAATCACGAATCTGCTGAGCAAACACGGAGTTCTTCCGGCTCTCTTGGCCGGCACTATACTGGCCGGTGTTTTAGCTGCCACCATGTCAACCTCCGACAGCCAGCTTTTGGCTGCTGCTTCCGGTATTTCTCAAAATGTAGTGAAGGACTTCCTTGGAATTAATATTTCAGCGAAAAGAGAAATCCTACTCGCAAGAATTACGATCATACTTATCGCAGTCATCGGTATAATCATGGCAAAAGATCCCAACTCCAGTGTATTTGGTATTGTTTCCTTTGCCTGGGCAGGATTTGGCGGATCTTTTGGTGCCGTTATGCTGTTCTCCCTTTTTTGGAAACGTTGTAATCTGGCAGGAGCCCTCTCTGGTATGATTGCCGGCGGTGCTGTTGTATTTATCTGGAAATATCTTGTGCGTCCTTTAGGTGGGGCCTTTGATATCTATGAGCTTTTACCTGCATTTCTGGTATCCTGCATCGTTATCGTTATCGTGAGCCTCCTGACAAAGACTCCAAACGAGGAGATTATCAAAGAATTTGATGCTGCTAACGCAAAATAACAGCTTTACATAATTCTCAAACATAAAAAAGTGTCTTCGACACCTCAACTCCCCTGCCCCTCATTCATGAGGGGTAAGGGGTTTTCTTTTCTCTCTTTTTTCTGCATAATAGTCTTATGAACATTTTACAAAACATTATCCTTGACCATTATGAAGAAATTAA
>JALFLW010000030.1 GCA_022774505.1 Lachnospiraceae bacterium
GAATAAAAATTCTCTTTATGGTGAATATATGCCGGATCGTTTTGTTATATTGAACGACAAGGGAAATCTGGACGGCCTCCGGAAAGAAATGCGGGAGCAGAAGGTGAATTACATTGATCTTATGACTCCTCTTAAGAAAGCCAAAAAACAAAATAAGCAAGTATATCACAAGCTGGATACACACTGGAATAATCTGGGTGCATCTATAGGCTGTGAAAACATTATGGATAATCTGAAAAGAGACCATGTTGACTACAGTGATAAAACATATGCCAATAAAAAGAACTTTTCGGGGGATCTGCAGGGGATGCTGTTTCCGAAGAGTACAAAAAAGGACTGGAATATGAAGTATGAAACAAAAAATACATACCATTATGTCAACAGGGTAGAGTCCACGGAGCAGATAGAGATAAAGACAGACAATGATAAAGGAAATGGAAAGAATATCCTGATGTATCGTGATTCTTTCGGAAATGCTCTTGTTCCGTTTATGGCACAGGAATACCAAAAAGGCTATTTTACCAAGGAAGTACCGTATGATATAAGTCTGGTGGATTCTGAGAAGGCCGATGATGTCGTGATCGAGCTGGCACAACGTCAGATACCGACATTGCTGGAGGGCGTTCCCTACATGATGGCACCGGGGGTAAGCTTTGACGAGGATGTAAAAGATACCTCTAAAACGAACGCTACCATGACAGTCGATGAGGTTGAAGGAGCTGATAATGTCATCAGCATTTACGGTGAAGCGGACAAACGTTGGACGGATGACGATTCTGAGGTATATATCAGTCTGTATGGAAAAAAGAATCTGCTGATGTATGAGGCATTCCCATCTGTTTACGATCCGACAGATGCAGAGGCTGACAGGGCGTACAGCTATGGGGCATATATTGATACATCTTCCGTGCCGAAGGATAATTATCAGATTGAAATAATCACAAAAAAGGCGGGAAGCTATTACACAACTGGATTTCTAAACAAATATGTGGTAAAATGACTCCAAAGGCATATTTAGTTAGAGTGCCTGCAAAAAAAGAAACAAAAGAAAGGAAAGGATGTGTCCGGAGAGGATACAGGGATGGGGATTAGAATTATGAAAAAGAAGATCGCAGCAGTAGTCTTAACTTTGTGTATGGCAGTGGGAAGTTTTACAATGCCCACAGGTGGAATAGATGCCACGGGGGCTCAGACGGTTCATGTGTCAGCGGCTAAGCGTTCTACAACATCAACACAGACAACGACGACAAAGGCCAAGAAGACAAGTAAAAAGGCAAAAAAGACAATACAAAAGAACAAAAAGACAGCAAAGAAATATGTAGGAAAGAAACTGACCCTTTTGGTAAAGGTGATTGGAAAATATAAGAAGCTGACAAAGGCTACAAGCTGTTATTATAAAAATGAGTATGATGGTATTGCTAAATATGATGGATTTTCTGTTTATTGTCATACCAAAAATAAAAAGACATGGATTGTCGATAGCGTAGAATAGGAAGGGGAAACCAAAAATGAAAAAGAGAGAAATGGGGCTGGGAATCAAAAAGGCAGTTGTTTCTGCCATGATGGCAGTATTATTGATGCAAAGTCTTGGGGAGGCAGCCGGAGGAGTCACTGCAGCAGAGGCTGCACAGGCTGCGGTTGTAAAGACGGAACGTTCACTGTACAAAGGGACTGAGACTGCGGGACCTGCAGAGCCGCGTGCCACTTCGAAAGCAGAGAAAGAGGAGGTGCCGGGACGGCTTATCCAGAGGAGGTACGAAGCCTATTACCGTTTAAATAATGGAAAAAAAGCAAAAAAGAAATTTATTACGATCAATGATAAAACATATTATTTTGATAGAAAAGGCAAGATGTACCATGGCTGGCTGAAAAAAGGCAAGAAATATCATTATATGGATCGCGAGACAGGAGTCATGGTATACCATGGCAAAGTAGATGGGATCCGCATCAAAAAAGGCTGTGCCGTTAAGACAAAGCTTAACTGCAGAAAGATTGAGACAATGCGTACTGCGTCAAGGATTGTGCGCAGGATCACAAAACCTTCAGATTCTATTGAAAAAAAGAGGATGAAATGTTATAAATATATCATTAAATTTCCGTACCGCAGATATCGTTTGTTAAAGACACGTTATAAAAAGAAAGGATGGGAGTCAACATTTGCGAATGATATCTTTAAGCATCATGCAGGATGCTGCGTATCCACGGCATCGGCACTGGCATTTATGTTTCATGAAATCGGCTACAAAAAAGTATATGTAGCCTTTGATACCGGTCATGCATGGGTAGAATTGAATGGAAAGGTTTATGACAGCCTGTTTTCTGAGGCAAAGGATTTTTGGAAATATTACGGCGGCACATATAAAAGCTGTCGTTTACACCGGGTGGGCAGAAGAAAAATCTAATATGACTGAGACTGATCAATCATGAGAAAGGATGTAAGATAATGGCAAAAGAACTGGACAAAAACTATAATCCTGCGGACATAGAGAAAAGAACCTATGATAAGTGGCAGGAAAAGAAATATTTCCATGCGGAGGTAGACCGGAGCAGGAAACCGTTTACGATTGTTATGCCACCGCCCAATATTACAGGGCAGCTCCACATGGGACATGCCCTGGATAATACACTGCAGGATATTTTGATCCGTTTCAAAAGGATGCAGGGATATGAGGCACTCTGGGTGCCGGGAACTGATCATGCATCTATTGCTACAGAGGCAAAGGTTGTAGAGAAGCTTGCAAAAGAGGGAATTTCCAAGGATGATATTGGAAGAGAAAAGTTTTTGGAGCATGTATGGGACTGGAAGAAGCAGTACGGCGGTCGTATTGTAGAACAGCTCAAGAAAATAGGCTCCTCCTGTGATTGGGACAGAGAGTGTTTCACTATGGATGAGGGATGCTCCAAGGCAGTTAAGGAAGTATTTGTGAAGCTGTACAACAAGGGATTGATCTATCGCGGAGAGCGTATTATCAACTGGTGTCCTCATTGTCTGACATCAATTTCTGATGCAGAGGTAGAGTACGAGGATCAGGCAGGTCATTTTTGGCATTTACGCTATAAGACAACAGACGGCACCGGATATATTGATCTGGCAACCACACGTCCGGAGACACTTCTCGGTGATACAGCAGTAGCAGTCAATCCGAAGGATGATCGTTATAAGGATATGGTAGGTAAGATGTTGGATCTGCCAATCGTACACCGTCAGATTCCGATCATCGCAGATGACTATGTAGATATGGAATTTGGTACCGGTGTTGTAAAGATCACACCGGCACATGACCCGAACGACTTTGAGGTAGGACTCCGTCATAATCTGGAAGTGATCAATGTACTGACAGATGATGCTAAGATCGTAGAGGATTATCCGAAATATGCAGGCATGGACCGCTATGAGGCAAGAAAAGCAATCGTAGCAGATCTGGAGGCAGAGGGTGCTCTGCTGAAAGTAGAAGACCATGAGCATAATGTAGGTACCTGCTATCGTTGTCATACAACTGTAGAACCACGAGTATCAAAGCAGTGGTTCGTTGCTATGAAAGATCTGGCAAAGCCGGCAATTGATGCAGTGAAAAATGGAGATACTAAGTTTGTACCAACACATTTTGAAAAGACTTATTTTCATTGGTTAGAAAATATTCGTGACTGGTGTATTTCCCGTCAGCTCTGGTGGGGACATCAGATTCCGGCATTTTACTGCGATGACTGCGGTGAAATGGTTGTCACGAAAGAAAATAGCTGCAATTGTCCAAAATGCGGCAAGTCAATGAGACAGGATCCGGATACACTGGATACCTGGTTCTCCTCTGCACTTTGGCCATTCAGTACCCTTGGGTGGCCGGATAACACTGAGGAGATGGATTATTTTTATCCAACAAGTACTCTGGTAACAGGTTATGATATCATTCCATTTTGGGTTATGCGTATGATGTTCTCCGGACTGGAGCACACCGGAGAGGTTCCGTTTGATACGGTATTGATCCACGGACTGGTAAGAGACAGTCAGGGACGTAAGATGAGTAAATCCCTCGGCAATGGTATTGATCCATTGGAGGTTATTGATAAGTATGGTGCAGATGCCCTTCGTTTCACGCTGGTCACAGGAAATGCACCGGGGAACGATATGCGTTTCTACTGGGAGCGTGTTGAGGCAAGCCGTAACTTTGCTAATAAGGTATGGAATGCGTCCCGTTTCATCATGATGCATTTAGGTGATAATACCATCACGAAACCTGCATATGATGAGTTAAAGGAAGCAGATAAATGGATCCTTTCCAAGGTAAATACTCTGGCGAAGGAAATTACAGAGAATATGGAGAAGTACGAGCTGGGAGTTGCCGTACAAAAGATCAATGACTTTATCTGGACAGAGTTTTGTGACTGGTATATTGAGATCGTAAAGCCGAGACTGTTTGCTAAGGAGGAGGATCCGGCATCTGCAAATGCAGCTTTCTGGACACTTCGTACAGTACTTATTGATTCTCTCAAGCTGCTTCACCCTTATATGCCGTTTATCACAGAGGAGATCTTCTGTACAATACAGTCAGAAGAAGAGTCTATCATGATCTCTTCCTGGCCGGAATACAAGGAGCAGTGGAATAATCCGGCTGCAGAAGAGATGGCAGAGCATATTAAAAATGTAATCCGTGGTATCCGTAACATTCGTACAGAGATGAATGTTGCTAATTCGCGTAAAGCACAGGTATATATTGTGGCTGATGACGAGGAGACCTGCAAAGTGCTGGAAGAAAGCCGTGACGCATATGAGCACATGATCTATGCATCAGAGCTTTTTGTACAGATGGATAAGACAGGGATTGAAGATAATGCAGTGTCTGTAGTTATTCCAAAGGCAACGATCTACATGCCGTTAGCGGATCTGGTTGACTTTGAGAAGGAAAAGGAGCGTCTTACCAAGGAGAAAAAACGTCTGGAGGGCGAACTGAAGCGTGTAAATGGTATGCTCAATAATGAAAAATTCATGAGCAAGGCACCGGAGAGTAAGGTTGCTGAGGAAAAAGCAAAGCTTGAAAAATATACAAGCATGATGACAAAGGTTGAGGAGGAATTAAAAGCGTTGGAAAAATAAGGGGGAGATTTTATGGAGAAGGTGACAAAAAAGGATACCGGCGAGGTGTTGATCCAGATTGCCGAAGACGATATGGAAGCCTATATGATGCTTTCTCCGCAAACGCCGGAGAGAAGCTTTGAGGTGGCAGAGATTAAGAATCTGCTGGCAGCAGCAGGTGTCAGCTTCGGAATTCGGGAGGATGTTCTGCAGAAAGCAGTCGCAGAAAAAAGATATTTTGAGCAGTTTACGGTTGCGAAAGGGGAGGAGCCGGTAGCAGGGAAGGATGGCTGGTTTGAATTTTTATTTCCCGTAAATATAGATACCAGGCCGAAGATACTTAAGGATGGCTCGGTTGATTATACCTCCTGCGGCCAGGTACCTTCCGTAGAGGAGGGCCAGGAAATTGTAAAATATCATCCCGCAGAGGATGCCAGAGACGGCAAGAATGTCCGGGGGGATATTCTTGCAGGAAGAAAAGGCAGGGATCTGGCCCGTCTGCGCGGGAAAGGCTTTTTGTTGTCAGAAGATAATCTGACATATACAGCGAAAATTACCGGTAAGGCGACTTACCAGAATGATATCCTTAATATCAGCGATGAGTTGACGATTGACAGTGATGTGTCATATACTATTACAGGCAATGTCCACTTTGTGGGGGATATTCATATTCGCGGAAATGTGCTTGCGGGAATGACAGTGATCTCTGACAAGGGAGGGATCATTGTAGATGGTTATGTGGAATCAGCGACGCTGGTAGCCGGCAAAGATGTCATTTTGAAAAACGGTATGCAGGGAAATGGCCAGGGAAAGGTTGCGGCAAAAGGATCTGTATCCGGAAAGTTTTTTGAGCAGACATTTATTGACTGTGATGGCAATGTAGAAGCAAATGCGATTATGAATTGTCAGATCAGCAGCGGGCAGGATGTGAAGGTATCCGGTCGGTTTGGTGCGATCATAGGTGGAAGTATTTCTGCTATGCATAGTATAGAAACTATGGTAGTGGGAAATATGTCTGAAGTCAGGACTGATCTATGTGCAGGGATCGAGGAGAATCTGTTTGTACTGTTGATACAGCATGAAAACAGCCGCAAAAAGGTTCAGGAGGAAGTCGAAAAAATCCTGGAGGCCATCAAGAAAGTCGATCAGGTTTTGAAGGTCTCAAAAAATGAGGAACTGCAGCAAAAAAAGATCAAACTGACCAGAATGAAAATAGAGAAAGATACCAGATTGAATGAGATCATGAAGAGGAAACAGGAGACCGTTGATCTCATGAGCAAGGCAAATGATGCCAGTATTACAATTTGGAGAAAGGTTCATCCGGGGACAGAGATTTCCATTAATGGGAAGCATGTGTCCGTGAAGGATGAGATAGATGGTGTGGAATATAGACGAAGGGGTTCGGGAATTGTATCTTATGGATTAGAATAATGTCGACAATTGCGGCAGAAATGATTTGATGATTGAATGGAGGTAGTGTAAGATGGATTTCGAGGCAGAATTAGAAAAATTCCAGCCAAGTCTTGACATTGAGCAGGCGGAGGATGCTATTTACGGAAACAGTACAACAGACGTAATGGATCTGCTACAGAGTATTCTGGCAGATGCAGGTACAAACAATAAGAATGCAGAATAGGGGAATAGAAATGAGATGTCCAAGATGTAATGCAGAGGTGTCTTTTAAGAAAGATCGTTGTGATAATTGTGGACAGGAGCTGCGAAACTACCGCAGGGTTCTCAGTGCATCGAATATCTGCTATAACCGCGGTCTGGAGCAGGCAAAAGTCAGAGATTTATCTGGAGCCATCGCATCTTTGCACAAAAGTTTAAAATTTAATAAATTAAATACAAGTGCCAGAAATCTTTTGGGATTGATCTACTTTGAGGAGGGGGAGATTGTCTCCGCTTTAAGCGAGTGGGTTATCAGCAAGCATTTCCAAGAGGAACATAACGAGGCAGATCATTACATACAATTGATCCAGTCGAATCCGAACCGGTTAGAGACTTACAGCCAGATGGTCAAAAAATATAATTCAGCACTTTTTTCTGCAAAGAATGGTGATGAGGACATGGCCATCATTCAATTGAAAAAGGTAGTAAGCACAAATCCGAAGTTTATCCGGGCACATCAGCTGCTGGCACTTCTCTATATGAAGACAGGGAAAAAAGAAAACAGAGTGCGTGCGTATCGTCTGATGAAGTCTATCAGTCATATAGATGTGACCAATACTACTACATTGGCATATTTAAAGGAGTTGTCGGATGTCCATATAAAGAGAGAAAATGATCCGGTCCAAAAGGAGACAAAGAAGGAGCAGCCTGTGAAAAAGACATTGCCGCGGGTTGATGAAAATGCCTATAAACCGATCACATTGTATAAAGAAGAAAAGCCTTCTATTCTGCCATTTGTACATGTCTTACTGGGATTAATTGCCGGTATTGTGATCATGCAGTTTTTGATTACACCGGCATTAAAGCAACATTCCAGCACAAAAGAAAATAAGGCTTTCAAAACCTACAGCGAAAATCTTGCTTCCGGGGAAAGTGATGTCAGCACACTGAAAAATGCGAATTCGGAGCTGCAGAAGCAGGTGGATGAATTAACAAAACGTCTGTCGGATTATCAGAGTGGTACACCTACAGATCTGGATGCCGTGCAGGAAGTATATGATAATCTCATTCAGGCAATGCAGTACTATATGAATGATGATAAATTATCCGCTGCAAAAACACTGGATAAAGTAGACGCTGACAGCTTGTCAGGGGATGGTGCCAAGAAGTTTTACAAAAAAATAAAAAAAGAAACATATTCTACGGCATCACAGTCATTCTTTGAAAAAGGAAGGGACTGTTATAATGGTCAGGGTGACTACGCAGGAAACAAGGATTATGATAAGGCGATCAAGCTTCTAAATAAATCATTAAAATTCAATGCAGATAATACGGATGCCATGTATTTTATGGGACGCTGTTATCAGCAGAAATCAGATTTTGAGAAGGCCAAAGAATATTATAATCAGATCGTAAATGATTATCCTGATTCTCCGCGTGTATCTGAGGCAAAGAGCCGTCTTCGTGAAATCGGAGAATAAATATATCCGGCAGAAAATACATCGGATCATTACAAATGACAAAGTGGGAAACCATAAAATATAGCAGGATGAAATGATAGGGAGACCTGTCAGAGAATACATAAAGTGTATTACTCTGGCGGGTCTTTTTTTCTTTGGAGCACCGTAAAATACCCACAATACAGCAAAAAAAGACAAAAGGCTGATTTTGTCTTTTGGAAGAAGAAATAAAAACGAAAAATAAGGAGGAGATTATTTTGGAAAAAAAAGAAAGAGAACTAATTCATTACGAGATCAGACAGAACTGCCTGATCATCTACATTTCTCAGGATCTGGATCATCACGCGGTAGATATATTGCGGGAGCAGTCGGACAGGCTGATCGATGCAGGGAATATACGCCATATAATTTTTGATTTTACAGAGAACGATTTCATGGACAGTTCGGGAATCGGACTCATCATGGGAAGGTATAAAAAGGTAATGTTCCGGGGAGGAAAAGCTGCAGTTACCAATGTTGGAAATGAGATAGAAAGGATATTTAATCTGTCAGGATTGTTTAAGATCATCGAGAGATATAAAACACCGGAACAGGCCATTGCCGGATTAAATGAAAGGGAGGCACAAAATGAAACTGATCATAGATAGTAATTCACAAAATGAAGCATTTGCAAGGACCGTGGTAGCGGCATACATAACCCGGCTGGATCCGACCCTCGAGGAGCTGGCAGACGTGAAAACAGCTGTATCGGAGGCAGTGACAAATAGTATTCTGCACGGATATAACAATGGTGAGGGAGAGATTGAGATTACTTGTGAGATCGATGGGCAGGATATCGGAGTGGAGGTTGTAGACCACGGGGTAGGTATTGCTGACATTGAAAAGGCGATGGAACCGTTATATACAACGAAACCGGAGTGGGAACGCTCCGGAATGGGATTTGCTTTTATGGAAGCTTTTATGGATGAACTGGAGGTTTATTCAGAAGTGGGAAAAGGCACTCGCGTAAAGCTCAGAAAACATATTGGTGCCGGAAACTGATAGTGAGCTTGGGAGGAGTGACAGATGGAGGTAATGGAATTATTAAAAAAGGCCCGTGCGGGAGATCGGCGTGCAAGAGATCAGATGGTAAAGGAAAATGTCGGTCTTGTCTGGAATATTGTACGTCGTTTCAATGGCAGAGGATATGATCCAGAGGATCTGTTTCAGATCGGATGCATTGGTCTGATCAAAGCAATAGACCACTTTAATCTGAATTTTGAAGTCAGATTCAGCACATATGCGGTACCTATGATCATGGGAGAAATCAAAAGATTTATGCGGGATGATGGGATGATCAAGGTCAGCCGTACACTGAAAGAAAATGGGTGGAAAGTAAAGATGGCAGCCAGAAAACTTGATCAGGAGCTTGGGAGGCAGGCTACGGTTGATGAGATCGCAGCTGTAACAGAGTTGGAGCCGGAAGAGATTGCAGTGGCGATTGAAGCAAACCGGGAAGTAGAATCCATATACAGACCGGTTTACCGGCCGGAAGGCAAAGAAATCTGCATGATCGATCAGGTAGTGGCAGGAAGCAGTGCCAGTGTCGGATATGTAGCCCGTACATCGGTGGCAGGAAGTGGAAGAGGCGAAGTAGAATCCGGTGCAGATAAGGAAAAGGACCGGGTGCTTAACAGGATCCTGCTGGAGCAGCTCTTAGATACCTTGGAGGAAAAGGAACGCAGACTCATCCGGCTTCGGTATTACGAAGATATGACACAGACAAATGTAGCCAGAGAAATGGGAATCAGTCAGGTACAGGTCAGCCGCATGGAAAAAAAGATATTACTTCGGTTAAGAAATGAATTAAGCGAATAAATATGATTTTCTGTATAAAATTACGATATGCAGGAAAAAATATAGTCAAAAGAGAAAGGTGGAAAATACAGGATGAAAAGAAAAAAGATGTGGTTTTTTGTATTAGTGGTCGGCGTCATGACATTAAGTACCATCTGCTATATTGCGATTATGCACAATGCCAGAACAACATATGCAAATGGCAAATTTGTAGAGCAGGAGGGGATTGATAATGAGGTCAGATATTATTTACTTAAAACTGGAACAAAGTAGCCAGATATCTCACAAGAAAGTATTGTTAGAAGATGTGGCTGAGGTTTTTACTGCGGACAATACACTGCAAAAAGAAGTGGGAAAGCTTGTGATATATACATTTCAACAGGATAAAGAACAAAAGCTTGTATTTTCTGCAATAAAGGTTATTGCCTTGTTGCAAAAACAACGGCCTGATCTGGAAATTGTGAATATCGGTGAACCGGATTTTATTATAGAATACAAAGATATCCCGAAACCATCCAAATTTATGGAAGTCATGAAGGCAGCGCTGGTGAGCCTGATCATATTTTTTGGGGCAGGTTTTACGATCATGACATTTAATACGGATGTCAGTGTGGGGGATGTATTTTCGCTGTTCTATAAATTGGTTATGGGAACCGAACAGACAAAAGGAAGTATTATGGAAATCACGTACTGTGTTGGGATCGCAATAGGGATATTGGGATTTTATAATCATTTTTCAGCAAGAAATGAGAGGGATGATCCAACGCCTCTTCATCTGGAAATGCGTAATTATGAGCAGGAAATGAATAATGCCATCATAAAAAATGCATCAAGGGAAGGGAAGGAGATTTCATGATCTGGAAGCAAATCCTTTTGGGATTGATCGGTTTTGCCGGGGGAATCAGTGTGGCCGGCGGAGTATTTGCGTTTGTTTCAATATTGGAGATGCTTCCAAGGCTGGCAAGCAGGCTTCATATGGCAAAACGGGTATATCATTTGGAAAATTGTATTTTTTTGGGAGGAACGGTGGGAGCTGTGATCACTGTTTTTGACATATCTCTGCCGTTTGGAAGTGCCTTGCTTGCTGTGTTTGGCATATTTACCGGCATCTATGTCGGATGCCTTGCAATGGCACTGGCGGAGACATTAAAGGTAATACCGGTGCTGGTTCAGCGGGTGAAACTGGTAACAGGACTTCCATTTCTCATCCTGGCACTGGCATTGGGAAAAGCACTGGCATGCTTTTATCAGTTGTACTTCCGAATGGTCCGTTGACAAGAAAATAAAATGTTTGATGTTAAATGAAATATATGTCCATAAAATGGGACAATGAAAGGATGGTTTATTATGGAACAGGAAAAGGATCCACAGATTGAGGATGTTTTGCAGGAAACAGACAGTGAAAAACAAAAAGAAAAATATAATAAATATGTCAGTAACATCACACCGAAAACGAACCGCTTCCTTAATTGTGCAAAAGCATTTCTTGTAGGAGGGGCGATCTGTCTGCTTGGAGAAGGTTTTAACAGTTTTTATCAATATCTGGGAAATGATAAAGAGCTTGCCGGATCATATACCACATTATCATTGATCCTGTTGAGCATTATATTGACCGGATTCAATATTTACCAGAAGCTGGGACAGTTTGGCGGTGCCGGGAGCATTGTACCGATTACCGGATTTGCTAATTCGGTAGTCTCTCCCGCTATTGAATTTCAGGCTGAGGGACAGGTATTTGGTATTGGCTGCAAGATCTTTACGATCGCAGGACCGGTAATCCTTTATGGAATATTCTGCAGCTGGATCGTCGGGGTGATCTATTGGCTTTGGCAGTTTGTATAAAAACAGATAAAGAGCATTTTGTATGGAAAAAAATGAAAGTTTATTTTATAATGATGCTATCAGGTAAGTAAAATATAAAAATGAAATATGGAGGCATTATGTGTACGGCAGCAACTTATAAGACAAAAGATTTTTATATCGGAAGAACACTGGATTATGAATTTTCTTATGGTGATGAGATAACGATCACTCCACGGAATTATCCTTTTTCATTCCGCCATATGGGATTGAGGAAAAATCATTATGCGATGATCGGGATGGCACATGTGGCAGACGGTTATCCTTTATATTATGATGCGGTCAATGAAAAAGGAATCGGCATGGCCGGATTAAATTTTGTGGGGAATGCATCGTATCAGTCCGTAAAAGAGGACAGAGAAAACGTTGCACAGTTTGAATTTATTCCATGGGTGCTGTCACAGTGTGCATCGATGGAGCAGGTGAGGGATTTATTATCAGGGATAAATCTTACGGGGACGCCGTTCAGTAGTCAGCTTCCGGCAGCCGGACTTCATTGGATGATTGCCGATGCCGGGGATTGTATTACTGTAGAATCTATGGCGGATGGTCTGCATGTCCATGATAATCCGGTGGGGATACTGACGAATAATCCACCGTTTGAAATGCAGATGTTTCAATTGAACAATTATATGAAGCTGTCAATAAAACAGCCACAAAACAGCTTTGCACCCGGCCTGCCGCTGGAAACCTACAGCCGTGGCATGGGAGCAATCGGATTGCCGGGAGATTTATCGTCTGCCTCGCGTTTTGTGCGTGCTGCATTTGTAAAGGAAAATTCTGTCTCAGGAGACAGTGAAACAGAAAGTGTCAGCCAGTTCTTTCATATTCTCGGGAGTGTGGATCAGCCAAGAGGCTGTTGTGATGTGGGAGAAGGTAAATATGAGATTACATTGTATACCTCCTGCTGTAATGCTACAAAAGGGATTTATTATTATACGACCTACGGGAATCATCAGATCACGGCAGTAGATATGCATCGAGTGGATCTGGAAGGCGAGAGTCTGATACGGTATGAGGTGATACAGGGAGAACAGATCCTTTTTGAAAATTAAAATATATTTAATTTGCGATAGAGTCATATAAAAAATGTTCGGATAAATGGGCAAATCCTTGCGGATATAGGTATAGCAAGGATTTCCCCATTTTTTGTTTATATAAATATAGTACTGTTTATTGGACTGCCAATATCGTATAATATAAATATGATAATCCCCTAGAATGAAAAATTAAACCCGCACTTTGACAACTGAAAATGGCTATAAAAGGTCTAGTTTACTTTTTCTACAGCCCTTTCCAAGGCATGATATATTGGTTATATCGATTACTATCTGCTGGGAAAGGAGCAGATATGAATTATTACAATGCTAGTGGACAAATGGACCTGTCAGATCGAATAGCAATAGAAACTGGGATATGCATCGGGGAGTCATTCAAAAAAATAGCAAAAAGACTTCGAAGACATCCATCTACTATTGCTCATGAAGTTAAAGAAAACAGAACTTTCATAAAAGGTAATTATCCTAATGGAAAGGATTGTAGCAAGGTAAGACATTGTACGGTAAAGAATTTATGCGGGGGTGATGAAGAAGCCTGTAATACAAAGTGTAGACTTTGCAGAGGAGTGGATTGTACCAAGGTATGCGATAGATATGTATCAGTTGCTTGCCGTAAGTTTGATTCTTCTCCGTATGTTTGTAATAACTGTAAGGATAAAAAGCTTTGCAACAAAGATAAGTATATTTACAGTGCGAAATTCGCTGATGCAGCTGTAACTCGTCGTAGATCGGAGAGTCGACAAGGAGTTAGACTTTCTGATGAAAAGAAGGAAGAATTGGATGAACTTGTGACTCGACTTGTTAAGAAAGGCCAGCCTTTAACACACATATATGCAGAACATGAAAATGAAATGCCAGTGTGTTTGAGAACACTTTATAACTATATCGATGAAGGTGCCTTATCTATTAAAAACATAGATTTAAGAAGAAAGACAGGCTACAAACAACGAAAGAAAAAGTACAACGATATCAATGGATTTCACTCAATGGAGTATAGACAGTGTAGGACATATGAGGATTTTGAATATGCGATGAAATTCAAATATTCAGAAGATGAAGTAACAGAAATGGATACTGTAAAAGGCGTTAGAAAATCTGGAAAGCGTTTGCTTACAATGATCTTTAGAAAGAACAACGTAATGCTACTATTCCTGATGCCAGATGGAAAAGCAGAATCTGTAAAAAGGGTTTTTGACTATCTCGAGACAGGATTGGGAATAGATGTTTTCAGACGGTTGTTTCCAGTTATTTTGACCGACAATGGAAGTGAATTCAAGAAGGTAGATGAGTTAGAACTTACGCCGGATGAGGATGGCTTCCTAGTTTATAGAACAAGCCTTTATTACTGTGATCCAATGGCTTCATGGCAAAAAGGGTGTATCGAGAAGAATCATGAATTTATTCGTTATGCCGTGCCAAAAGGAAAAAGCTTAAACCCATACACGCAAGAAGATATGACTTTATTAATGAATCATATCAATAGTGTAAAACGTCCTGGACTTGGAAATAAAAGTCCATACGAGCTCGTAGAAGAGGATGACGAAGATTTCAAAGCATTAATGTCATTATTAAAAATGCACCTCATCCCGCCAGATGAAGTGCATTTAATGCCAGATTTATTCGTTAAAAAGTAATTAGACCGAAGCTGCAGATAGTAATCGATTTGTCAATAGGTATTAAATAGACGGGTCGCATTTACTTTTGCATAACAAGTAGCCAGCCGTCTGTTAATCATGCAAACAAATATATACCTGCTATCTGGGATGCCTTAATTATAGCATGATATTTGAATTTGAACATCCATTATTAGGGCTTTATTTGACCTCAGAACAGAATTTTGATTATTAGACGTATTTTCAGTTGGGTTTTAGTTTTTCATTCAAGGTAAATATGATAATTTTTGGATTTTTTTTGGAAACAGATGAACAGTTGATGGATAGTATCTGTGCCGCTATGGACGGAGGAAGGGAGAGTATTATGGATCAGAAAAAGAATAAAACAGATCAGGATGAAAAACAAGAGAAAAAAATGGGTATCTATTTTTTGTTGACATTAGTTGCGCTGGGATTGCTATTTGCAGGAATCAATATATGGTCTGAAAATTACTATTGTGATTATCCGAATTGTTTCAATAAAGCGACCGATGGGAAGGGAAGGTGTGAACTGCATACCCTTGCTATAAATGGTTCCCTGATCAGAGATGATATCAGACATGGCCGAATAAATTGGGACAAAGATAAGGTATCAGCATCTCCAGATTCTTCCGAGAGTCACGAAGGAACAGGTTCTTCCGGGAGTACAGGCAGTTATTCCCGCTCGAAATCCCATGAATATTCTAATAATTCGGAAATGTATGATTATGACAATGCGGATGATTATGCGGATGACTATGCAGAGGATTATGCTATTGATGAATTTGGTGACTGTGACAGTGAGGAAGCATATGAATATGGATATGATGAGGCGTATGATGATTGGGAAGAGGAGATGGATGAATAGTATAGTCACAGCTCACGGATCAATTTGTATTCCGAGGCAAAATGCCTGTTTTTTCTTCAAGGTATAAGACATATTATGGATATATATCGGTTTTGGATGTGGGAAGTCTTAGCAAATAACAAAAATGTTATATTTGACTTTTTTTTCGTCTCATGTTATTCTTGGGGACAGAGTGCTGATCGGATTTTGGTACACGAAGGGGGACACCACCACGGGTGTCTTTCTCGTGTACCTTTTTTTGTCAGTCGTAATATACAGAGAGGAGTCCGGATAAGAATTATGATCAAGATTAATGGACAGGAATTTGATTATCAGGAAAAGGGGCTTTTGGAGTTTCTGAAAGAGCAGGGACACCGGCCGGAAATGGTAGCAGTCGAGCTTAATGAGGAAATGGTCCCAAGAGAAAAATTTCCTGAAACTGTTTTTAAAGCAGGAGATGTTGTTGAGATAGTAATGTTTATGGGAGGAGGAGCAAGATGAGCAAAGATACATTTACATTGGGGGGAAGAGAGTTTTCTTCAAGATTTATTCTGGGATCCGGAAAATATTCTATGGAGCTGATCAAGGCTGCCGTGGAGAATGCACAGGCAGAGATCATTACATTGGCGGTGCGCCGAACAAATACCAGACAGGGTGAAAATATCCTCGATTATATACCGGAGCATGTGACACTGCTGCCAAATACTTCGGGAGCAAGAGATGCCAAAGAGGCAGTCCGTATTGCAAGAATGGCAAGAGAGCTTGGTTGTGGAGATTTTGTAAAAGTGGAGATCATGCGTGACAGCAAATATCTGCTTCCGGACAATGTAGAAACCATTAAGGCAACAGAGCAGCTGGCGGAGGAAGGATTCATCGTTCTTCCGTATATGTATCCGGATCTGTATGCTGCAAGAGATCTGGTAAATGCCGGAGCTGCAGCGGTGATGCCTCTGGCCTCACCGATCGGATCCAACAAGGGATTAGCCACAAAGGAATTTATTCAGATCCTGATAGATGAAATTGATCTGCCGATCATTGTGGATGCAGGGATAGGACGGCCGTCTCAGGCATGCGAATGTATGGAGATGGGAGCTGCAGCGGTGATGGCCAATACAGCAATTGCTACGGCGGGGAATGTAGCAGCCATGGCAGGATCCTTTAAGGATGCAATCAATGCAGGCCGGGCCGCATACCTTGCAGGTCTGGGCAGAGTATTGGAACGAGGAGCATCTGCGTCTGATCCGTTGACCGGATTTTTGAGAGATTAGAAAATAGGAGAGAAGAAAAATGGAAAATGACTTTTTTGTGGATTCCGACAAGTTAAGCGGGAAGGCTTTAGAAAAGAAGCATAATCTGGAGAATGATCCCTCCTGTCGTACAGATCATATGTCATATATGGAGGGGATGGAGCAGATTTCTCCCGAAATCCGTCAAAAGGTGCTTGGCGAAATGGAGTCTTATGACTATTCCCAATATACAGCAGCAGATGTGAGACGGGCATTGCAGAATGAAAGATGCGGTGTGGAGGACTTTAAGGCTCTTCTTTCTCCGGCAGCAGAACCGTTTTTAGAGGAGATGGCGGCAAGGGCAAAGAGAGAGACAAGTATGCATTTTGGCAATACGGTATATCTGTTTACCCCTTTATATATTGCAAATTATTGTGAGAATTATTGTATATACTGCGGATTTAACTGTTATAACGATATTAACCGAAAGAGACTGAATGCAGACGAAATCCGCAAGGAAATGAAGATCATTGCGGACTCCGGAATAGAAGAGATACTTCTGCTGACGGGAGAAAGTCCGTCTATGAGCGATATGAAGTATATTGGAGAAGCCTGCAAAATGGCGAAAGAATATTTTAGGAATGTAGGACTGGAGATTTATCCGGTTAATTCAGAGGATTACCACTATCTTCATGAGTGTGGCGCAGATTATGTGACGGTATTTCAGGAGACATATGACAGCGACAAGTATGAAACGCTGCATTTAATGGGACATAAAAGGGTATTTCCGTATCGCTTTGAGGCACAGGAACGTGCATTGATGGGCGGTATGCGGGGCGTTGGTTTTTCAGCGCTTCTTGGACTGGCTGATTTCAGAAAGGATGCGCTTGCTTCGGCACTTCATGTATATTACCTTCAAAGAAAATATCCGCAGGGAGAGTTTTCTCTATCTTGTCCGCGGCTTCGTCCGATAATCAATAATGACAAGATCAATCCGTTAGATGTACACGAACGCCAGCTTTGTCAGGTGCTTTGTGCATATCGCATTTTTTTGCCGTATGTGGGGATCACGGTATCTTCCAGAGAAGAGAAACAATTTAGGGATGGTATTGCCAAGATTGCCGCAACAAAGATTTCTGCAGGAGTATCTACGGGGATCGGGGATCATGAGGAAAAATATACAGGAGAAAGTGAGGAGGATACCGGAGATGAACAGTTCGAAATCGCAGATTCCAGAAGTTTTGATCAGATGTATCAGGATATGGAATCAGAGGGACTGCAGCCGGTATTAAATGATTACATTTATGTGTAAGATACCACAGATATGTATTACAAACCGCCACTTAGTAAAGGGTGATTTTTTAAAACAGATCCGGTACGTGGCAGGACTGCAGCCGGAAAAAATTATATTAAGGGAGAAGGATCTGTCTCAGGAGGAGTATGTAAAATTAGCAGAAAAGGTACTGGAAATATGCAGACAGATGCAGGTGCCGCTTGTCCTGCATTATTATCCGGAGGCTGCCAAAATACTTGGTGTTCAGGCAGTTCATCTGCCGCTTCCTTTGCTGCGCAGCCTCCCGGTCCAGCAAAAAAGATGTTTTGAACAGATAGGCGCATCGGTTCATTCGGTGGAGGAAGCAATAGAAGCCGAAAAGCTGGGTGCAGCTTATGTGGCGGCAGGCCATGTGTTTGCTACAGACTGCAAAAAAGGTGTACCGCCCCGTGGGACCGGTTTTCTACGACAGGTATGTGAAAGTGTAAAAATACCGGTATATGCTCTCGGGGGGATATGTGATGAGAACCAGCGGGCATGCATGGACAACGGAGCAGCAGGAGTGTGCAGGATGTCAGATTTTATGAGGCGTTTTGAACACTGAAAAGAAATAAAAAGGAGGCTGCCGCCTCACGATTTTTTAATCGTTAAAGCGACCGCCCCTCCTACTCGATTAGAAAAAACCCGGAACAAATAGAAACAGAGGGTAAAACTTTACCACATACGCTTTCCGAGGGGACAGTGATCGTCCTTACGGAAAGCTCTTGCTTCTACATAACTGCCACATTTACGGCAGGTTCCCAGATACAGCCATTTACAATCCTTGCAGATAGACAGTCTTTTCTCGTAAAGAGAAGGGGCTGTTTTTTCATGATCCGGTATCTGCTGTTGATAAGATATAATTTGCTGCTTTGCATCTTTGTCAGTCATTTCACGGATCAGACACCGGATGCAAAAGGGTTTAACTGACATGGCAGAGGATACGGCAGATACTGCAGGCCGGCAATGTGACAGTCTGAATATTGCCATTCCATTCTTCTTCGGATGCGAATGCACGTACCCGGTCCGGATCATCAAAGGTATTGCAGTCGTGTACATCTCCGTGAAGCATAGCGACAGAAGCTTCTCCGGTAAAAGAATATTTCATATGGAGTTCCAGTTCTACGCACAGAGAGTCTGTCAAAGATGTATTTGCCAAGGTTATGGTCAGAAGCTTTTGATCATTTTGTTCTGTAATAGAGACAGATTCAGACAATGCAGGGATAGCGATATCCTGATACCGGACAACCGGTTCGTTTATGTTGGCTCCCGAATCGCAGCAGGAAGAAATTATATGGCTTTCCACCAGCCGGGCTCCCTGATGTTCTTTGTACATCTGAAAGACATCATATGTCGGAGTTTTAAGCATCTTTGTATCTTCCGTCAGGATCATTGCCTGCAGGACGTTGACTACCTGAGCGATGTTTGCCATGGCAATACGGTCGCTGTGCTTGTTAAAGATATTGAGATGAAGAGCTGCCACAATGGCATCCCGCATTGTATTCTGCTGATACAAAAATCCGGGGTTTGTTCCGGGTTCCACATCATACCAGGTTCCCCACTCATCTACCAGCAGGTCGATATCATGATTTGGGTCGTACTTATCCATGATCGACAGATGCTTTTGGATGATATCTTCAATGTGCAGAGCTTTTGCAATCGTTGTGTAATATTCCAGATCACTGAAATCGGTAGCACTGCCCTTGTGTTCCCAGTCACCGGGGACTGTATAATAGTGAAGGCTGATGCCGCTGGCATGGCAGTGGTCAATGCGGCTCATGAGTTCTTTGGTCCAGTTATAGTCTTCCGCGCTTGGGCCGCATGCTACTTTATACAGCTGATTCTTTCCATAATTTTTACAAAAACATTGATAACGTTTGTATTCGTTTGCATAGAAATCCGGACTCATGCTGCCGCCACAGCCCCAGTTTTCATTTCCGATACCGATATATTTTAAGTGCCAGGGCTTAGTACGGCCATTTTCTTTACGTTGTTTTGTGATCGTGGAATCGCCGTCTGCGGTCATATATTCAATCCATTCTGCGGCTTCCTGTACGGTACCGCTTCCAAGATTGACTGCGATATACGGTTCACAGCCGATCTGTTCGCATAATTCCATAAATTCATGAGTGCCAAAGCTGTTATCTTCTACGGTGCCGCCCCAGTTGGTATTGACCATACGACGTCTTTTTTCTTTGGGGCCGATGCCGTCACGCCAGTGATATTCGTCAGCAAAACAGCCCCCTGGCCATCGAAGAACAGGAAGGTTCAGGTCGCGGAGAGCTTCTACTACATCTTTGCGCATGCCGTTGACATTTGGAATCTCAGAGTCTTCACCGACATAGATTCCATCATAGATACACCGGCCTAAATGTTCTGAAAACTGTCCGTAGATTTCTGGGGCGATGCGGCTTAATGTTTTATCTGGATTGATCTGTAGTATCGTTTTCATTAGATTATGCTCCTTTCAATTGAGAAAATAAATAAGGAAACTGTTCTGCTATATAGGGGTTCCTTTATTGTGGTCATGTCAATATATCACTGTTTTGGATTTGTCAGATCAGATCAGCTTCATTTCTTTCATTGCCCTGCGAAGGATCTCCTGATTCTGTGCTTCCATTTCGGTCAATGGTGCACGCAGTGTACCAACCTTTTTGCCCATCATATTTAATGCAGCCTTAACCGGGATCGGATTGACTTCGCAGAAAAGTGCATTGCAAAGTGGAATACTGTCAATCTGCATTTTGGCAGCAGTCTTGATATCACCGTTTAAATAGCTTGTAACCATATCATGCATAAATTTTGGTGCTACATTAGATACTACCGAGATGACACCGACACCACCCAGAGATAGGATAGGAACTACCTGATCATCATTTCCTGAATAAAGCTCGATATTGCCATCGCAGAGATTCATAATCTTTGCAGCATTGCTCAGATCCCCGGAAGCTTCCTTGACACCTACGATATTGTCAACATTCTTTACAAGGGATGCAATCGTAGATGGTGCCATAGCACATCCGGTACGGCTTGGTACATTATAAAGGATCGCCGGAATAGAGATTTCTTTTGCGATGGTGGTATAGTGTGCGATCAGACCATTCTGTGTTGCCTTGTTATAGTATGGAGTTACCAACAGGACACCGTCAGCACCTGCCTCGGCTGCCTCTTTGCTGAGCTGTACTGCGGTGGCTGTACAGTTGGAACCTGTGCCCGCAATGACAGGAATACGGCCTTTGACACGGTCAATGGCAAAGCGGATCGTCTCCATATGCTCCTCTTCTGTCATGGTAGCAGACTCCCCGGTGGTTCCACAGATGATGATAGCATCCGTTTGGCCGGCAATCTGTTCCTCAAGAAGCTCATCCAGTTTGTCAAAATTAATTTCTAAATTTTCTTTCATAGGTGTGACCAGTGCGACACCTGCACCTTTAAATAATGCCATAATAATTGTTACCTCCTTATATTATAAATGTGCGTCAGATAGTTTTGTTACTTCACGGAAAATAAAAATTTTCTATAAAAGTAAAAAAAGACGGGGAAACGCCGTCTCATAATATATACAAGTATATACCTGATAGCGCTCCATCAAAACGATGACAGTCATGTCGTTATTCACGCCATGCCCAAGGAATATCCTGTCAGGCAGAATATCCTTTCGGCACTGTTCCCTTTCCGCGATCCTCATCTGTCTCCTGGGGCATCAGACCGTGTACTCATGAAGAGTGCGACCTCTATCTAAGCCACAGCATACCACTATTGGTTTGCCTTGTCAAGCAGTACAAATAATGATATGCTGTACAGAAGAAGATATCATTAGATAACCTCGGTAAAATGGAGGATTTTATGAAGTTTGGTGAAAATGAGATATTAGAGAGAGAGCAGGAACAGTTTTCTGCAGAGCATAGATTTAAAAAAAGATTGAGACTGGATGCCGTATGTTTTCAGCTTTTTGTGGTACTTGGTATTCTGATCGTGCTTATTGTCTGCTTTTTCGGTGCATTCCGTGGAATCATCAAGGGAGCACCGGAAGTAAATGAGGATGTCCTGCTTCATAGCAGCAAAACCACAGTTGTATATGACAAAGACGGAAACGAAATGCAGAAACTTGATGGCAGTGCGATCCGGCAGGACTATGTAAAATTGGATAAAGTATCCATTGCGGCAAGAAATGCCTTTATAGCTGCGGATGATACAGAATATTATAAGCATCATGGAGTGGATATTCGTAATCTGTTTTATGCATTTTATCCGGATTCGGCATCAGCACAATATGCGGGAAGCCGGCGGACATTGACACAGAAGCTGATTCGAAACCAGATATTTAACAGTGGAAATACCAGATCAGCAATGGAACGGATCGTTCAGAAGATTCAGGAACAATATCTGGCGGTAAAGCTGGAGTCGGAGGCCGGCAAAGATAAGATATTGGAATATTATCTGAATACCCTGTATTTTGGCGGCAACAGAATAGGAATAGGTGCCGCTTCAGGATATTATTTTGATAAAAAACCGCAAGATCTGACTGTGTCAGAGGCAGCAGTGCTGGCAGCAGTGGCTCAGGATCCGGAACAGTATGATCCGGTAAATTCCCAAAAGGACAATGGAAACAAGCGTGTGGAGATCTTAAGCAATATGCTGAACATGGAAACGATTTCCGAAGAAGAATATGAGGATGCACTGGGAGATAATGTGTATATACAGATGCAGACGGTCAATCAGAAAAAGAGTGGAACCACAGAGGCAAAAGATTATTATGTCTCGGCGGTGATCGACCAGGTGATGACAGATCTGAAGGAAAAAGCAGGATATAGTGCGACTCAGGCGTACCATGCGGTTTATCAGGGAGGTATGAAGATATATACCTGTCTGGATGGAGAAATCCAGAAAATATGTGAGAATGAAGCTGAGAAGCTTTTAAAGAAGAGTAAAGAAAAAAATAAGCTTCAATTGTCTGTTGTATTGATGGATCAATCTACCGGGAAGGTAAAGGCTCTGATCGGTGGCAGGAAAAATGAGGTACCGCAGGCTGGGGAAAACCGTGCCATTGACTGGAAGAGAGATCCGGGAAGTCTTCTGTCTCCGTTGTCAGTGTGGGCTCCTGCTCTTGATACAGCCGGAAATACGTTGGGGACTGTGCAGGATGATGCAGTCTACAGTTATGTGGAAAACGGAAAGAAGAAAAATGTATCAAAGCATAAAGCCTATCAGGGACTTGTCACCATGCGTGACAGCATCATGCAGAAACTGGAAATTCCGGCGGTAAAGACATTAGAAAAAATAAATGTGCAGACAGGCTATGATTATTTAAAGAAAATGGGGATATCCTCTCTTGTTGAAAAGCAGGAAGATGTAGATGGAAATGTGATCAGCGATCTTTCGTTATCGATGGCAACGGGGGATCTGGTTGATGGTGTAACGAATCTGGAACTTACCGCTGCGTATGGCGTGATCGCTAATGAAGGAAAAAGTGTTCAGCCGATGTTTTATACAAAGCTGGTGGATCAGACAGGGAATATCCTTTTCAAAAACGAACAAAGTCAGAAAAAGCTTATTCGGTCCTCTACGGCATGGCTGATGACAAATGTTTTTAAAGAGTATATTACAGATGGAGATGGCAGCAGTGCAGAACCACAGATTGGCAAGATTCCGGTGGCAGGATATAGTGGTTCGTCCGTGGGCGCAAAAGATAAATGGTTTGAAGGCTATACACCGTTTTATACGGCAGGGATTTGGTGCGGTTATGAGGGGGATGAAATTGTATCCAATGATATATCCTGCGGTGTATTGTGGCGTAATATTATGGAACAGGTTCATTCGGCAAAAAAATTAGAAAAAGGAAGCTTCAAAATACCGGATGAGATCATTGCCGTAAATATCTGTACAAAATGCGGAGAACTGGCAGTTGAGGATCTTTGTGATGAGGCGTTGGGTGGCAATACGGTACGGCGTGAGTATTTTGTAAATGGGACCCAGCCGGTAGAAAATTGTACCTGCCACGTAAAATACAGGGTATGCAAAGAAAGCGGAAAACCGGCAACAGACAAATGTCCACGGGATCAGGTAGTAGAAAAGGTGTATCTGATGAAAGAGGAAGAGTCCGGAACAAAGGACAGTCCCAATATAATGACAGATCAAATGAGAAAAGAGAAATGCAATAAACATTAAAAAAAACTTCCTGCAATTTTTGGAGGGCAAAACGCTGGTTTTGCCCTTTTTATAATCTTTGGAAATCGACATTGCCCTGCATCCAGATCACACCCTTAAAACGTCGGCCGATCATGGGTTCTCCGGTAAGGGATGATTTGTTTATGCCAATGGTTATAACAATATCGTTGCAGCATAAAACAAGCTGATATATTTTTTCACCGGTATAGTTATTTTCCACACAACTCCAGTTTATGATCGTGCCAAGGATCTGGTAATTATCAGATTCTGAACCGTATGGGATAAAGCTTGTTTCGACTACGCTATAAAGATCCTCTGTACGGATCCGCCGGTTAATCTGGGCGGACAGATCGATCTCATCGATCGTAAGGCTGTCCAGTGCATCCTGATCGCCTGATTTGGCTTTGGCAATGAGCTGGTTACGCTTGTGGGTACGATGGGATTTTCGGCGGCGGGTATCTTCGTCATTTTCTACTCCCAGAAGGATCGTTCCTTCCAGAGCCAGACCGGACAAATAGGTGCGTGCTTTACGGGGGGTATTATCATTACACTCCAACATGAGATAATCTACGGCATTCTGCAGATAAAAGATCATGGAAATGCCCAGCCGGATATCGTCACACATTCCGGTAAAAGCATCGGTGTCTACTCTCTTATTTACAGTGATATCTGAGCCGGTAGATAGTAATGTACCCTTTAAATACGGAAAATGATGTTCGATATGGAAAAAGCCCTTTTCGTCATATTCGCCACGGACGACAATGCCGGCATGAGTGGCAAATTCTTTGCGGAATTCGGTATAGATCCGTTTTTTTGAGAGAGCGATCTTTTTGACCTGATCAGGATCATTCATGATGATTCCAAGCAGCTGATCCATATCCTGCCTGCTATTGATATGACTAAAACCGATGGAACGTAAAAAGCGATGCATGGGATCACCTCCTTGCAATTTTTGCGGTTTGTCATTTGTATTGTCAGTATATCTGAATTATAAAAATCTGCAATTAATATTTACTTATTTTACTACGCAGGCAGACAAGAATCAAGGGAAAAGTCCATTAAAGGCATAGCAAAAATGTTGCCATAAATGGGGATATAATATATAATTTATGGAAGTATGTATATAAGAATGAGATTTAGAAAGGCGTGGTTATAAATATGAGCAAAGTAGCGGTGATGACAGATAGTAACAGTGGCATTACACAGGCAGAGGCAAAGAATATGGGAATTACTGTTTTGCCGATGCCATTTATCATTGATGGGGAGACCTATTATGAGGATATCAGCCTGACACAGGAGGAGTTTTATGAAAAGCTGCAGCAGAATGCGGCAGTTTCCACGTCACAGCCCTCTGTGGAGGATGTGTTGAAATATTGGGACAAAGCACTGGAAGAGGCGGATGAGCTTGTATATATTCCGATGTCCAGCGGACTGTCCGGGTCATGTTCTACAGCACAGATGCTTGCGGGGGATTATGATGGCAGAGTGCAGGTGGTGGATAATCAGAGGATTTCTGTGACACAGCGTCAGTCTGCCATGGATGCGATGGAGCTGGCAGAACGCGGGATCAATGCTGCCGGGATCAGAGAAATTTTGGAAAGAGAAAAAATGCAGTCAAGTATTTATATAATGCTGGACACTTTGACATATCTGAAGAAGGGAGGACGAATAACTCCTGCAGCTGCTGCCCTGGGAACGGCTCTCAGGCTGAAACCGGTTCTGCAGATTCAGGGTGAAAAACTGGATGCGTTTACCATTGCACGCACAAAAAAGCAGGGAGTATCCAAAATGATCAATGCGATCGAGACAGATATCAAGGAAAGATTTGGCGGGCTTGATAATATTGATCACATTCATCTGGAGGTGGCACATACGGCCAATGAAGAGGCGGCAAAGGATTTTGTAGAAGAGATAAGGGAGCACTTCGGGATAAAGGCAGAGATCATCTGCAATCCGTTGTCGCTCAGTGTATCGTGTCATATCGGACCGGGGGCACTGGCAGTGGCATGTTCTAAGGAAATCCCACAATAAGACGGCCAGAGAGTTTTACGGCAGTAGAGGATAGACGACTCAAAAGAAAATGGCAGAATGGAGGAAGAAGGATGAACTATATCGAAATTTTGGGACAAAAGGCACAAGATGCAAAGAAGAGTCTGGCGACTGCATCGACAGGAAAAAAGAATCAGATATTGAAACGCATTGCAGATAAGCTTCTGGAAAAACAGAGTGATATTCTGGCAGCAAATGAAAAGGATATTGCAAATGCCAGAGACAATGGAATATCTGAAACAATGGTGGATCGTCTGAAACTGACCGGAGAGAGGATTGCCGGAATTGCAGATGCATGTATTCAGTTGACAAATCTCGAGGATCCCGTAGGGGAGGTTATCGAAGGATCTACCAGACCAAATGGCATGAAGATTACCAAGGTACGTGTTCCGATGGGAGTTGTGGGGATTATTTATGAATCAAGACCAAATGTAACTGTGGATGCAGCGTCTCTTTGTATTAAGAGTGGTAATGCAGCTATATTACGAGGCGGTAAGGAGGCAATCTGTTCCAATAAGGTGTTGATGGATACGATGAGGGAGGCAGTGGCAGAGTGTGGTTTCCCGGAGGATATCGTGCAGCTTGTTGAGGATACTTCCAGAGAGGTATCCACCCAGATGATGCAGGCAAATGGTTTTATTGATGTTTTGATCCCGCGGGGAGGTGCCGGCTTGATACAGGCTGTGGTAAAAAATGCTACTCTGCCGGTGATCGAGACAGGAACCGGAAATTGTCATATCTATATTGATGAGACAGCAGATCTGGAGATGGGGGTTTTGATTACAGATAATGGCAAGACTCAGAGACCAAGCGTCTGCAATGCTTTGGAAACTTGTCTTGTACATAAAAATGTTGCCGGGAAATTTCTGCCGATGCTAAAGAAAAAACTGGATGAACATCACGTTGAGATCCGGGGCTGTGAGAGAACAGCAGCGATTCTTGGGGAATGTGTGATCCCGGCAACACAACAGGATTATGCTACAGAATTTCTGGATTACAAAATCGCTGTTAAAGTGGTAGATTCTGTAGAAGAGGCGATTGATCATATAGGCAGATATTCCACCGGTCATTCAGAGTGTATCGTGACAGAGAGTTATGCGAATGCACATAAATTTCAGCAGGAAGTGGATTCGGCTTGTGTATATGTGAATTGTTCCACCAGATTTACTGATGGTGGTGAATTTGGAATGGGAGCTGAGATAGGAATATCAACACAAAAGCTTCATGCGAGAGGACCAATGGGATTAAAAGAACTGACGACGATGAAATATCTGATCTGCGGAGAAGGACAGATCCGTTAGGATATCAGGAAGAACAGGAATGGCCGGTTCATTGGAGACCGGAAGGTTGATATGTTTATCGCAGGATAAGCTTTGCATCAGGAGGTAAAGACATCATGAGTTTGACAGCTACACCAAATGGAGATAGAGTGCAGATTGCAATTTATGGCAGGAGGAATGCCGGGAAATCCAGTGTGATAAATGCAGTGACCGGGCAGCAGCTTGCTATTGTGTCTGAGGTGAAGGGAACAACAACAGATCCGGTTTATAAGGCAATGGAAATCCTGCCGATAGGTCCGTGTATGCTTATTGACACCCCGGGACTGGATGATGAGGGGGAGCTTGGGAAGAAGCGGATAGAAAAGGCGGTGCAGGTGTTGAACCGCACGGATATTGCCATGCTTGTTTTGGATATATCTAAGCTCACGAAATGGGAACTGGAACAGGGACGTGGCATTGGCCGAAAAGAACAGCAGATTCAGGAAATGATAGAAGAAAAAAAGATTCCTTATGTGATCGTTCTGAATCAATCTGATAAACTCGAACCTGAAGAGTTGGAATACAGGCGCCGGTGTATAATGGCAAAAAACGGGACAGTACCGGTATGTACGGTAAGTACTGTACAAAAAACGGGACTGGACAAATTGAAAGATGCTTTGGTCATGCTGGCACCGGATACGGATATGAAATTACATATTGTGGGAGATCTGGTTAATGAAAATGATGTGATCGTACTGGTGGTTCCGGTAGATTCGGCAGCACCGAAGGGACGTCTGATCATGCCACAGCAGCAGGTGATCCGGGATGTTCTGGATAATCATGGCGTATCTGTGGTCACACAGGTTCCTACTTTGGCAGCGACTCTTGAAATGCTGGGGGATAAAGTCCGGATGGTGATCACGGATTCTCAAGCATTTGGAGAGGTGTCGGAAATCGTGCCGCAGTGGATCCCGCTTACATCTTTTTCAATATTGTTTGCCAGACATAAAGGAAACCTTCAGACATTGGTGGAGGGAGTGACTGCAACAGATTCTTTAAAAGATGGAGATCGTATTCTGATCGCAGAGGGGTGTACCCATAGGAGACAGTGTGACGATATTGGTACAGTGAAGATTCCGCACTGGCTGCAGGAATATACCGGTAGAAAGTTGCAGATAGAAACCTGCAGTGGAACCGGTTTTCCGACAGATCTGTCACCGTATTCTATGATCATTCACTGCGGAGGATGTACACTTCATGAAAAAGAAATGAAACATCGTATTTTCCGGGCGCAGCAAAGCGGGGTTCCGATAGTAAATTATGGAATATTTATAGCGTATGTGAAGGGAATCTTAAGGAGGAGTGTGGAATTGTTTCCGGATATTTCTGAATTGCTGAAAAAGGAGAAGATAGATGAATCTGATCGTTGATAAGATAGAAAAAAGTTTTGTGGAAAAAGAAGTTTTAAAGGGGGCATCCTTCTCTTTTGAAAAAGGAAAAATATATGGTCTGCTTGGAAGAAATGGGGCTGGCAAGACGACACTTTTTAATTGCATAAGTCACGAAATTGATTTTGAAAACGGTTCCGTTTATCTGGAGGATAATGGGGAAACGCGGCCGGTAGATTTCGACATGCTGGGGTATGCGTTTTCGACACCGGTTCTGCCGGAATTTCTGACCGGCTATGAATTTATCAAGTTTTTCATAGACATTCACAAGGAAAAGATTGAGAATCCTCTGACAGTGGAGGAGTACGCCGGGATGGTCGGACTGGAACTGCCGGATCTGGACTGCCTGTTGAAAGGATACTCCCATGGAATGAAAAATAAAATCCAGATGCTTTGTCTGCTGATCAGTAAACCTCAGATCATTCTGCTGGATGAGCCTTTGACCTCTCTGGATGTGGTGGCTGCCCATGAGATGAAAGAGCTTTTACTGGAAATGAAAAAAGATCACATTATCATATTGTCTACACATATCCTGCAGCTGGCACAGGATCTCTGTGATGAGATCGTCCTGCTACATCAGGGAAAGTTGTCCGGAGTGGATGATCTTGACTGTCATGATAAGGGATTTGAAGAACATGTTATGGAGCTTTTGAGCCGTTGATGGATGATCAGGCTTTTGCAGGATACCGGGAAAGGACATAGATTAATGAACCAAGTGATAAGTCAGTTTCAATTGTTTTTTGCTCAGAGGATCAATAAGATGATCTATATGATCATTCATTTTAAACCGTTAGAAGGGCTTATATCTGAGGAGTGGTACGTTCGGAGCGATATTAAAAGGACATTAGGGATCATCTGCCTGCTTTGGAGCGGTTTGAAGGATATATTATGGAAAGCTTTGTACTTTCTGTTGGTGATCGTGCTTCCGTGTGGAATTTTTATGGATAATGCCGGTACAGGTGCTATGGCAGGTATGGTTGTGTGGGTGTTTTTTGTCCTGAACTGTCTGATGGGATCCTTTACAAACAGCCATATTATTACGGATGGAGATGAACAGGATTATCTGCTGCTGGATCTTATGCGTATTGATGCAAAGAACTATTATCTGACAGGGATTGTGTGGGAATATGGGAAAGCGGCTGTCTGCTGGGGGATTGCTTTTTTTGTTATTCTTGGACATGTTTATCCGGGGAATACAGGTATATTTTTGTGGGTAATGCTCTGCTATATATGCTGCCGTCCTATCGGTGAGGCAGTTTCAGTTTTTCTTTGCGAACATTACGGCAAAATTCCTTATCAGGAAAAAAGTAAAGAGGTGCGGGGAGGCTATTATTGCTATAATTTTCTCATGGTTGTTCTGGCATATGCACTTTATCCTGTCCTATATCTGGTACAGGGTATGCCAAAGCATATATGGCATCCGTTATTTGATGGTGGGCGATTCTCTGTTGGACTTTGCGCGATCATTCTGGCAGTCATGGCAGTCGGTGCTGCGGTGGCTGTGAAATATCTTCGGTCATATCCGAAATACCGTCATGTAGCTCGTATGCTCTGCAGTTATCAGAGGGTCATGGAGCATCAAAAAGAAGCAGAGAATGTTACATCGATTGACACCAGCCTGAAGGATACGTTGGATGAGGAAATAGTATCAGAGAGAATTTTCCCGGATAAAAGTGGTTATGAATATCTGCATGCAATCTTTTTTGAACGGCATAAAAAAATCGTGGCGAGACCAAGCAGGATCAAGGCATGGATCGTAGAGGGACTTTTTGGTGCGGCGGCAGTTGCTGTGGTTGTATGTCGTTTTGTTGCACCACAGGCACAATTTGAGGAACTGAGTAATGGGATTTGGAAAGGATTAAATGCATTTCTGCCGATCCTTGTTTTTGTGATGTACTGCAGTTCTTCCGGAGAGAAGCTTACGCAGGCAATGTTCTATCATTGTGATGCATCTTTACTGAAGTATGGATATTACAGGACACCGGAGGCAATCATATCAAGTTTTAGGATTCGTCTGCGTTACATGATCCGTACAGAGTGTCCGTTTATTGTGGCATTTTGTGTCGGCGTTTTTGTAAATATGATGCTTCTGAGGAGGTTTCATAATATTCTGCAGATAATAGCGGTTATGTGCTGTATTGTGATATTATCCGTGTTTTTTTCCGTATTATTTTTGTGTATGTATTATATTTTTCAGCCATTTACCGAATCAGGAAATATAGTGGGGGCAGGCTATAAGATCTGTACTATGGGAATCTATATGGCAGCATATGTCTGTCTGCAGATTCGGACGCCACCTGCTTATTTTGCGGCATTTTTATTGACCATTACGATATTCAGTATGGGGATGGCATTGCTGTTGGTATGGAAGCTTGCACCTAAGACATTTCGATTAAAATAAGTCTGTTTCGGGTCATGGAAAAGGGATGGAAAAGAGGAATTCATGAAAGGAGCTTTTTGATGCATAAAAAAAAGACCTATGTATTTAATATTCTATTAATGATCGTGGTTCTGGCTTTTACCTTTTACACTCTTTTGCGTGGCGAAGATCTGAAAGAGATTTTGTCTGTTTTGAAGCGGGCAGATAAAAGCTGGCTTGTTTTTGCTGTATTTTTTGCGATGGGATATCTGATATTGCAGGCGGTATCCATGAAGATCATCGTGCAGTCAGCTGGAGTGCCTGTGAAAATGAGAGATGGGTTGAAATATACATTTATCGGATTCTTGTTTAATGCCATCACTCCTTCTGCAAGTGGCGGACAGCCGATGCAGGTTTACTATATGCGGCAGGATGGACTGCCTGTTGGTATTTCTGCCGTGGCACTTTTGTTTTGGACGATCATTTATAAGATAGCATTGATGCTCATAGAAGGGATTGTATTGCTCTTTTTTGGAAATTTTCTACATCAGTATCTGGGGCATTATTATTGGCTTTTTTTGGTAGGAATGGCAGTGAATCTGGTGTCCGTTATTTTGTACTCAATAGTTGTTTTTTCAAGAAACGGTGTACGGAATCTGGCACATTTCGGAACATGGATATGTTATAAACTGCGGATTATCCGTAATAAAAAGAGATTTATGCAGCGGCTGGATCATTCTTTGGAATTGTATCAGGAGGGTGCTGTCTATATGAGAACCCATTGGGAGGTTTTTTTCATTGTACTGGGGATTACCGTGCTGCAGCGATTGAGTTTCTTTGTGGTAACATGGTTTATCTGTCTTGCGTTAGGGCAGCATCAGACACCAGTGTGGGAGGTTGTGATGCTCCAGAGCTTTGTGTCGGTTTGCATCGATATCCTGCCGATGCCGGGTGGAGTTGGTGTCAATGAAGGATTTTTTGTGACAATATTCCGTCAGATCATGAGCAGAAGCACCGCAGTGTCTGCAATGTTTTTAAGCAGAGGCATTAATTTTTATATTTTGATGATCGCCGGGGCGGGTGTGGCTGTTTATACAAGTATGAAAAATATAGGGAAGCAGCAGAATGGCAAATAGCTTGTTAAAAAATGGAGGTTCAGTATGAATCAGTCTTATAATGTGATATATGAGGGTGGCAGTGGCGAGATCGTGGAGAAAAAATCACGTTTTATTGCACATGTTTTTCCGGTACATTCGGAGGAGGAAGCGTCAGAGTATATTGAACAGATCAGAAAGAAGTACTGGGATGCCAGACATAACTGCCATGCTTTTGTAATAGGACCCAATAATGAAACCAGCCGGTGCAGTGATGATGGCGAGCCGTCGGGGACGGCAGGGAGGCCGATACTGGAGGTGCTTCAGGGGCGGGGGATTCATGATGCTCTGGTGATAGTGACCCGATATTTTGGAGGAACATTATTGGGGACAGGAGGATTGGTAAGAGCCTATTCTCAGGCAGCTCAGGCGGGACTGCAGGACAGCAGCATTATGACGAAACAGCAGGGCAGAAAGATATCCATAAAAACCGATTATAATGGAATAGGAAAATTGCAGTATATCGTGGGAAACAGGCAGATATCCGTAGCAGACACCCGTTATGGGGAGGCAGTGGAGATGGACATACTGGTTCCGGAAGAAGAGGTTGCCTCTTTGACGAAGGAGATTACGGAGGCAACTGCCGGTAAGGCAGAGCTGGATATTTCGGATGAATTGTTTTTTGCCGTTCTGAATGGAAAACCAATAGTATTTGAGAATATATAAGGGTAAGGATAGGGAAAGGATTGACCGTATATGGATTTATTTGAATATATGAGAGAACAATCTAAGGATGACGATGCACCATTAGCATCCAGAATGCGTCCGAGGACGTTAGATGAAGTGGTGGGACAGGAGCATATTGTAGGGAAAAACCGCTTATTGTATCGGGCGATACAGGCAGATAAACTTAGTTCTGTCATTTTCTATGGCCCTCCGGGAACCGGAAAGACGACACTGGCAAAAGTGATCGCAAATACTACAAGTGCGGTATTTCGACAGGTGAATGCGACATCGGCCGGGAAAAAGGATATGGAAGAGGTAGTACAGGAGGCAAAAAATCAGGCCGGAATGTATGGCAAAAAAACGATTCTTTTTGTTGATGAGATTCACCGCTTCAATAAAGGACAGCAGGATTATCTGCTTCCGTATGTGGAGGATGGGACGGTGATCCTGATCGGAGCAACCACAGAAAATCCCTATTTTGAGGTGAACAGTGCTTTGATCTCACGTTCAGTGATCTTTGAATTGAAACCGCTTACGAAGGAGGATATCCGGCTTCTTTTGTTCCGGGCAGCAGAGGACAGAGAGCGGGGAATGGGAAGCTATCGTGCTGTATTGGAACAGAATGCGGCTGATTTTCTGGCAGATGTGGCAAACGGAGATGCCAGAAGTGCTTTGAATGCATTGGAACTGGGAGTATTATCTACAGAACGCAGTGAGGATGACAAGATACATATTACTCTGGATGTGGCACAGGAATGTATCCAGAAAAGGGTTCTGCGTTATGACAAATCCGGAGATAATCATTATGATACTATATCGGCATTTATCAAAAGCATGCGGGGATCGGATCCGGATGCGGCTGTGTATTATCTGGCACGGATGCTGTATGCCGGGGAGGATGTGGCGTTCATTGCCCGCAGGATCATGATCTGTGCGGCGGAGGATGTGTCGAACGCTGATCCACAGGCATTGGTGGTGGCCGTCAGTGCCGCCCAGGCAGTGGAACGGCTCGGTATGCCGGAGGCGCGGATCGTACTGGCTCAGGCCGCAACGTATGTGGCATGTGCTCCAAAAAGCAATTCGGCGATCATGGCAATAGATGAGGCGATGGAGCTGGTAGCTCATACGAAGACATGTCCGATCCCGGCGCACCTTCAGGATGCACATTATAAGAGTGCGGCAAAGCTTGGTCATGGAATTGGTTATCAATATGCTCATGATTTTCCGTATCATTATGTTGAGCAGCAGTATCTGCCGGATGAATTGAAGGATAAAAAGTTCTTTCACTTGTCAGATAATGGATATGAAAAGAATATTCAGGCGTATTTTAAGAAGATTGGAAAGGAAAGGTGAAATTAAATTATGGACAAATTCAAGAGAGTTGCAGCGATGATAGGAGTAGTTTTATTGGTGCTGATGTACCTGATGACAATCGTAACGGCGATCACTGCATCGGATGGTGCGCATAACTGGTTTATTGGAAGTATAATGCTGACGGTATTTGTGCCGGTGATTTTGTATGCCATCAATATGCTGGCGGGAATCCAGAAGAGGAATGCAGAGAATGCCCGGATGCGGGAGGAAATGTACATGCGTCAGATCAAGGATTCCTTAAAAGCGAAAGCGGAACAGCAAAAGGCAGAAAAAGAAGTGCCGGAGGCAGGTCAGGAGAAGGAATCGTGAGGACACCGGTATATGATTTTGTCGAAGAGTATATTTCCAAGGATGGTGTAAGAGCTCATATGCCCGGTCACAAGGGAAGAGGACCGTTGGGGATAGAACAGCGTGATATCACGGAGATCGCGGGGGCTGATATACTGTCGGAATCAGAAGGAATATTAGGAGAAAGCCAGAAAAATGCCTGTGCATTATTTGGGACAGGTGCGACACTTTATTCTACGGAGGGATCCTCTCTGGCGATCAAGGCGATGCTTTATGCGGTTGTCATGAACAGGGGGACAGGTATTTCCGAAAATTCAGGTCAAAGACCGTTTATATTGGCGGCACGAAATGTTCACAGGGCGATGTTGGACGGGTGTGCCCTTCTGGATCTGGACGTGGAATTTATCAGCAGCAAAAATTCAAGGGGAATATGCTCCTGCGTAGTGACGGCGGAGGATGTGGCCCATTGTCTTGAAAGATATGATAAACCTCCGGTAGCTGTATATCTCACGTCACCGGATTATTTGGGAGTACAGAGTGATATCAGGGCTATCGCACAGGTATGTCATGAAAAAGGGGTTCTTCTCGCAGTGGATAATGCGCATGGTGCGTATCTGGCTTTTTTGCGGGAAAACAGACATCCGGTATATTTGGGAGCGGACATTTGTTGTGACTCTGCCCATAAGACGCTTCCGGTTCTCACGGGGGGAGCTTATATCCATATAAATCGAAATGCGATGGAAGATCTGACAGAAAATGCCCGAAAGGGACTTTCTATGTTTGGCTCTACGAGTCCCTCTTATGTGATCCTTCAGTCATTGGATCTGTGTAACCATTATCTTGCGACGGATTTTGGACAGCAGCTGGAAGATTGCGTGAAACAAGTTGAAATGTTTAAGAAAACAGCAGAAAAACGGGGAATCAGGATACTTTCCGGAGAACCGTTAAAGGTTGTGATGGATACGGGAGCATCAGGATATGATGGCCGTCAGATCACAGAGGAGCTTAGGGAATTTTCTGTCTGGAGAGGAAAAAAGAGGCGGTCTGGAATCGAATGTGAATTTGCAGATCGTCATCATGTTGTTTTGATGGTCAGCCCACAGAATGATGAGGACGACTGGAAAATGCTGTATGAATGGCTGGATCATACCAGACTGCAGCGGAAGCAGCCGGCCCTTGCTCCGGCACAGGGATTGGAAAATATATCTGCGGTACGCAGGATGAGTATACGGGAGGCTGTGTTTGCAGCTTCCGAAACCATACCGGTCACGGAGTCGGAAGGTCGCATACTGGCACAGGAAACAGTTTCCTGCCCACCGGCGATCCCGATAGCGGTCAGTGGTGAACAGATAAGCCGGGAGATGATAGGGGCATTTCAGGAGTACGGAATTTTGCATATATCTGTTGTCCGGTAACGCCTTGTCATATATATCCGGTTTTGTTATACTTAATGTATTAAGTGACTGGAAACAGGGCGTTTGTCCAAACAAAAGGTATGGAGGGAAAAAGATGCAGAAGGAAAAATTCGGAATAACAAAAGATGGAAAGGAAGTCACCTGTTATACGCTGGAAAACCAGAATGGAATGAAGGTGTCCTTTCTTGATCTGGGGGCAGTGATCAAAAATATCTGGGTACCTGACAGAGATGGAAATATGGATGATGTAGTACACGGATATGATGATGTGGCATCCTATGAGATAAATGAGCCAAGCTTTGGTGCACCGGTGGGAAGATGTGCCAACCGGATATCTGATGGTTGTTTTACCATCAACGGTGTGGAATACAAACTGGATCAGAATGATTCAACAAATTGTCTGCATAGCGGATTTTTAAGATTTAATTATATGATGTATGCGGCTGAGTATGAAAAAGGGGATGGAGAACAGGTATTGACCTTTTCGAGGGTGAGTCCGGATGGAGAGCAGCATTTTCCGGGTACATTTACATATAGCATCGCTTACCATCTCACAGATGATAACGAACTGATCATAGAATATAATGGCGTTTCGGATGCAGACACTGTAGTAAATATGACAAATCATTCTTACTTTAATCTGGGAAAGGGAGGTCATAAAGGTGGACAGATTCTGGATCATGAGGTTAAGATCTGTGCCGGACAGTATAATCCGGTCAATGAACTTTTGTATCCTACGGGAGAGTTTGTGGATGTAGAGGGGACACCGTTTGATTTCCGTGATTTTAAAGTGATAGGCACTGATGTGGTATCTGACAAGAACAGTCCGGATTATTTTAAAGGATATGATCATAATTTCGTACTGGAGCATGAAAAGGGCGAAGTGGTCACAGCGGCTGTATGCAGGGAACCACAGACAGGCAGAACACTGACGGTATTGACAGACCAGCCGGGAATCCAGATGTATACGGCACCGGAGCTTTCCGGTGAAAAAGGAAAAGAAGGCGTTGTATACGGTCCGTCAAGTGCGGTATGTTTTGAAACACAGAATTATCCAAATGCCATCAACACACCGGAATTTCCGGATATTGTGCTGAAGGCGGGAGAGCCGTATCGTCATTATACGGTATTTCGCTTTGGAACATATTAAAGATCAGAGCGTCCGATATAAAAACATATGTGGTGCAGGATATATTTAGATGTACAGGTCTGAGAGAAAAAGCGGAAGTACTTGACATACACCCATTTGAAAAAGTATCATATAGTGATACAAGGGAAAAATCCCGCAGATGATCACATCTGCATAATAAAAAGGATGGGGAAAATATGAATGTTTTTCGAAAACGCCTCCGGGCAGAATTTGGAAAAAAAGTATATCGTCATTTTGTCTGCTTGTGCCGGGAAGAACTGGAACAAAAGAACAATAAGGTTCCTGAGGAACAGATCGTGAGAAACGAAAAGGTGGTATATCTCGAAATGTGCCGGCAGATACAGAGTCTGACGAAGGAAGAGATTGAAAAGAAAAAAGAGCGCCTTGCAGGCACTCTTATGGATGCTTTTCGTATTGCACGTCAATTTGGCTTTGTATTTGTATTTTATGTTGTTGCCAGCATGATACTGGCTGCCATGGGACTGGACAGCAGAGTTACCAATATCAGTCTTGTGCTGATGGGCGTATGCTTCCTGTATAAAGTATATGAGTTTGTCTGCAATCGCTTCTGCTTTGTGGATGCCTACCTGATGATGTTATATAAATCTGCACTGGAACAGGATAATCCATCAGATTAATCCGAAGTGTCTCATTGCTTTACAGATGCCGTCGTTTTCTACCGTATCAGTCACATAATCTACGGTATTTAAAACGGGGGCATCGCTTTTTTTCATGCCGATACTAAGTCCGGCATATTCAAGCATGGGGAGGTCGTTTGTACTGTCTCCGACGGCGATGGTGTCCTTCAAAGGAATATCAAAGTAATCCATTAGAAACTGAATACCGGTGGCTTTTGAATGACCAGCCGGAACTACTTCGTAGAAACCGCTGCCACGGTCGATGAAGGTAAGTTGTTCCTGATATTTGTCCATAAATTCGGACAGGTTGCTTTCCGATGTTGTACAGAGACAGAATTTGTCATAGTGAAGTCCACGGGTTTCCGGTGGATAATCGACACAGTGATCCGGAAACAGGGCATGATATTCTTTATAAAAGTCACCGATATGCGTCTGATATGGGATCGTGCTGTAGTATATTGCATGCTGGCCTTCCAGGAGCCATTCCAGACGATATCGGTGGATATCTTCATAGATTTCATCTGCCAGCGGCATAGGGATTTCATCTGCCAGAAGTATTTCATTATGGTAATTTATGAAAGTACCACAGCCACAGACGAAGCCGTCGAAGCCCAGACCGGTAATATTGTCATGGATCTCTGACCAGGAGCGTCCTGAATTGATGAAACAGAGATGCCCGTTTGCCTGAAGCTGATGGATAGCCTGTATGGCACTGTCAGGCACATAACGGTTTTCACCTTCTGACAGGATCGTACCATCGATATCAAAAAAGAGAAGTTTACGCATGATGTATTCATTCCTTTCCGTCGCATTATTCGTTGTATCAGTATAATGG
Source organism: Lachnospiraceae bacterium (assembly GCA_022774505.1). Lineage (GTDB taxonomy): Bacteria > Bacillota > Clostridia > Lachnospirales > Lachnospiraceae > Jutongia. The sequence goes on from JALFLW010000030.1 coordinate 38,713, forward strand.
AAGGAGTGGGATTATGCAAGTATCGAAAAGATATGGTTATCGGTACTAAAAACACAGTCAGTGTGTGGCTTTTTTTCATAAATAATAAATTTTCGAGCGGCATATCTATGTCTATGGCCCGGAGTTTGAGGTCTGAGAAAGGAATGGTTGATTAGTATGAATAATGGTTTTTTGCCGGTTACTAGACAGGAAATGCTGGATCGTGGCTGGGAGCAGGTAGATTTTGTTTATGTCTGTGGAGACGCTTATGTAGACCACTCTTCCTTTGGAGCTGCGATCATTACCCGAGTGTTGGAAGCTCATGGGTATCGTATCGGCATGATCGCACAGCCGGACTGGAAAGATGAAGAAAGTATTCAGATCTTTGGAAAGCCTCGTCTGGGTTTTATGGTTTCTGCAGGAAATATGGATTCAATGGTAAATCATTATACCGTTTCCAAGAAAAGAAGGAATAGCGATGCGTATACACCGGGAGGGGTCATTGGAAAACGGCCGGATTATGCAACAGTCGTTTATTGTAATCTTATCCGGAAGGTGTACAAGCAGATTCCTATTATTATTGGAGGGATTGAGGCAAGCCTGCGTCGTCTGGCACATTATGATTATTGGTCTAATAGTCTGAAACATTCCATCCTGGTGGATTCCCAGGCGAATATCCTGATCTATGGGATGGGAGAACTGGCAGTGGTAGAGGTCGCTGAGGCACTGGAAAGTGGTATGGCAGTGGAGGATATTACTTATGTGAAAGGAACGGCATACCGTGCCAAGTCACCGGATGCTGTTTATGAAGCACAGATGCTCCCTTCCTATGAGGAACTTTGCCGTGAAAAGAAGGTATATGCAGAGAGCTTTTATATCCAGTATTGCAATACGGATCCCTTTACGGCCAAAAGTCTGGTGGAAAAATATAATGATCATTTATATGTGGTACAGAATCCGCCGGCAAGACCTTTGACACAAATGGAGCTGGATGATGTCTATGCATTGCCCTATATGCGTGCGTATCATCCGTCTTATGAGGCACAAGGCGGGGTGCCGGCACTGCAGGAGATTAAATTTAGTCTTACCAGCAACCGTGGATGTTTTGGCGGGTGCAGCTTCTGTGCACTTACTTTTCATCAGGGCAGGATATTGCAGACGCGTAGCCATGAATCGATTATAGCTGAGGCAAAGGAGATGCTCAAAGATCCTGATTTTAAGGGATATATCCATGATGTGGGTGGGCCTACGGGAAACTTCAGACATCCTTCCTGCCAGAAGCAGCTGCAGCATGGAGTATGCACACAGAAACAATGCCTGTTTCCTAAACCATGTAAAAATCTGACAGTTGACCACTCGGATTATCTGAAACTTTTACGTCAGCTTAGAGAACTGCCGGGAGTAAAAAAAGTATTTATCCGGTCAGGGATCAGGTTTGATTATGTAATGGAGGACAAGGATGATTCATTTATCCGGGAGCTGTGCAGACATTATATCAGCGGTCAGCTCCGGGTGGCTCCGGAACATGTGGCAGATAAGGTGCTGTACTATATGGGGAAGCCGGAAAATGCGGTTTATGAAAGCTTTGTGAAGAGGTATCAGAGGGTCAATAAAATGACTGGGAAAAAGCAGTTTCTTGTGCCATATCTTATGTCTTCCCATCCGGGTTCCGGGCTGGCAGAGGCCGTAGAACTGGCAGAATACCTTCGGGACCTGGGTTATATGCCGGAGCAGGTACAGGACTTTTATCCGACACCGTCTACACTGTCTACCTGTATGTATTACACCGGTGTGGATCCGAGAAACATGGAGAAGGTATATGTACCGGTAAATCCCCATGAAAAAGCGATGCAGCGTGCACTGATGCAGTATCGCAATCCGCACAATTATGATCTGGTCAGGGAGGCATTGCTGAAAGCGGGAAGAGAGGATCTGATCGGGTATGATGCGAAATGTCTTATTGCGCCACGAAAGGAAAAATGGCGTGAAGAAAAGTGGGATGCCAGACACGGCTCCGGAAAACGACAAAACGATACCCGGAAAAATAAGCAGGAAAAGAAGAGGGAAGATCGAAAAGGTGGTCAGGGAAAGAAGCAAAGTAACAGCCGGAAAGCGGAGAACCGAAGGCCTGCGGTTATCTCACGGAAACGACAAAAGGCAAAGAGACATTAAATTTAAGAAAAAATTAATCGAAAAGATAAACATTCATAAGAAAAATACGATATACTATATAGAGAAGGAGGTATTTTTATGGCAATGAATGGTATTAACAATCAGTCCAATATTTCAAGTCTTTACAATAGTATCTTTGGTATTGGAAGTAATAATGACGGTGGTACATCATATGGCATCAGTGATCTGGCGATGATACGCAATGGTTCTTACGGAAAGCTGATGAAAGCATATTATGCCACGGAAAATACAGAGAAGACGGATTCTTCTAAGACGGAGACAGAGGTTAAGGCAGATCAGGCAAAGCTTGTGAATGTAAAGTCTCAGGCAGCATCACTGAATAACAGTCTGGAGGATCTGAGGAGCAAGTCACTCTATGAGCCGACAGGCACAGATGAAAAAGGAAAAAATACTTACGATCAGGATAAGATTACAAAAAGCATCAAGGATTTTGCGGACAAGTATAATTCTTTTGTGAAATCATCATCGGAGGTTGACAGTACTTCTGTTCTGAAAAAAACAGTAAATATTGTGGGATTCACATCGAAAAATGCAGCTATGCTTTCCAAAATAGGCATCACGATCGGAGAGAATAATCAGCTTACCATAAATGAAGAAAAACTGAAAAATGCCAATGTGCATGATGTATCTTCTTTGTTCCAGGGAAGTGGTTCCTATGGGGATGCCGTACAGAATCTGGCAAGGCAGAGTTATCAGCTGGCTAACAGTCAGGCATATCAGAGTGGAAGCGGCTCCTCATATACATATTCCGGCCGGTATTCGGCACTGGGAGGTGCCAATGGAATGTTGGACAGATATCTGTAAAGTATGATTTCATAAGGATGAGCGGATACTTTCGTGGCACAGGAGATGATTCTTTTGTGCCACGAAGTTTTTTCGTGCATAGGAAAATGCCATTGCAGGTAACCGGACATAAGATATATTGTGGGTATACATCAATTTTGGGTGTGGGAAGTCTTAGTACATTATATATCAATTTATGGAAAAAGATAATTTAGAGGAGGCAGGTCCGATGTATCGTTTTTATATCAAACAAGATCAGATAGAGGAGGATATGATCCATATTTGGGACTCAGACGTGAATCATATAAAAAATGTATTGCGTTTGGAGCCGGGAGACTGGTTGGTTGCCTGTGACGGACAGGGGACAGATTATATATGCCGGATCAGCTCTTTAAACCAGGATGAGGTGGCTCTGTCGATAGAGAAAAAGCAGGAGAGCGGAACAGAATTGGATACACACATAACTCTTTTTCAAGGGATACCCAAGAAAGATAAGATGGAATTTATTATTCAGAAGGCAGTGGAGCTTGGTGTTTATGAAATCGTACCGGTAATGATGAAACGCTGTGTTGTTAAGCTGTCTGAAGAAAAAAAGATCCAAAAAAAGACGCAGCGGTGGCAGGCAATTGCAGAATCAGCCGCTAAACAGTGTGACCGCGGGATTGTTCCGGTGGTTCATGCCCCTGTGACAATGGAGCAGGCGTTTGACATGGCATCCACCTTAGAGTACAATATGATACCGTATGAGTTACAGGACGGGATACAGGTATCGAGACAGATCGTAGAGGAAGCGTGCAGCCGACAGTCCGTAGGGATATTTATCGGACCGGAGGGAGGTCTGGAGAAGGACGAAGTAGAGAGAGCCATGGAAATCGGTGCCAAACCGATCACTTTGGGAAAGAGGATACTTCGGACAGAAACAGCAGGTATGGCATTGATTTCCATTATGATGTTTCAACTGCAAAAGTGAGGATAAAATATGGAAGCGTATTTAGATAATGCAGCGACCACCCGGGTATTTCCTGAGGTGCGTGATATTATGCTGCAGGTCATGGAGAAGGATTTTGGAAATCCATCTTCCAGACATACAAAAGGAATTGAAGCAGAGGGGTATGTGACAAAAGCGGTACAGCAGATTGCTTCGACCCTGAAGTGTCAGCCTAAGGAGATCGTATTGACTTCTGGGGGGACGGAGAGCAATAATATGGCACTGATCGGGACTGCTCTTGCGAATCGGAGAGCAGGAAAGCATGTTATAACCACAAGGATCGAGCATGCGTCTGTACATGAACCCTTTGGCAGACTGGAGCAGATGGGATATGAGGCACAATATCTTCCTGTGGACAGCAATGGCCGCGTACAGCCGGAAGTGCTGCAGGAGGCAGTACGGGAGGATACATTGCTTGTTTCCGTAATGATGGTAAATAATGAAATGGGTGCCGTTGAAGATATTAAAAGGCTTGCTGCAGCAGCCAGACAGAAAAATCCCAATGTGATATTCCATGTCGATGCGATCCAGGCCTATGGAAAATATAAGATTGTTCCTAAACGTATGGGGATCGATCTGATGTCTGTCAGCGGCCATAAGATACATGGACCGAAGGGAAGCGGCTTTCTTTATGTACGTGATGGTGTGAAGATCAGTCCTATTATTTTAGGTGGTGGCCAGCAGAGAGGAATGCGTTCCGGCACAGAGAATGTTCCGGCTATTGCCGGCCTGGGTGAGGCAGTACATCTGATCTATCAGGAGCACAGTGCCAGGGTAGAACGTCTTTATGCCTTGAAGGAACGACTGATAGCCGGACTTCTCAGGATGGAGGGCGTTACGGTTAATGGGATCAATGATCTGCCATTGACAGAGACAGCTCCTCATATTGTGAGTGCAAGCTTTGAGGGAATAAAGAGCGAGGTGATGCTGCATGCTTTGGCTCAGGAGGGCGTTTATGTATCTTCGGGGTCAGCCTGTTCCTCGAATCATCCGGAACTGAGCGGAACATTGAAGGCGATCGGTGTAGATGACAGACTGTTGGATTCAACTTTGCGGTTCAGTTTTTCCGTATTGACGACAGAAGAGGAAGTGGATCACGCATTGTTGGCAGTTGAAAAGATCCTGCCGCAGCTTCGGCGTTTTGTAAAAAAATAAAAGCTGCAACAGGCGTGGATGCAAAGAAATAGATTGTACAAGGAAATGGTATGCCGGATAAGGGCATGGAAATGGAGAAAATATATGTATCAGGCATTTTTGGTGAAATATGCAGAAATCGGAATTAAAGGAAAAAACAGATATAAATTTGAAAATGCACTTTGTCAGCAGATGGAGCGTACTTTGAAGCCGTTAGATGGCGAGTTTGTAGTAGAACGTCAGCAGGGGCGGATCTTTGTGGAGGCAAAGGGGGATTTTGATGAGGAAGATGTCATTGAGGCATTGCAGCATGTATTTGGTATTTCCGGTATCTGTCCTGTAAATGTGATCGAAGATAAGAGCTGGGATAATGTTGCTAAAGGGGTTGGAGATTTTGTAGAGCAGCAGTATGAACAGCTTGATTTTACATTCAAGGTGGAATCCAAGAGAAGTGATAAACATTATCCAATGACATCACCGGAGGTATGTGTGGAAACGGGGGCATATCTTTTGGATCGTTTTCCGGAGCTTAAGGTTGATGTGCATAAACCTGAGGTGCGTATCTGGGTGGAAATCCGTGAGAAGGCATATGTTTATTCTAAGGTGATCAAGGGTGCGGGAGGAATGCCTCTGGGAACAAACGGAAGTGCCATGCTTCTTTTGTCCGGCGGGATTGACAGTCCTGTTGCAGGATATATGATCGCCAAAAGAGGAGTATTTATTGATGCCGTATATTTTCATGCACCGCCATATACCAGTGAGAGAGCGAAACAGAAGGTTGTTGATCTGGCAGAACTGGTATCGAAGTATACCGGTCCGATCCGTCTCCATGTGGTCAATTTTACGGACATACAGATGTACATTTATGAAACATGTCCTCATGAAGAATTGACGATATTGATGCGCCGATATATGATGCGTATTGCACAGACACTTGCCGAAAAAAATGACTGTCTGGGACTGATCACGGGAGAGAGTATCGGTCAGGTGGCAAGTCAGACGATGCAGAGTCTGGCTGCAACGAATGAAGTATGTACCCTTCCAGTATATCGTCCTCTGATCGGTTTTGATAAGCAGGAGATAGTAGAGCTGTCTGAAAAGATCAATACCTATGAGACATCCATTCAGCCATATGAAGACTGCTGTACCATTTTTGTTGCAAAGCATCCGGTCACAAAACCGGAATTAAAAATGCTGCATCGTTCAGAGGAAAAGCTTGCGGGCAAAATTGATGAGATGGTTCAGACGGCATTAGATACGGTGGAGATCATTACAGTCGGTCAGTGAAAAATGAGAAAATAAGGTATAGAAAAGAAAAAGAGAACACCTAAGGGTGTTCTCTGAATTTCTCAAATGGAAAACCTCAGGAAAACCTGAGGAAACTCATATCATAAAGGTATGTAATAAATTACTCTACGATGTATGGAGCGAGAGTCTTAAGAATCTCATCGATGTTATCATCGTCATGGATGTTCAGGTCGATCGCTTTAGAAAGATCCAAACTGAAGATTCCCATGATAGACTTTGCATCAATCACATATCTTCCGGATACCAGATCAAAATCAGTATTGAAGTTTGTTACATCGTTTACAAATGCCTTAACCTTGTCGATTGAGTTTAAAGAAATCTTTACTGTTTTCATAACTATTACCTCCTCATTGATTTTGTTCTCTTTTATACTAGACACAACAGAACAAAAAGTCAATATACAATGTTGCCAAAAAATAATACAAAAAACGGGTGAGGAATGCTATATTTTAGTAAAATTACCAAATGATGGTAAAAATTATGTGAAATTTATTAATAATAAAAAGAAAAATGGAGTTAGAAAATGAGAATTGCTTTTTTAACATTGGGATGTAAAGTTAATTCCTATGAAACGGAAAAAATGAAATTACAATTTGAAACAGAAGGTCATCAGATTGTTTCCTTTTCAGAAAAGGCAGATGTTTATGTAGTCAATACATGTACCGTGACGAATATTGCAGACCGTAAATCGAGAAAAATGCTTCATCGTGCACGTCGCATGAATCCGGCTGCTATCGTGGTGGCTGCCGGCTGCTATGTGGATTCTGCCGCAAAAAAGGGCGAAGAGGATGAAAGCGTTGATCTGTTTATCAAAAATGAAGATAAAGGTAAAATGGTTTCTCTGGTTGAAAATAAATTGCAGGAAAAGGGAATATTAAATGATGAAAAATGTCCTGAGCATGCAGGGGGAGAAATGTCTGAAAAAGCGGAAAAAGAATTGCATACCAGAGCGTATATAAAAATTCAAAACGGATGTAATCAATATTGCAGCTATTGTATCATTCCGTATGTGAGAGGAAAATTGGAGAGCCGTCCGGACGAGGAGATTTTATCAGAAACAAAAAAACTGGCAGCGGCAGGTTTTCATGAAATTGTGTTGACAGGGATCCATCTTTCTTCTTTTGGTGTAGACCGTGAATTTGATAAGATCAATGCAGACAGTTTTTTGAAATTACAGGGAAAATATCTGCTCGGACTGTTAAGAAAAATGGCAGAGATTCCCGGCATAGAAAGACTGCGGCTTGGATCTCTGGAACCAAGGATAATTACAGAAGAATTTGTTAAAAAACTGGCAGAAATACCGGAGATATGTCCTCATTTCCATCTCTCTTTGCAGAGTGGCTGTGATGATACCCTGATAAGAATGAACCGCCATTATTCGACAGAGGATTATCTGCAGTGTGTAGGGATTTTGAGAAAATATTTTGAGAAACCTGCAGTAACTACAGATATTATTGTGGGATTTCCGGGAGAGACAGAAACAGAATTTGAAACAACGTGTGAATTTGCAAAAAAGGTCCGCTTTGCACAGATACATGTATTTAAATATTCGAGACGTCACGGAACGGTGGCAGATAAAATGAAGGAACAAGTGGACGAGCAGATAAAAAATATCCGGAGTGATAAGCTGTTAGCCATTGAAAGAGATCTGGAAAGTCTGTATCAGGAGAAATTTATGGGACGGACACAAAAGGTTTTATTCGAAGAGGCAGTCCTGATAGATGGAAAAAAATATCTGGTAGGATATAATGAAAGATATGTCAGGACCGGTCTGTTATACGAGGAAGGAAAGTGCGATGAAAGCCTGTGCAACAGTATTGTTTCCGTGAAAGTGACAGGCAGGATAAATGAGGAGATTTTGCAGGCGGAAATGGAAAGGGCTTGTAATTTGTAACAAGATATATTACTATATTGGATAGATATGTGTTCGTGAAAGGATGGAGGTAGTGCCATTATGCAGGAAATCAATAATACACAATATTTTAATGTACAGAAGGATATGGATTTCGAGGTAAAGGATGTCATTGCCCGTATTTACGAGGCGCTGACAGAAAAAGGCTACAACCCGGTCAATCAGATCGTTGGCTATGTGATGTCGGGAGATCCAACCTATATAACCAGTCATAAGGGAGCGAGAAGTCTTATTATGCGTGTGGAACGTGATGAGATCATCGAAGTACTTCTGGAGGATTATATTCAGAACAATTTCAAATAATAAATGATGAAGAGTATCGGTCGGATGTTGTTGGAAAGACAGAACAACAGGGTCTGTCCTATTTGTTGAAAACGCAGAGTGGAAGGAGAAGTGACAATGAGGATAATGGGGCTGGACTATGGAGATAAAACCGTGGGAGTTGCCATTAGTGACGAATTGCTGCTGACTGCTCAGCCATTGGAGACGATCCAGAGAGAGAGACCGGCGAAGCTGCGCAAGACATTTGCAAGGATTGATACGCTGATCGAAGAGTATCAGGTAGACCGGATCGTGCTGGGTCTTCCTAAGAAAATGGATAATCAGGAAGGGGAACGGTGTGAGCGTACCAGAGAGTTTGGTGAAATGCTCGCAAAACGAACGGGATTGGAGATCATTTATCAGGATGAGCGTCTGACCACCAAGGAAGCAGATGCCGTATTGGATGAGGGCGGAGTCAGGAAAGAAAACCGCAAAGAATATATAGACAAGCTGGCTGCGTCATTGATATTACAGGGGTATCTTGAGATGATCGCACAGTAGGAATGGAGATAATAACGGATATGCAGAGTATTAATTTTATTACGGATGAAGGGGAAGAAGTCCCTTTTTATATAATTGAGCAGACTACACTTGCAGGAAAAGATTTTTTGCTGGTAACAGACAATGATCAGGAGGATGAAGAAGCAGAAGTCTATATCATGGAGGAGATCAGTGATCAGGATGATCAGACGGTTTATGAATTTGTAGAAAACCAAGCTCAGTTAGAAGCACTTTCCAAGGTGTTTCAGGAATTATTAGAGGACGTAGATATTCAAATGTAGAAGAGTGCATAAGAAAAAATGCCTGACGGACGATCGGATGTTCGTAAAGGCTTTGCTTTTGTATGCATTTTTCTGGATTTTATTAATATTTAATCAAGAAATGAAAAAGAAAGGCAGGGTATTTCATTGAAAAAGGATACGGAAAACAGTGCTGCACAGCACAAAACAGATGGAGAAAAAGGAGCGAAAAAGCTGATAAGAAGAGGAAGAAAGCCGGCAGCAAAGACGGAGCGTGAAATAAAGGAAACGGCAGAGAAGCCTAAGAAAACCAGAGTGGCAAGGACGGCTAAAAAATCAAAAGAAGAGAAGGAAAGCGTAGCAGCTAAGGCAGATAAAGCAGTTGCAGAGAAGGTACGCCGTATGACGGAAAAGTCCAATCAGAAACAGAAAGGAAATCTGATCGGGCAGGGACTTAAGATCATACCATTAGGCGGTCTGGAGCAGATCGGTATGAATATTACGGCATTTGAATATGAGAATGATATTATTGTCGTGGATTGTGGTCTCTCCTTCCCGGGAGATGATATGCTGGGAATTGACCTGGTTATTCCGGATATCACATATCTGAAGGATAATATAGATAAAGTCAGGGGATTCGTGATCACGCACGGCCATGAGGATCATATTGGTGCGATCCCATATGTACTTAAAGAGGTCAATGCACCGATCTATGCGACAAAGCTCACCATGGGGCTGATCGAAAACAAGCTCAAGGAGCATGTAATGCCAAAGCCTGTGAAGAAAAAGGTGGTAAAATATGGCCAGTCTATTAATCTGGGCTGTTTCCGGGTAGAATTTATCAGGACAAATCATAGTATTTCGGATGCTGCGGCATTGGCAATCTTTACTCCGGCAGGAACGATCGTGCATACAGGAGATTTTAAGGTGGATTATACACCGGTCAGAGGAGAGCCGATCGATCTGCAGAGATTTGCAGAGCTTGGCAAGAAAGGTGTACTTGCTTTGATGGCAGACAGTACCAATGTAATGAAACCGGGCTTTACAATGTCAGAGCGGACCGTTGGTAAAACCTTTGATAATATATTTGCGGAGAATACAAAACACCGTATTATCGTGGCAACATTTGCATCTAATGTGGACCGTGTCCAGCAGATTGTCAATTCTGCAGTAAAATATGGACGTAAAGTAGTCGTTGAGGGCCGCAGCATGGTTAATGTCATTACCACGGCAACGGAGCTGGGATATATTGATATTCCGGATAATACATTGATCGATATGGATCAGATGAAAAATTATGTACCGGAGAAGCTGGTGCTGATCACCACGGGAAGTCAGGGTGAGGCAATGGCTGCCCTGTCAAGGATGGCATCTAATCTTCACCGCAGGATCACGATCGAGCCGGGAGATACGGTTATCTTTAGTTCCCGTCCGATCCCGGGAAATGAAAAGAATGTGGCAAAGGTTGTGAACGAGCTGGCAGCCAAGGGGGCTAAGGTGATCGAGCAGGACGCACATGTGTCAGGTCATGCAAGTGAGGAAGAGATAAAATTGATCTATGCATTGACAAAACCACAGTATGCGATCCCTGTTCACGGAGAATACCGTCATCTGCAGGCTCACGCGGAATTGGCACAGCTTATGGGTGTTCCGAAGGAAAACACCGTGATCCTGTCATCCGGAGATGTATTGGAGATTGACAGTGAGCATTGTGCATTGGTCGGCAAGGTACAGGCACAGGGGATCATGGTTGATGGACTGGGCGTTGGTGATGTGGGAAATATTGTTCTGAGAGACAGACAGCATTTATCTGAAAACGGACTGATCATTATTGTATTGACGTTAGAGAAGTATACAAATCAGCTGTTGGCAGGACCGGATATTGTTTCCAGAGGCTTTGTTTATGTTCGTGAGTCGGAATATCTCATGGATGAGGCAAAAAGCATTGTATATGCGGCTTTGGAAAGATGTCTGGACAATCAGGTGTCAGACTGGTCAAAGATCAAGACCGAGATCAAGGACAGTCTCAGTGATTATCTCTGGAAGAAGATGAAACGAAACCCGATGATCCTGCCGGTTATTATGGAGGTTGAATAATCTATGAGTGGAGAGACGCAGGTTTTGATGGAGCAAATGGTGGATGCCATAAAACGGACACAGGAATATAATCAATACCAGACGCTTTTAGAAAGTGTAAAAAAGCATCCGGATATTTATCGGCGGATCGGAGAATTTCGTCGTGGAAGTATCTATTTTCAAATGACGGACCACGCAAACCCGATTGAGGAGAATAATGCACTGCAGAAGGAATTTGCGGATCTGCAGACGAATGGACTTGCCAATGAATTTCTGGCGGCAGAGCATCAATATTGTATGATGATCAAAAAGCTGCAGGGATATTTTTTGGACAATCTGGATCTGGAACTGGAGTTTTTGGATGAGTAGTTGGAAGCCGGCGGCTCTGACATCAGCATACATTGTTTTGTATGCATTATTGGTGTTTGGGGTCGCTGCATTGTGCTGGCATGGATACAGATTTTGTTATGATATTTTTGCCGATGTCCGTATGGAAGAGTCTCCGGGGAAAGATATCAGTTTTAAAGTGGAATCTGATGAGGATTTCAAAACGATCGCAGCAAATCTTCAGCAGCGTGGGATCATTCGTGACAGATTTAGCTTTCTGGCACGGGCAGAATTGATGAAGACGGAGAGAAATAAAATATATTCCGGAAAATATATTCTGAATAGTTCCATGACATACGAACAGATATTAAACCGGCTGACAGTATCGGAAGGATTTGACAAATGATTATAGATGAGAGACTTTCTGTTTTTATTGATGCATTGGAGTGGAGTCTGCCTGAGAAGCTGGAGGAACTTGAAAAGCAGGCATTGGAGGATCAGGTTCCGATCATACGACGGCCGATGCAGACGTTTCTGGGATTTATACTTGGAGTTGTCAAACCCGGAGCGATTCTGGAAATTGGAGCTGCTGTGGGATTTTCCAGCATACTTATGAGTGAGTATGTACCGGAGGATACTTCGATCACAACGATTGAAAAAGTACCGGCCAGAATTTTGGAGGCTCGCAAAAATTTCCGCAAATATGGGAAAGAAAACAGGATCACCCTGATTGAGGGGGATGCCGCACAGGTGCTTGAAACGCTTGCGGATCAAGGGAAAAAGTATGATCTGATATTTATGGATGCTGCCAAAGGGCAGTATCTTAATTTTTTGCCGGACATATTGAAGATGCTGCCTGAAAATGGTATGCTGATAACGGATAATGTGCTGCAGGATGGAGATGTGATCCAGTCACGTTATGCAATCAATCGCAGGGACCGCACGATTCATGGAAGGATGCGGGAGTACCTTTACCGGTTGACACATTCTGAAGAGCTTGATACAGTGATATTACCGGTTGGAGATGGGATTACCCTGTCCCGGCAGTTAAAGAGAGGTGAATGAATTTGTTAGTAAATGGTAAGCCGGAATTATTGATACCGGCAAGTAGTCTTGAGGTATTAAAGATAGCTGTGATATATGGAGCAGATGCCATTTATATCGGAGGAGATATGTATGGGCTTCGTGCGAAGGCAAAGAATTTTTCACCGGATGATATGAGACAGGGAATAGAATTTGCACATGCTCATGGAAAGCGGGTTTTTGTTACAGCGAATATCACCGCACATAATGGAGATCTGGAGGGGATCCGACGATATTTCACAGAATTAAAGGAAATAGGACCGGACGCTTTGATCATATCCGATCCGGGAGTGTTTGATATTGCAAGGGAGATCTGTCCGGAGATTGAGATACACATCAGTACCCAGAGCAATAATGTGAATTATGGAGCATACCTGTTCTGGCAGCGAATGGGAGCCAAGAGGGTTGTGTCAGCCAGAGAGCTTTCCATCAAAGAGATCAAAGACATCAGAGCACATATACCGGATGATCTCGAAATAGAGACCTTTGTTCACGGAGCTATGTGTATATCTTATTCGGGAAGGTGTCTGTTAAGTAATTATTTTACAGGCAGAGATGCAAACCTGGGGGCGTGTACCCATCCCTGCAGATGGAAATATTATATCATGGAGGAGAATCGTCCGGGAGAATATCTTCCGGTAGAAGAAAATGAGAGGGGCACGTACATTTTCAATTCGAAGGATCTGTGTATGATAGAGCATATTCCGGATCTGGTAGATGCGGGAATTGATAGTTTTAAGATAGAGGGCCGCATGAAAACGGCATTGTATGTAGCAGATGTGGCGAGAACATATCGGCAGGCGATTGATGATTATTTTTCGTCGCCGGAGTTATATGAATCAAAAAAATCATACTATATGGATGAAATTTCAAAGTGTACTTATCGCCAGTACACCACAGGGTTTTTCTACGGAAAGCCGACACATGAGGGACAGATCTACGATAATAATACGTATGTGAGAAAATATACCTATCTGGGCATTGTCAGTGAAATTACTGAGGATGGTTATGCTGTTATGGAACAGCGTAATAAATTCTGTGTGGGTGATGAGGTGGAAATTATGAAACCGGATGGCAGTGATCGTCTTGTGAAAGTAATCTCTATGCGGGATGAAAAAGGAGGATCTATGGAAAGTTGTCCTCATCCGCAGCAGAAGATTCAGGTAAAATTTAGCGAGATACCGGATGAGATGAACCTGATCCGTGTGTCTTGTGAGTAAAATACATGTTATACGAGGAGGAAAAGTTATGAAAAAAAATGTCAGACTGAGAGTACTTTATGTGATGGAATTGTTTGTAGAACAGACAGACGCAGATAATGGAGTAACCATGAAGGAGATATTGGATTGGCTGGAGGAGCATGATCTGACCGGTGAAAGAAAGAGCATTTACGAAGATATTCGTGCATTGCAGCAGTTTGGTCTGGATATTCAGTACAATCAGAGTGACAAGACATATCGACTGGCCAGCAGATAAAACAAAAAGGAGAATTAGAAAATGACACCACAGCAGAAATATTTAGACATTGTGAACGAAGTGATCGCAAAAGGACCATTTAAACCGGACTGGGTATCACTTTCAGATTATTCCACACCGAAATGGCTTAAAAACGGAAAATTCGGAATCTTTATTCATTGGGGATTATTTAGTGTGCCGGCATTTAACAATGAATGGTATTCAAGAAATATGTATATTCAGAGTATGGAAGAGTGGCAGCATCATAGAGATACCTTTGGAGAGCATACAAAATTCGGATACAAAGATTTTATCCCTATGTTTACTGCACCGAAGTTTGATCCGGAGAAATGGGTGGAGCTTTTTAAGGAGGCTGGTGCAAAATATGTGATGCCTGTTGCAGAGCATCATGATGGTTTTCAAATGTATGACAGCGAGATCAGTGAATGGAATAGTGTAAAGATGGCAATGAAGAGAGATGTGCTGGGTGAAATGAAAGCGGCGATCGAAAAGGCAGGTCTGACATTTTGTGAATCCAACCATCGAGTAGAACACTCTTTCTTTATGGGGCATGGCAAAGAGTTTGATAGTGATATCAAAGATCCGATGAAGTTGGGAGATTTTTATTATCCGGCTATGCCTGAACCGGACAATCAGGATCTGTTCAGTCCTGCACCGCCACAGGACTTTATGGAAGACTGGCTTGCGAGAAACTGTGAGCTTGTTGAAAAGTATCATCCAAACATGGTTTATTTTGACTGGTGGATCCAGCATGATTCCGTAAAGCCTTATCTGAAGAAGTTTGCTGCTTATTATTACAACCGTGGTCTGGAATGGGGACAGCAGGTTACAATCTCTTATAAGCATGATGCGATGATGCTTGGAACCGGAGTTCTTGATATGGAACGTGGTCATTTTACGGAGGCAAAGCCATTTACCTGGCAGGCTGATACATCTATGGCATACAACTCCTGGTGTTATACAGAGCAGAACCGCTTTAAACCAACGGTGGAGATCATACAGGATCTGGTGGATATCGTCAGCAAGAACGGTTGTCTGCTGTTAAATGTAGGTCCGAAAGCGGATGGAACGATCTGTGAGGAAGAAATCAAGATTCTCAGGGAGATGGGCGAATGGATGAAGGTAAACGGAGAGGCAATTTATGACACGCATCCATGGCGTATTCAGGCAGAAGGAAGCACAAAAGGCGTAGAGGGAATGTTCTCTGAGGAAGGGCGTCAGGCGTATGGCAGGGATGATATCCGTTTTACCTGCAAGGCAGATTATATTTATATCATTGCCATGAAGCAGGAAGGAGCAGATGTAGTTGTTAAGTCTATGGGAGAGGAGAGCAAAGATTTCCATGGCATTATTCTCGAAATGAAAGCTTTGGGCTATGATGAACCGGTGACCTATGAGCGTGATGCGGATACGATGACAATACATGCACCGTTTGTCAAGAGCGACATGCCGGTGGTTTACAGGATGAAATTGAAATAATAGCAGGATACAGATAATCCAAAAAGAAAGGCTGATGCATTACAAATGCATCAGCCTTTTGTTACACATCAAAGCTATGTCCAGATAATTTTGCAATAAAAAACTTTATTAAAAAACTAAAATGGTTTATGCCATGAATATAACGTCTGTCTGTCAACTGCAATTAACCAAGCTTAACAACGTTAGCAGCCTGTGGTCCCTTTTCTCCGTTTACAACGTCGAACTCAACCTCTTCGCCCTCGTCAAGAACCTTGAAACCGTCCATCTGAAGTGCTGAGAAATGTACGAATACATCCTTGCCGGTCTCGTCAGAGATGAAACCAAAACCCTTCTTTGCGTTAAACCATTTAACTGTACCCTTCATAGTAGTGCCTCCTAAAATAATGAAAAAATTTTGTAACCTGTGTGAGCACAGATTCGACAACATGTTTAATCTACCATATTCACTTGTTCCTGTCAATGTTAAAAAATCGCTTTCGTCACCCGTTTTTTTTAATACCAAGTTCCTGTGCCAGTTCCTCGAGATACATCCAACGTTCCATTTTTTCATCCAATTTTTCAGAGAGAGAATCCTTTTCTGTTGACAGTTTTTCTAAACGGACAAAATCACTGGCAGCCTGTCCCATTTCTTGGTCAATTTGTTCCAGACGGTTTTCGAGATCAGCGATATCCTGTTCGATGGTTTCAAAGTCTTTTTGCTCCTGATAGGTCATTTTTTTCTTTTTGGTCTGTCCTTCTTTCCAGTTGCTGCGGTTGATGGCTTTTTGGGATCCGTGAATAGCAGAAGTGGCAGAGGTGGCCGGTTCGGAGGCAGTTGTATGGTTTGCTGCTTCTTTGGCATGGAGATAATCTGTGTATCCGCCCTCGTACTGAACCAGACGTCCGTCACCCTCATAGGCAAAAATACGATGTACTACCCTGTCCAGGAAGTAGCGGTCGTGGGAAACAGTGGCAACAATGCCGTCAAAGTGATCCAGATAATCCTCGAGGATCGTCAAGGTAGCTATATCCAGATCGTTTGTCGGTTCGTCAAGAAAAAGGACATTTGGTGCTTCCATCAGGATACGCAGAAGATAAAGACGCCTTTTTTCGCCACCGGAGAGTTTTTTGATCAAAGAGTACTGCATGTCTCCCGGAAAGAGGAAACGTTCCAGCATGGCAGAGGCGGTGATCAGGGAACCGTCCGGCTGGCGGATATATTCAGCACCGCTTCTGACATAATCGATCACCCGCATATTTTCATCAAGAGCTTCATTTTCCTGTGAAAAGTAACCAATCTTTACGGTTTGGCCGATGGTTACTGTTCCACTGTCCGGAGTGACGGAGCCGTCAATGATCTTCATAAGAGTGGATTTACCGCAGCCATTCGGTCCAATGATGCCGATGCGGTCGTTGCGTAAAAAGATATAGGAAAAATCCCGGATCAGGGTGCGGCTTCCATAGCTCTTTGTGATATTTTCCAATTCGACTGTTGTACGGCCGAGACGAGAGGAAACAGAGGTCATCTCCACTGTGCTGTCCCTGACAGGTGCTGTAGTGTCGCGGAGTGCTTCATAGCGGGCAATATGTGCTTTCTGCTTAGTGGACCGGGCTCTGGCACCGCGCTGCATCCATGCGATCTCTACACGCAGAAGGCTCTGGCGTTTGCGTTCCGTAGCCATTTCGATCTCTTCACGCTGGGCCTTTCGCTCAAGAAAACCCAGATAATTGCAATTGTAGCTGTAAAGCTTTCCTTTATCTATTTCCATAATGCGGTTTACGACACTATCCAAAAAATATCGGTCGTGGGTGATCATTATAAGAGCACATTTGCTGGCTTTGAGAAAGTGCTCCAGCCATTCTGCCATGGCACTGTCCAAATGGTTCGTCGGCTCATCCAGAACAAGAATGTCGGAAGGAGTCAGCAGCGTTCTTACCAGAGCAACCCTTTTGCGCTGTCCTCCGGACAATTCCATGATATTTTGTGAGTATTCTGTTATGCCAAGCTTTGTCAGCATTGTTTTTGCATCAGCCTCGTGATCGAGAGGGCTGCCGGCAATGTCTTCCGCTAAAGGAAGAGCGGCTGTAAGGACATCAAACTCCGTTGGAAATACAGGATTCTGGGGAAGATAGCCGATTCGCAGATTTCTTCCCATGATCACTGTACCCTGATCAGGTGTTTCCTTGCCTGCCAGGATTTTTAAAAGAGTGGATTTGCCGGTTCCGTTAATACCGATGATACCCACCTTCTCCTGTTCGTTGAGGGAAAAGCTTATATCATCAAAAAGTTTTCTCTCAGTATAAGCGTGGGATAAATGTTCTACTGTGATCAGATTCATGATAAACCTCATTTCTAATTCTCTTTTTATTTGACACTACACGGGAATCCTTTATAATGAAATCATGATAATGCATAATATGTCATTCTGTCAAAACAGAAATGGAGGGGTTTTGTGAAAAGTTATAAGCGTCTGGTAAATTATTATGAGACAGATCAGATGGGAATTGTCCATCATTCAAATTATATAAGGTATTTTGAAGAGGCGAGATTAAACTGGATGGATCAGATAGGATTGTCTTACAGCGGATTGGAAGAGATGGGAATCATTATACCGGTTACCTTTGTGAACTGCAGTTATAAAAATCCGGTCCGGTTTGGAGATCAGATTGTGATCAATGTCCGTTTGACAAAATTTGACGGTATCAAGATGGAATTTGCATATGAGATCATAGATGAGAGTTCCGGGAAAATCAGAAGCACCGGAAGCAGCGGACATTGTTTTTTGGATCGTGGAATGCATCCTGTGTTGATAAGGAAAAGTCGTCCGGAATTATATGAGATCATGCTTCGTGCACTTCGCGAAGATGGTGGCAGAGGAAGAAAGGGAATGTAGGTGAAATGAAAAAGAAACTTTTGACGATACTTGTTACCAGTCTGGTAATGATTGCTGCTATGGGGATTTTTTTATTTAAGATGAATTCCATGACAAAGCACATGGAAAAAAAGCAGGAAGCACTCCGTAAAGAGGAAATGGATACGGATCTGAAGACCAAAGCGTTTGAAGATATTGACAAACTGGATCTTCAGACTCTTTACATATCAGGGGACAAGAAAAATGTAGTAACTACCGGCAACAAAGAGTTAAATGATATATACAGTAAGGGGAAATCTGCAGATATAGAGGAGAGGCTTACGGATCTGAAGCAAAAGGGAAGCTATTCTCAAAAGGATCCTCTGTGGGCATATGACCCATTTGGGACAAACCCGGAATCCTTTTATCTGTATTTTAAGACAAAGGGGCAGTTTTATTGCCGTTATACGATATCTGTAGATGATGATAAGGTACCGGATTTTACAAGGACACTGGATAATGGGAAGGCAGATAATCTGACCAAAGAACATGAATATAATGTAACAGGGCTGGTGCCGGGAAAAACAAATTATATGATATTCCGGCTGTATAATAAAAAAGATGAATTGGCAGACACCCTGTATTATAAAGTGAAAATGCCGAAAAGCTACAGTGGGGCACAGGTTATTTTAAGTTCACAGAGCCCACAGGTTGCAAAGAGCAGACAGGAGCAGCAAAATGGTCTGTATACGGTATTTCGTAAGGCTCCATCCGGTGAGAAAAATGCAATCCTCTTATATGACAACAGTGGTGTTTTACGGGGAGAGTTTCCGACGCGCTGCTGTAATATCAATATGGAGGAGATATATGATACGCTTATTTATGCCTTGGATGATAATACACTGGTGCGTGTGAACGAACTGGGGCAGGTGACAGATTGTCTGGAAATCCCGCTTCATCATATATATGGAGAATATGCATATGACGGATCCGGTGCTGTATATATATTGGCACAGCCGGTACAAAGCTCCGGTTCGCTCGGCAGTGTGGTGAAACTGGAGATCAATTCGGGTGAGGTGACAGATGCATTGGATCTTTCTGATATACCGGCATTGGTTAAGCTGGTGAAGCATGCTGACAAAAAGAACAGATTAAAAGGGAAAAATCATATGGCGATCGATTCTGTACAGGTTGTGGGAACGAATCAGCTGCTGCTTGGCTCATCGAAATATTCTGCCATCATGAAAATAAGCAATGTAAACAGCCTTATGCCAAAGCTTGACTATATGATCACGGATCAAAAGCAGTGGAATATATCAGGAAAGGGCAGGGAAAAGAAAAGACTTCGCAGGAAGATACTGACAAAGGCTCTGGAAGAAGGGCAGGAAGAACCGGTTCAGGCATCTCCGCTGATCGATTCTATTCTGGATACAGGCAAGGATACGACACCTGAACTATTCCGGTCTCAGTATGGACAAAATGCATTGGTTGTGGAAAAAGATCCGGCTCTGGCAGAAGGACAGTATTATGTCAGTATGCTGAATAATAATGCAGGCAGGGGAAGCTCAGGAAAGAAAAGTTCATACTATTACAGATATCTTGTGGATGAAAACGCAGGGACATATGCTTTGACCGAAAAGGAAAGACTTCCTTGGAACGGAAAGGGAGGAAATGTGACGGCATATAAGGAAAGCTTTCTGTATTGTCTGGCCGGAAAGCATGTTTATGAGGAGATTGACAAAACAGGGAGAGTGATACGCTCCTTTAAGGTCAAAGGAGACCTGAAGAGAGTTTATAAAAGTGATTGGAAGGGATTTTGGTTTTATTAATCCAATATGATATAGACAGCAGATAAGCAGATGTAAATGAAAGAGAAGTTTCCGGTGGAGACTTCTTTTTCTGATGGTGGCAAAACGCTGGTTTTGCCCTTTTTTTATTGACCGTACACAGGAAAAGAGGTATACTAAAAACAGTTATTTTGTGTAGTTAGTAACGGTTTGAACAATTTATTAACAGGAGGAAATTAAGATGAAATTTTTTGTTGACACAGCGAAGATTGAAGACATCAAAAAGGCAAATGACATGGGTGTGATCTGTGGTGTAACTACAAATCCGTCTCTGATCGCGAAGGAAGGCGGAAAGAGTCAGGAAGAAATCCTCAAGGAGATCGCATCTATCGTAGATGGTCCGATCAGTGGAGAGGTAAAAGCAACAACTGTAGATGCAGAGGGAATGATCGCTGAAGGACGTGAGATTGCAAAGCTTCATCCTAATATGGTAGTGAAGATCCCTATGACAGTAGAAGGTCTTAAGGCTACAAAGGTACTGGCATCTGAGGGAGTTAAGGTAAATGTTACTTTGATCTTTTCTGCAAATCAGGCACTTCTGGCTGCCAGAGCAGGTGCTGCATATGTATCACCATTCCTTGGCCGTCTGGATGACATTTCGCAGCCGGGAATTGACCTTATCGAGACGATCACTGCTATTTTTGACAATTACGGTATTGACACAGAGATCATCGCAGCAAGTATCCGTAATCCGATCCATGTAACGGATTGTGCTCTTGCAGGTGCTGATATTGCAACAGTGCCATATTCTGTTATTGAGCAGATGACCAAACATCCTCTGACTGATCAGGGAATTGAGAAGTTTCAGAAGGAATATCTCGCTGTATTTGGCGAGTGATCAGGGCTGTTTTCAAAGCAGCCGCCAATAAATCACAGACAGAAAGGAAAATAAAATGGATACATTAGCATTAAAGAAAACTGCAAATGAGATTCGCAAGGGCATTGTGACTGCTGTACACAGTGCGAAATCAGGTCATCCGGGTGGATCTCTTTCGGCAGCAGATATTTTAACATATCTCTATTTTGAAGAAATGAATGTAGATCCAAAGGATCCAAAGAAAGCAGATCGAGACCGCTTCGTTCTTTCAAAAGGACATATTGCACCTGCTCTTTATGCAACGCTGGCGCAGAAGGGATATTTTCCGAAAGAAGATCTGAAAACACTTCGCCATGTTGGATCTTATCTGCAGGGTCATCCTGATATGAAACATATTCCGGGAGTCGATATGTCAAGCGGTTCTCTGGGACAGGGAGTGTCTGCGGCAGTTGGTATGGCATTGTCCGCAAAATTGGACAATGCGGATTATCGTACTTATACTCTGTTGGGAGACGGTGAGATTCAGGAAGGACAGGTTTGGGAGGCTGCTATGTTTGCAGGAGCCCGTAAGCTTGATAATCTCGTAGTGATCGTAGATAATAATGGTCTTCAGATTGACGGAGACATTGCAGATGTATGTTCACCATACCCTATTGCTGATAAGTTCAAGGCATTTAATTTCAATGTGATCGAGATTGATGCACACGATTTTGAACAGATCGCAGATGCTTTCAAGAAGGCAAAAGCGACAAAGGGAATGCCGACAGCGATCATCGCAAAGAGTATTAAAGGCAAGGGCGTAAGCTTTATGGAGAATCAGGCAGGATGGCATGGTTCTGCTCCGAATGATGAGCAGTATGCCCAGGCAATGGCTGATCTTGATAAAATCGGTGAGAGCTTAAAATAAAGGAGGATGAACATGGCTGACGTAAAGAAAATTGCGACGAGAGAAAGTTACGGAAATGCATTAAAAGAATATGCAGAGGAATATCCAAATCTTGTAGTTCTTGATGCCGATCTGGCAGCAGCGACCAAGACAGCAATCTTTAAAAAAGCATATCCGGACAGACATATAGATTGTGGTATTGCAGAATGCGACATGATGGGAATTGCGGCAGGACTTGCAACGACAGGAAAGATTCCTTTTGTAAGCTCCTTTGCTATGTTTGCAGCAGGACGTGCTTTTGAGCAGGTTCGTAATTCTATCGCTTACCCACATCTGAATGTGAAGATAGGTGCTACGCATGCCGGTATATCAGTAGGTGAAGATGGTGCCACACATCAGTGTTGTGAGGATCTGGCTCTGATGCGTACCATTCCGGGGATGATAGTAATGAACCCATCAGACGATATTGAAGCGAAGGCTGCAGTAAAAGCTGCATTGGATCATGACGGACCTGTGTATATCCGTTTTGGACGTCTGGCTGTACCGGTGATCAATGACAGACCGGATTACAAATTTGAGATGGGCAAGGGCGTTGTACTGCGTGAGGGCAAAGATATTACTCTTATCGCTACCGGTCTTGAGGTTGGTGAGACACTGGAGGCAGCAGAGAAGCTTGCAGCAGATGGTATTTCGGCAAAGGTCATCAATATTCATACGATCAAACCACTGGATGAAGAGCTCGTAGTAGCTGCAGCAAAGGAGACCGGAAGAGTTGTAACCATAGAAGAACATTCAGTGATTGGCGGTCTGGGCAGTGCGGTATGTGACTGCCTGTCAGCAAAGGCACCAACCAAGGTATTAAAGATTGGTGTAAATGATACTTTTGGTGAATCAGGACCGGCTTTGGAGCTGATCAAGAAGTATGGACTGGATGCAGAAAGTATTTATAAAAAAGTCAAGGATTTTGTTGCTGAGTAGGAAATGCACAAGATAGGCAGCTGATCAGCAGATAATTAGGAACAGGGTTTGTACGAGAGGAGTACAGACCCTGTTTTTGATAGAAGGAATATAGTATGCTGCATCACAGAGAAGAGCGATGTATTAGCGGTATACTTTGACAAAAGACAGGAGAGTGTATTTATGAGATTAATGATCATACGTCACGGAGATCCGGATTATAGTATAGATTCCCTGACTCCAAAGGGATGGCGGGAGGCAAAGCTTTTGGCAGATCGTCTTTGCAGAATGGATATAAAGAAGTTTTATGTATCTCCCCTTGGAAGGGCAAAGGATACGGCCTCTTTCACTTTGGAACGATTGGGAAGAAAGGCCTGTGAAAAGAAATGGATGAGAGAATTTGATGTGCAGATTGACCGGCCGGATATAGAGGGAAAAAGCATTGTCTGGGACTGGCTCCCGGCAGACTGGACCAATATACGGGATTTTTACGATAAGGATGCATGGAGAAGTTATCCCGTATTGAGGCAGGGCGTGTCAGAACATGGAGATGCCGGGGCGGAATATGACTGGGTCATTGAAGGCTTTGACAAACTTTTGGCAGAGCATGGGTATAGAAGAAGCGGACAGATATATCAGGCAGAGAATGCCAATGATGATACGATCGTACTGTTTTGTCATTTTGGATTGGAATGTGTGCTTTTGAGCCATCTTCTGGGGATATCCCCGATGGTATTATGGCACGGTTTTTGTGCAGCACCGACATCAGTAACTACTCTTTATACGGAAGAAAGACGCCAGGGAACGGCCTCTTTCAGAATGGCTTCATTTGGAGATATTTCACATTTATATGCAGCGGGAGAAAAACCGGCATTTGCTGCCAGATTTTGTGAATGTTTTGATCATACAGAGGAACGACATGATTAAATTGTAGGTTTTATAAACGAAGACTTCCCATACCAAAAATCAATGTATATCCATAATATGTCTTATGTTCTGAAGAGTAATTGGACATTTTGCCTCGGAAAACAAATTGATCCGTGAGCTGTGACTAAAAAATTGACGCAGATCAGTAGGATTTCTGAAAAGACTTTGCTTTGCAATGCTTTGATGAATACGGGAGGATGCGTTCATCAAACATCAAAGCAGCAAAGCAATTCGTCTTTTCGAAATCCGTAAGTGACAAGACAATTTTTTAGTCACAGCTCACGGATTTAAAAGTGCTTGAAAAGGCAAAATGCTATTACAGGCAACCAGACATAAGACATATTATGGGGACTTCCTGTTATTGGTATGGGAAGTCTTCGTTATTAAAAAAATATTTTTATTTTTGCAACATTTTTGAAGATAGAGGCACAGATAAATAGGAATTCCGAAATAAAAGTTTTGCAAATTATTTATGCTGCCGTCAGCGGAAGGGGGGATTCGTATGAAAGGTGCTTCTAAGACAGCAACGGAGTCAATGATCTGTCTGCGGATGCAGGAGATCAAAAGACACAGGGACAGCCGGAACAGGCGGATGCCGGTAGTCTGTTGGATCATTGGGATTGCTTTGATAATATGTTTTTTTATAAGTTTTTTGGGAGGGGGAGAGAATGGACGTACTACTACTGTAGAGCATGCAGACAGTTACGGACAGATATATCAATATTATGTGGGGCTGTTGGAAAAACAGGATCAATATGTTTTGGCAAAATCGGATAATCTGTCAGGAGTAATGAGTTCTGCGGGGGATTTAAATACGGGTGCCGCACAGGCTGTAAGCTCTGAAAATGCACTGACACAGGCCTATACATCAATGAATCGGAGAGAAAAGGAGATTGGAGAGGCTGATCGTACCGTGACAGATGGAAAATGGATATATACGTTAACTGCGGATTGGGAAGCAAAGCAGAATTTTCTCGTGATATCTAAACCGGATGGAAAAAATACCGAGAAAGTGCTTAGAATGCCGGTTCCGCTTCCGAAAGATAAAAATGATCATCCATATGCACTTTATGAGTCACCATGGCCGGTGAATAGAAATGCAGAAATATATGTAAAAGGAAATATTCTTGTTATTGCACAGGAGCTTTGTGGAGAGTTTGAATGGGACATAAAAACAGCTGCTTATTTTTATGATATATCAGACATAACCTGTCCGCGGGAGCTGAGACACACTGTGCAAAATGGTGGATATAGATCAATACGGGAATATGACGGAATGTTGTATCTGGTGACACAGAGAACGGATATTCCGGTGACGGCCATGGAGGAAAAAGACAAGGAGCGTTATATTCCGGAATCGGATGGTGGATATCTTGGGACGGATCACATTATTTTGTCAATGGACGCACAGGGAAATTCATATACAATGATCAGTTCCTGGAGGCTGCAGGGGGAAATAAAGAGAAGAGACATAAAGGCAGTGATCGGACATTATCCGGATATCTATATGACAGAAAATAATCTGTATCTTTCGACTACGCTTTTTGCAGATGTCCGCAAAAAGGATCTAAGTGATCAGAGCCGTATCATCAAATTTCGGATCCTGAAGGGGAAAATGACAGAAGATAACGCAGTGACCATACCGGGAGCGATCACAAACTGTTTTGGGATTCAGGAGGATAATGATAAATTGTATGTAGTGACACAGCGTATTCATTATACATATTATGAGGAAAATGAGAGATATACAGATGGTACGGATATATGTGCATATGCTTTGGATGAAAAGATGAGACTGATATCGAAAAAAGATGGGATCGCCAAAGAGGAGGATGTAAAGGCGGTACGTTTTCTGGGAGATATAGGATACATCGTATCGTATAAGGAGACGGACCCCTTGATCGGTATTGACTTTTCGACTCCGAGGAAGCTCAAGATCACGGATGAACTGAAAATGCCCGGATTTTCCACATATCTTCATCCGGTGGGGGATCATCTGCTTTTAGGTCTGGGAAGGTCAGAGAATGGTCATATGAAAATTGCACTGTACGATATTTCGGACAACTATAATATAAAAATATTGGATGAAAAAATAATAAAAAATATCGAAGAAAGTCACGCAGAAACAGATTATCGAAAAGTTTTTCTGGATGAAGAAAATGGCATTGTAGGTTTAGGGGGAGCATTTTATAAGGAAACGGATGATGAAGGGGAGGAGGATCATGAAAGTCATTATGTATTGTACCATTATGGGCGCAGCGGCGGATTGAGAAAACTGGGAGATCATAAGATACCAAAAGCGGGAGAAGGTCTGACAGGTATGAGGATCGGAGATTGGTTTTATGTTATTCCGGAGGGAGAAGATACAAAGATATTTTCATATCCGTATAAAAGATATTAACAGGAATTTTTCGGCACAAGGATCACTGATGATGCATTATCATAACCAACGTGAAAAGATATAGCTGTTTAAAATAACCGGTTGTATAGAGAGTATAGGAGTACTCATTATACAACCGGTTTTTATCTGTGTGCTATGTATAATTGATACAGCCATTGGAAAAAATAGGAACAAAAGACCTGTATGTTTTGTACAGGAAAGGAGGTGCCAAATGGCAAAAAAAGAAGTAGGAAAACAGAGTGTGGAATTTGATTGTCCACCCTTGATCGTTGGGGCGGCATCCGTAGTGGGAGAAAAGGAGAAACAGGGACCCTATGGGCAATATTTTGACCACGTTATAAAGGATCCGATGGCAGGACAAGATACGTGGGAAGAGGCAGAAGAACGCTTTCAGCAGATTGCAGCGGAAATGGCGATTGAAAAGTGTGGTTTAAAAGAGAAAGATATACGTTATGTAATAGCAGGCGATCTGTTGGGGCAGCTGATCGCATCTTCCTTTGGATTAATGAGTCTGGATATTCCGATCTTTGGAGTTTATGGTGCCTGTTCGACGATGGGAGAATCTCTGGCCATCGGTTCAATGCTGGTGGACGGAGGATTTGCAGACCGCGTGGTCGCATTGACTTCGAGTCATTTTGCCAGTGCAGAAAAGCAATTCCGATTTCCTCTCGGGTATGGAAACCAACGGCCGCAGGCAGCGACATGGACCGTGACGGGAAGCGGGGCCGTTGTGTTATCTTCCCAGTTTGATACGAAGAAGAAATTGTCCGGAAAAACAAATGTCCAAAAAGTTGTACAGGTAAAAGGCGTTACAACAGGAAAGATTGTAGATTATGGAGTGAAGGACAGTATGAATATGGGAGCCTGCATGGCCCCGGCAGCTGCAGATGTCATAGCAGCAAATCTGGAAGATTTTCAAAGAAAACCACAGGATTATGACCAGATCATTACCGGTGATCTGGGACAGGTTGGCCGGCAGATATTGTTAGATATCCTGCAGGCAAAAGGGTATGATATCGAGCCGTGTTATATGGATTGCGGGATTGAGATTTACCGGGATGATCAAAATGTCCAGTCGGGTGGAAGCGGCTGCGGATGCAGTGCGGTCATGCTGACAGGCTATATTCTGCAGAAACTGCAGAAGCAGGAATGGAAGCGTGTATTATTTGTTCCGACAGGTGCTCTTTTGTCACCGGTCAGTTTCAATGAAGGAAAAAGTGTACCGGGAATCGCACATGCTGTTGTACTGGAAAGTGCCGAAGAAAAAACAGAAAAAAGTTATAAAAAACAGGAAAAAGATTGTTGAAAAAAATATTCGATAATTAATGAAAAGGAGAATAAAAAATGAATTATATATGGGCATTTATTGTGGGAGGATTGATCTGCGTTGCGGTGCAGATATTGATGGACAATACAAAACTTTTACCGGGACGTATTATGGTACTTCTTGTGTGTACCGGAGTAGTGCTCGGAGCACTTGGATGGTATGAACCGTTTGAAAAATGGGCAGGTGCCGGAGCGACTGTTCCGCTGCTTGGTTTTGGAAATGTTTTATTTCGCGGTATGAAAGAAGCGATTGACCAAGAAGGATTTATCGGATTATTTAAGGGGGGATTTACGGCATGTTCGGTCGGAGTTTCCGGAGCATTAATTTTTGGTTATATCGGATCACTTATTTTTAAACCAAAAATGAAATAAAAATGTCTGGAAAAACAAGGCAATTTTTATAATTTTTTTTAGGAAAATTAAAATAATTATACAATAGTAACAAAAATTGAAAAAAGGGTTGAAAGTTTTTGGAAAACGCTATAAACTTCTTATCGTAGAACGTAATGTTGATTTTTTCTTTAGTTATGAAAGGGAGAAGTATTATGGCAGATAAGAAAAATACTACCGCAAAAAAAGAGAACGTAGCAAAGACTAACACAGCAGCAGCGATCGCATCTGTAGCAGCGAAGAAGACAGAAAGTGCAGCACCGGCAAAAAAAGCTGAAGATACTGTAAAGAAAACTGAGGCACCAAAGGCAGCAGAGAAGAAAGCATCTGTAAAGAAGGCTGAGGCACCAAAGAAGACAGCAGTAAAGAAAGCAGAGCCAAAGAAGCGTGGAAGAAAGCCGGCAGCAGCAAAGAAACCGGAGCCTCGTGTTCAGGAAGTATATTTTGAGTTTGATGGTAAGCAGGTTGAAGCCGGCCAGATTGTATCACAGATTGAGCAGGCATACAAAAATGAGGGACATCAGATCGGTCGTATTAAGGATCTGAAAGTATACATCAACTCTGAGGATGGCAAGGCTTATTATGTAATTAATGGTGATGACGGTGAAGGTCAGTACATCGAGCTGTAAGATTTTTTTATATATTAAGGGCTGAGGATATTTTTATCCCCAGCCCTTTTTTCATGAATTATCATGAAAAATCTGTAATTCTATTATAGAAGGGTATATGCAAAGCTAAGCCTTCTTTGAGAAATTACGGATCATTATTTGCCGGCCATAGACTCTTCCTGACGTTTGATCATCTGGCGGACCATTTCACCACCGACAGAACCGTTCTGTGCAGAAGTAAGATCACCGTTATATCCACCATTCTTAAGTGGTACGCCTAACTCGCTGGCAACCTCCATCTTAAACTTATCCATAGCTTCCTTTGCCTGTGGAACTTCCATTCTTGAACTCTGACTGTTTGTCATTTTTCCTACCTCCTTAAAATTGTTGAGCCGATTGATTTCATTCTGCCCTGGCAGATTAATATCATTTCGGCGGGATACGCTTTTTAATTGCTTATCCTGATTTCTATTATCTGCAAATGATCTGAAATTATTTTGCCAGTTTCTTCCTGTTTCTGATGAAAATTTGTTCAGATGGTTGAAATTTT
This sequence comes from Lachnospiraceae bacterium, assembly GCA_022774505.1. Taxonomy (GTDB): domain Bacteria; phylum Bacillota; class Clostridia; order Lachnospirales; family Lachnospiraceae; genus Jutongia. The sequence continues at coordinate 68,052 of JALFLW010000030.1, forward strand.
TGAGAAATGTGATACAATAATATAAATATTTGTGTTTAGAACTTATGAAAGGATGGAGGATATCATGAAGCATATTCAGACATTAAACAAAGCGAATTTGAGCGAGTCTGCTAAAAAAGGCGGCTGTGGTAAGTGTCAGGCATCTTGTCAGTCTGCCTGCAAGACATCTTGTACAGTAGGAAATCAGAAATGTGCAAGAGAAGATGACGACAAATAATTGTTGTGATTGCTGAAAGCTGATAGCTGCTGCAATTTATTGCAGCAGCTATTTACGTGTTAAAAATGCAAACTTCGCAATAGAAAGAATAAAGAGGAAAAAAATGATTCATAAATTTAAGGCAAAAGATTTAAATATTGTATTGGATGTAAATAGTGGCGGAGTTCATCTGGTGGATGATATCACATATGATCTGCTGGATCATATTGAGGAGCCTTTGGAAGAAAAATGTCCACAGAAAGCTTTAGAGGCACTGACGGATAAATATACACGGGAACAGCTTGAGGAATGTTACGGTGAAATTTTAGAGCTGTATCATGACAAGGTCCTTTTTAGTGACGATCCATATGCAGTATATGCAGAGACAGCGATCAATTCTCCGATCAAGGCAATGTGTCTTCACATTTCTCATGATTGTAATCTCCGCTGTAAATATTGTTTTGCATCTACGGGCGATTTTGGTACAGGACGTAAGCTTATGCCGTTGGAGACAGCAAAGGCAGCTATAGATTTTCTTTTGGAGAAATCAGTCGGGAGAGAAAATCTGGAGCTGGATTTCTTTGGTGGAGAGCCGCTCATGAATTTCGATGTTGTAAAGCAGACAGTCGCATATGCCCGGAGCAAAGAAAAAGAATATGGCAAGCATTTCCGTTTCACGATTACAACCAATGGCATGCTGCTTGATGATGATGCGATTGATTTTATTAATAAGGAAATGTATAATGTGGTACTTTCCATAGACGGACGTAAAGAGGTCAACGACCGTATGCGTGTTCGTGCCGATGGAAATGGAAGCTATGACCGCATCGTGAAAAATTTTAAAAAACTTGTAGAGAAGCGTGGAGATAAGGAATGGTATGTCCGTGGGACATATACAAAATATAATCTGGATTTTTCAGAGGATGTATTTCATCTGTATGATCAGGGATTTGATCAGATTTCCGTGGAACCTGTTGTGGAGGATCCAAAAGTGGAATATGCCATCACAGAGGAGGATCTGGATCAGATCTGTAAAGAATATGACCGTTTGGCAGATCGTCTGATGGAATTAAAGAAAAATGGCGGATTCCTGAATTTCTTCCATTTTATGATCGATCTGGAGCAGGGACCATGTGTGATCAAACGTCTCCGCGGCTGCGGAAGCGGAAATGAGTATGTCTCTATCACACCGGATGGCGATATTTATCCATGCCATCAGTTTGTTGGCCATGAGGAGTACTGCATGGGTAATATTGAGCAGGGTACATTCAATGAGGAGATCAAAAAGGAATTTGCCGGAGCACATGTATATTCTAAGCCTTCCTGCCGGGAATGCTGGGCAAAGTTTTATTGCAGTGGCGGATGCAATGCAAATAATTACATTTATAACGGTGATATCCATAAGGTTCACGAGATGTCATGTAAGATTCAGAGAAAACGTTTAGAGAGTGCTATTCTCATCAAGGTATGTGAGATGCTTGAAAAATCAGGAGCACAGGAATAACGGGTAGATCATCAATAGAGAACGTCGAAAAATATAGATTTTTATTGCCCTGTCTATTTTGATATAGTATACTATATCAAAAGGCATGATTTTAGGCAGTTGTATCTGATATGTGTCAGAGTGGCAGGATCGGGTACGGGAGTTTGGACGTGGTAAATGGGAATGGAGGTATTATCATGAGATTAGTAACGAGATCAGATTTTGATGGATTAGCATGTGCCGCTCTTTTAAAGGAGGCGGGAATTATTGATCACTGGAAATTTGCTCATCCGAAGGATCTGCAGGATGGTTTGATTGAGATCACAGAGGACGATTGTCTGGCCAATGTTCCATATGTAGAAGGCTGTGGTCTGTGGTTTGATCACCATTCCAGCGAGCATGAGAGACAGCAGCTGGCAGGAAAATATAAGGGAGAGAGCCGGATCACACCGTCCTGTGCACGTATTATATATGAATATTATGGTGGCAAGGAAAAGTTTCCTCAGTTTGATGATATGATGGAGGCTGTTGATAAGGTAGATTCTGCTAATCTTACGATTGATGAGATCCTTCATCCTACAGGATGGATCCTGGTCGGATTTATTATGGATCCGCGAACCGGATTGGGCCGCTGGCGCAATTTCCGTATTCCTAATTATCAGCTGATGGAAGAGCTGATCGATGCATGCCGCACCATGACTACGGATCAGATCCTGTCACTTCCGGATGTAGTAGAGCGTATAGAGATCTATCATGAGCAGTCAGAGAAGTTCCAGGAGATGGTCAAGGCACATACCCGTGTCGAGGGAAATGTGATAATATCTGATCTTCGTGGTGTTGATCCGATCTATTCAGGCAACCGTTTCATGATCTATAGCATGTATCCGGAGCAGAATATTTCATGCTGGATCGTAAATGGTAAAGGCGGTGCCGGCTGTTCAGCTGCCGTGGGATACAGCATCCTGAATAAAACAAGTGATGTCAATGTAGGAAGCTTGATGTTAAAGTATGGCGGTGGCGGTCACAAGGCAGTTGGAACCTGTCAGTTTTCTGATGAAAATATGGACTCAGAACTGCCAAAGATGTTAGACGAGTTAATTACCATGTCAAATAAATAATTTATGAAAACTTAATGATCTGTTAAAACAGAAATAGAGATCAGGGACAGATTTTTTCAAAATAAAATGAAAAAGTTTGTCCCTGATCTTGTATAGATATTATACGATCAGATAACAGGAGGACGGGAAAATGGCATTAATGTTAATGGTGGTTTTGTGTTATACGATATGTTCCCTTAGCGATAAATATGCAGTAGCAAAGATCAAATTTAATGGAAATGAACTGACTTTTTTAATGGCCGCAGCAACGGCTGTTTTTATGACATTTACACTTCCTTTTGTAGATACCCGTGTTGTGTGGGGCGTTCCGGCGATTACCGCCATTGTCCTGCTGACAGCTTCCAAAATGCTGGAGTTTCAAATGTCTGCCTTGATCCTGCGGGATATGTCGGCTTTTGAATTGAAGGCATGGCTGGGAATATGTCTTTTTATGTCTTATTTTACGGACATAGTGCGAAAAACGCAGGGATTTTCATGGTTTCGTCTTGGATTTATCGCAGTGACGGTTTTGGGACTGATCTTGATCGCCCAGGCAGGGAAAAAGAAAATTCATTATGGAAAAATTGTGCTTCCTTTGGTCACATATCTGGTTGCAAAATATGGATACGGCCTCGTGATCGCAGCAGCAGAACCATACATATCTTCAACAATGTGTCTTTATTTTGCATTGATCCTTCTGGCATTGATCCTTTTACCTATGGCACATCCTATGCAGATATTTCGGGAAAAAAGAAATGGCGGACTGTTTGTTGTGTTGACCAAAATTCCCAACGTAGCAGGGCTCTTAGGAGAAAATGCAGTGATCGCAGTGAGTCTTGCAAATTATTCTTTTATCCAGCCTATGATACTGGTAGTTCTTTTCTTTTGGGGAATATTCAGAAAAGAGGAGGAACATGATCTGCTTAGTATATTGGGAGGGATTGTCTGTATTATTGGAATTGTTGGGTTTCAGATCATTTAATACAGGGTTGATTAAGTGCCGGATTTTGAGTAAAATGAAAATATAGATTAAAGAATGAAGGTGAGGAAAGCCATGAAGCAAAATATAAAGAAAATAATTTGGTATATTATAATGAGCATAAGTGGTCTGGTGGGATTGACCATGCTGTATCAGGCAGTGCTGCGATCGACTTTTTCTGCACAAAACGGGTTTGTTTCCGGTAGGATGGTGCTGACCTTTGAATACCCGGTACTTTGTTTATTCATCCTTGTTTTTGGTTTTATGGGGATTGCGGGTTTTGCATGTCTGCGGCACCGGGAGCGGATAGATTTTAGAATGGATCATCAGAGTAAAGCAGTGGCTGTTGTCTACGGATGTCTGCAGCTGTGCCTGCTGGCATTGATGATCGGGGAGACAGATATATTTAATATTGCGGCAGTGCTTTTGTTATCTTTATCCCTTTATATGTGTGGGATCTGGACGGGAAATATATATCAGGCCGTAAAGGCAGGAATATAAAAATTTGCAGTAAAATTATGCCGGTACAGCGAAATTTAGCACTTTAAATTTTATTGTACCGGAGGGTGACAGAGAATCGTGGAAAAGATGTGACAGAGAGATCGTGAAACAGATATCTTGACAGAAAGCTCTGTCACCACTATACTGTAAGGGATAATTTGTCTGGGGAGCTGTTTTGGCTGAGAGGGACTGTATGTCCGACCCATGAACCTGATTCGGATAATTCCGGCGTAGGAAGATAGATACGATCAAAGAGCATGATATTCTTACAGTTCACAGTACTTCAGATAAATATATCCGAAGTGCTTTTTTTGTTTATGGAAAATAAGCAATTGTACGGTGGCGTATGTTATGTTGACAGAGAAACAAATGGATCCGTTCGGATCTAATAAAAAAGAAGTGAGGTAGAATATGGATTACACAACACAGATGGATGCAGCCAGAAAAAATATCATTACTCCGGAGATGGAGAAGGTTGCTGCAAAAGAGAAAATCGATGTAGAGATACTTCGTGATCTGATCGCGAAAGGACAGGTGATCATTCCTGCGAATAAGAATCACAAAGCACTCGATCCCAATGGAATCGGAAGTGCACTGCGTACCAAGATCAATGTAAACTTAGGAACATCTCGTGACTGGACAGATCTGGACATGGAGATGGAAAAGGTGAAAAGTGCAGTGGATATGGGAGCGGAGGCAATCATGGATCTGAGCTCCAGCGGAGATACACAGACATTTCGCCGCAAATTGACGGCAGAATGTCCGGCAACAATCGGTACCGTACCGATTTATGATGCGGTTGTATATTATCATAAGGCACTTAAGGAGATCACGGCAAAGGAATGGATCGACATTGTACGGATGCATGCAGAGGACGGAGTGGACTTCATGACGATCCATTGCGGAGTAAATAAGGAAACAGCACGTCACTTCCGTCAGGATAAACGTCTCATGAACATTGTATCACGCGGTGGTTCTATAATTTATGCATGGATGGAGATGACAGGAAACGAAAACCCATTTTATGAATATTATGATGAAGTTCTGGATATCTGTAGAGAGTATGATGTTACCATGAGTCTTGGTGATGCCTGCAGACCGGGATGTTTGAAGGATGCGTCTGATGTATCCCAGATTCAGGAGCTGATCACGCTTGGTGAGCTTACCAGACGTGCCTGGGAGAAAGATGTTCAGGTAATGATCGAGGGACCGGGTCACATGCCATTAGATCAGATCAAGGCAAATATGGAAATTCAGAAAACAATCTGCAAAGGAGCACCATTTTATGTATTAGGACCTTTGGTGACAGATATTGCACCTGGATATGATCACATTACATCTGCAATCGGTGGTGCGATCGCAGCAACATATGGAGCCTCTTTTCTGTGCTATGTAACACCTGCAGAGCATCTGCGTCTGCCGGATCTGAATGACGTGAAGGAAGGTATCATTGCATCCAAGATCGCAGCGCATGCGGCAGATATTGCAAAGGGACTGCCGGGAGCAAGAGACTGGGATGATGAAATGGCTGCAGCACGTCGTGCCCTTGACTGGGAAAAGACATTCGAACTTTCCATTGATCCGGAAAAAGCGAGAAGATATCGTGCAGAGGCTGCTCCGGAGAAGGAGGATACCTGCTCCATGTGCGGTAATTTCTGTGCAGTAAAGAATATGAACAAGATCCTGGATGGAGAGATTGTATCTATATTTGATGAATGATTGAATGTATGGAGGCTCTGAAGATGAATATAAAAAATCCCCCGGCTGTATTGACAATTGCAGGTTCTGACTGCAGTGGAGGAGCAGGGATCCAGGCAGATCTAAAGACAATGTCTGCTTTTGGTGTGTATGGTATGAGTGTGGTCACGGCAGTGACAGCACAAAATACCTGTGGGGTTGCCGGAGTCCAGAATATAACAGGGGAAATGATACGGCTTCAGCTCGAGGCTGTGATGAGTGATATTATGCCGGCTGCTGTAAAGATAGGGATGCTGGCGACAGCAGAGGCCGTGGAAGCGGTAGCGGATATATTAGAGAAATATCAGCCTTCTCATGTTGTGATTGATCCGGTAATGGTATCTACCAGTGGACGGAGCCTTTTGGAAACTAAGGCTCAGAAACTGATGCTGGAACGGTTGTTTCCGGCAGCCGAGCTGGTGACGCCCAATATTCCGGAGACGCAGGAAATACTCCGTAAGGGGAATATACTTGTGTTATCCGGGGATGAGATGGAGCAAAATGATCCTATGGGAGAGAAATGCCCGGAAAATATGGAAGATACATTCGTGATGGAGAAAGCAGCATTTCTGATCAGAGAGAAATATGGCTGTAATGTATTGTTAAAAGGTGGTCATATGAAGCAGGCAGCGGATGATCTTTTGTATACAGATCATGCGATATGGTTCCGGGCACAAAGAATAGCCTGTGATAATACACATGGAACCGGTTGTACATTATCCTCCGCAATTGCCAGTGCACTGGCACAGGGAGAAAATCTGGAGACTTCTGTAAAGATGGCTAAAGAATATGTACGTGGTGCGATGTCGACCGGACTTACTCTTGGTCATGGAAATGGTCCGCTGGATCATGGCTGGAAAATGTCATCTGCCTTATTGACACAATCTGCCCAGTCATTACAGTAGGCTTCTTCCGGAACGGCATAGACATAGCAGCCGGCATCCTTTGCGGCATGTATGGCATACGGAGCATCTTCAAATACGACAGTGTCTGACGGAGAGATGTTATAAAGATCGCATACATACTGATATATGTCACCGGTACGTTTGCTTAATCCGATTTCAAAAGATGTATGTATGTCCTTAAAATAGGACAATATTCCGAGACGTTGAAACGCACTTTCAGCGCAGCTGCGCTCAGAGGTGGTTAAAACGCAAAGGATACTGTCCTTTTTTGTGGACAGATTATTCAGAAGAGCAGGGATACCGGATTTTAATGGAATATGAGTCCGATAAGCATCGTGTATCATTTCCATGATCTGTGCATTGATCGTGGCCGTATCCCCGGTAATTCCAAGGGTTTGAAAATAAGCGGCAGATTCATCCATAGTCATCGTCTCTATGATGGACTCAAGATCGGCCGGAGGATTCACACCCTTGGACAGCAGATAATTACGCCCAAGATGTGTCCATTCTTCCATGGAATCCAAGAGCGTTCCATCCATGTCAAAAATATAGAGCTTTGCCGGTTTTATATTCATGACAGCATCTCCTTTGTACGGCGGAGTAGTTCTTGCGTGGCACGACCCGGATCCGGCTGTCCAAAGATAGCGGAGATTACGGAAATACCATTGATACCTGTTCCATTCAGCTGCTCCAGATTATCTGCACTGATTCCTCCGATAGCCACGACAGGGATAGATACAGCGGATGTGATCTCTTTTAACGTTTCAAAGGTAATGCGGGTATGATCAAGCTTTGTGCTGGTCGTGAAAACGGCACCGACACCAATGTAATCGGCTCCGGCTTTTTCAGCTGCAACGGCCTGTTCTAAATTTCCAGCAGATACTCCGATAATCTTGTCCGGTCCGAGGATTTTTCTGGCCTTTTGAAATTCCATATCACTTTGGCCGATATGGACACCGTCAGCATCGATCTCCTTTGCGGCATAGATATCATCATTGATCACAAACGGTACATGATATTTTGCGGCAATAGCTTTGATCTCTTTTGCTTCCTGTACCATTTCTTCATGAGAAAATTCCTTTTCGCGAAGCTGCAGAAAGGTTGCTCCGTTTTTTAGAACATCTTCTATGACATTGCTAAGTTTATTGCCGTTTAGCCAGTAACGATCTGTAATTGCATACAAAGTAAGTGCTTCTTTTTTTAATTGATATGACATAGTTGGTATTTACCTTTCTTTTTATAAATTTCAAAAATTTTTAGCGGTCTTAAAGTCTGGGAAATGTGTTTTAAATCCGTTCGATCTTGGCTCCTTTTAGGAAGGTTTCATAATCCATATTGCTCATATAATCGATCAGAAATGTGCGGAGGGAGCCGGTACCGCCTTCTGTGCGGACGGTTTTTTCATAGGCGAGTTCTCCGGCATAGCCATAAGCAGCTATAGCGGTGGCAGTTGCTTCCAGAGCATTGTAAGGGTTAGCAGATACAAATACGCCAATAGCACTGGAAAGCATGCAGCCTGTGCCCGTAATGCGGGACATCATAGGATGACCATTGCGGATCAGATAGGCTGTATCTGCGTTTGCTACAACATCAATAGGTCCGCTGATGGCGATAACAGAACATGTGATGGCACTGATCTTTTTTGCATATTCGGCTATTTCATATACATTTTCTTCGTTTGCCAGATCTTCGGCAGCAGCATCCACGCCCTTTGCATGGGAGCTTTTATCTCCAACAAATTTTATCTCAGAAATGTTTCCGCGGATTACGGTAAAACGGATATTTTGCATGAGATTTTCCAGTACCGCATTGCGGCGGTGGGCGGCTCCGGCTCCGACCGGATCGAAGATTACAGGATGCTCCAGTTCATTATTCTTTCGTCCTATGCGAAGCATAGACTCCTCGAGAAATCCGCCGGTATTTCCCATGTTGATCACGCAGCCGCTGCATCCTGCAGAAATATCAGCGACTTCCTCCGGGTCGTCTGCCATGGTTGGTGAACCTCCACATGCCAGTGTCATATTGGCACAGTCAGTGGCGGTGATGTAGTTTGAGATATTATGTACTACAGGTGCCACTCTTTGGATGTTGTCAAAAATTTCTTTTGCCTGTTCTAAAATATACATGATGAATTAGTTCCTTTCTGTGTATCTGTCGTTTCATGTCTGCACAATTTGAATTATCAAAAAAAGACAGAAAAAGAATCATACCCGAGGTGGTATGCCCCTTCTCCTGCCATTTCGACAAAATCTAAAAAAAACAAAGTGCTACAGATGAAAAACATCTGAATTTTCAAAAATTATAACACAGATCCGTAAGGCAAGTCAAGGCAGCCGGAAGTGTATCATGTGCAGCCGGAAGTATGTCGTGTGCAGTCCAATGTGCATTATGTGCAGAGCAGGGAAATATGTCATGAAAAATCCATTGCGGATCAAAAAGAAACATCCTATAATATAAACAGTGAGGAGGAAGTGTATATGGAGACAAAGAAACCTGTGCCGGGAAGTTTTTACAGGCATTTCAAAGGAAATGTATATCAGATAAGAGAATTGGCCAAGAATACGGAGACAGAAGAAGATATGGTGGTATATCAGGCGATGTATCCTCCTTTTCAGATATGGGTTCGTCCTTTGTCCATGTTTTTGGACTTGGTTGATCATGAAAAATATCCGGAATATGACCAGAAATACCGTTTTCAGGAGATACGGTTATCGGCAGATCAGCCGGATGAACAGAGCTTAAATGCATTTTCGCAGAAGCGGGACGATAGTCCGGCTCAGCAGAATATTAAGAATGAAAACATTACGGATCAGGAATTTCTGGAGATATTGATCAATGGCCGGGCCGAGAAATATCTGGCGGGAAAAATGTCGGATGAGGAAATTGCCCGCAGGGGATTTCTGGCTATTCTGGATGCTGAAACATATCGCAAGAAGCGTCAGATCTTTGTGGGACTCAGAGATTATCTGAATGAACTTTACCTGAATAATCTGGCAGCGGCACTTGATATTGTTTTGGAAGAGGGAAGCTTTCAGGAGCATTATGATACGCTTTTATATTATCTGGAAACCAATGAGAAGTACGAAGGAGGTCGACTGCGAGGATGATGGACAGGATCATCAACACGATGTTTCATGGAAGCATGAAAGCGAAAATTTTTTTATGGTCGATCTTTATGATGGGACTTGCAGCGGTTCTATTTGGAGTAATGGCAGCGGTGCTTGGTTCCTTTTCATTTGGCACCGGAGCATTTGTGTGTGGTTTGGCAGCCTTTGTTACTTCCCAGTCGGCCTCTTTGACAGAGATGGAACAAAAAAGCAGGAAGAAACAGAGGGAAAAAGAAAAAAGAGAGGGGCAAATGCAAGAGGCATTTCATAGTGTCTCCGAAACGGAGGAGGAAGAGACGGGGGAAGATGTCTGGTATTCGAAGGAAAAAGAAAAAGCGAAAATACAATATTTGTCATCTATGAATGCAAAGAAACTGAAAAATCTGGCGAAAGAGCACAAGATAAAACAGAAGCATGTATTCGCAATGGTAGATATGTATCCCGAAGAAAAGATACGTCAGGCTCCGGCAATCGTGTGGCGTACAGATACGCATCTGCATCTGTTGATCATGGATCAGAGTGCCAGAGAATTTCAGATACCATTTAATGATATCCGGGGAATTTATTATGACAAAAATGTAACAGCAGATCCGGACAGGGATTATGCTGCATTTCAGTATTCCGGTTTTATGTCGAAAATATATAAACCGTATCTGCCCGAATATAAGGAGAATACAAAGGATGGACAGATGATCTATGTAAAAAACCTGTTTACGATCCATCCGGGAATCTCATTTACAAATACTTCCATGAAGGGTATATTCAGTATTCTTACGAGGTCACCGTTTCTGGTGGATGACGCTATAAATACTTCCGGAAAATTCGACGAATATTTCAAGGAGATATATCGTTATGGCATATTATGCAAAAATAATATTTATTCTCTGGAGGAATATAGACAGAAGCTGGAAAGTATTCTGGAGGAGCTGTTGGCAGCACCGGTTACGAGGGAAGAGTTTTTCCGCAGCCTGAATGCGATGAAGCATTATCATTTGATTACGCAGGAATATGTGGTGAAGTATACACAGAAGTATGTAATGAAAAATAATGGCTAGGGTGTAAATGCATGTTTCATGGCGAACGGTGAAGCAGATCCGGATTAAAATTTTATAAATAAAATAACAATACGGTAAAAGTAATTGCGGGAGTGGAGATTTTATGATAGTATTTGACCACCTGAAAATATTTACTGTTGACAGCAGTCGAAAAATAGTTTATGCTTAGAAAAGAAGAACACTTGTTCGTTAGAAAGTGAGGAGTATTATGGCAAAAGAGATTAAGATTGATGAAAATAAACGAAAGGCACTGGAGTCTGCTGTTGCACAGATTGAGAAAGCGTATGGAAAAGGTTCCGTGATGAAGCTGGGAGATAATACCCATATGAATGTAGAAACTTTTCCGACAGGATCTTTAGGACTTGATCTTGCACTGGGGGTAGGCGGAATACCTAAGGGAAGGGTCGTAGAGATATATGGTCCGGAAGGCGGTGGTAAGACAACCGTTGCACTTCATATTGTTGCAGAGGTACAGAAGCTTGGAGGAATTGCCGGTTTTATTGATGCAGAGCATGCACTGGATCCTGTATATGCAAAGAGAATAGGTGTAGATATTGACAATTTATACATATCCCAGCCGGATAATGGAGAGCAGGCACTGGAGATCACTGAGACGATGGTTCGTTCCGGAGCTATTGATATTATTATTGTGGATTCTGTGGCGGCACTTGTGCCAAAGGCAGAGATTGAGGGAGATATGGGGGATTCTCATGTGGGACTTCAGGCTCGTCTGATGTCACAGGCACTTCGTAAGCTTACAGGTATCATAGGAAAGACAAGTTGTACGGTTATCTTTATTAACCAGCTGCGGGAAAAAGTTGGTGTTATGTTTGGTAATCCTGAGACAACAACAGGTGGCCGTGCTCTTAAGTATTATTCTTCTGTGCGGTTGGAGGTTCGACGCGGCGAGGTATTGAAAAAGGATGGAGAAGCTATCGGAAACCGTGCGAAGATAAAGGTAGTAAAGAATAAAGTTGCACCTCCATTCCGTGAGGCTGAAGTAGATCTGATCTATGGAATTGGTATCTCAAGAGAGGGTGATATCCTGGATCTGGCAGCGAATGATAATATCATCAATAAGAGTGGTGCATGGTATGCATACAATGGCAATAAGATTGGTCAGGGAAGGGAAAATGCAAAACAATTCCTGCGGGATAATCCGGATATTATGAAGGAAGTCGAGGAAAAGGTTCGTGCAAAGAGGATTCCTGATACGGACAGTTCTGAAGAGGAGACTGTTGACGGGATGAGCAGGGAGGTATCCGAAGCAGATGCGGATAAAGGATCAGCAGGAAAGACGAAATAATTGTTCCGGCAGATATTTTGTCAATATCCGGAAGAGATGGTGAGTATTCATGCAGGATGAATTATTAGAAGCAAAGAAAAAAGCAATGGCTTTACTGAAATATATGGATCGTACGGAGTGGCAGCTTAGAGATAAACTGACTTCAAAGGGGTTTTCGGAGGAGGCAGTGGAGGAGGCTGTAGAGTATGTAAAGTCGTATCATTATCTGGATGATTACCGATATGCCCGGCAGTTTGTGGAATTTCATCATGAAGAGCGCAGCAGACAGAGACTGCGGCAGGATCTGTATCAGCGACATGTACCGGAGAAATATATAGATCAGGCATTGGAGATGATCTGTGAAAATGATGATGCAGCTCTTCAGAAAGCACTGTATAAGATTACTCATGGAAATGTGGAATTGACCTATGAGGAAAAACAGAAAACAGCGGGAAAGCTTTATAGAAAAGGTTTTCAGATTGGGGATATCAAGAGAATGTTAGAGATGTAATATCGATTTTATCTAAGATTCGCAAAATCGCTCTTTCAGAGCTTTTCTTTCTGCTTCGCAGAAATTTTGGAGTTGTTAATCATGAAATAACAGGAACCTGTCAGGTCAGTATCAAGCTGATTCTGATGGGTTCCTGTTTGTGTACAGAAATAGTGTAGCAGCCATTAAGACTGCTACGCTTAAAAAGTCTAACTTTGAGGGGATTTCAGCCGTTTTGCTTTTTTGGGCTAAAAGAAGAGGCACATAGCCAGATATCCGCAAGCCCAGTGAAGTATTGTACATCCCCAGATATCACGCTGACGTTCAAAGATAATGCCAAGAGCACAGCTTAGAAGAAAAGCTCCCAGCATAAAATAAAAACCGAAAGGAAGATGCATTAATGAAAACAACAGGGAAGTCAGAAAGATGCTAAAGGGTGTCTGGTATTTTACATGCATTAGAGATTTGACACTTTTCTGAATGACTCCTCTGGCGAGAAATTCCTGAATAAAGGCAGTAAAAATATAGATATAGGCACCATGAAGAGAACCGCCGATAAAATATCCTTTGATCCGGATACCGGCCAGCGAAAGGATCAATTTTGCTAAAAGGATAAGCAGGCAGACAATGACGCCTGTGGTCAGGGTTTCCGTGGCATTTTTTTTCCAATGGGAAAAATTAGGTATCAGACCGATCTCCCGCAGGGAGAAGCTTGTACAAAAAGCAATTTCCAGAAAGAGAATGAAGGTGATGACCTCGATCATTAATGTATAATCGCTAGTAGTAAGAGGAATGTGTAAGGTGAAACGGCAAAAGCTCCAGGCGGCAAGGTATATGCTGATGCACAGGATCAGTCCGGCAAAGATATAAGCACAGTCGTGATCGTGCTGATGGAGCAGAAAGCTGTCTGTAACATCCTCAATGAGAATGATCATTCCCTGAAACGGTTCTTTGCGGCGGATGGATGTATTTTCCTGCTGCATCAGACTGATATCAAGAGAAAGCCAGGATGCTTCACCGGAATCTGCAGGAATATACCGGACGGTTGTTTTATCTGTAAGCTGTCCCTTTTCCATGCTGGTTTTGAAAAGTTTATTAAAAGCACGGTTTTTCCTGTTCTGAAGAAATAATTCCGTGAAAGAGCTTTGTATGGCCTCTTCCGGGGAAATATGAAAAATACGGGCACAGGCAGAATTTATATAAGTAATGATGCCCTCTTCATTTACCATCATGACGCCATCGCTCATATTTTCAAATATCAGGTCTGTCTGTTCTTTTGTCAGCAGACTTTTAAGCAGGTTTGTCATAGTATCACCAATCCTTTCTAGAGTAATGTATCACATTTCACGGATGGCGTAAATGGAAAAAGTATGTTATAATTATACAGTCTATGTTCAAAAGATGCAAAATAATAAAACGATGTACAGGCTTTTGACTGCAGGAAAATGAGGATTTGTACGAAAAATAAATATTTACGTGGCAGCCTTACCTGCGGCCGGGAGTTTGCAGACAGAGAAAGAAACGGGTGATTATTATGAAATATACCAGAAAGATTATGATGTTTATGCTTGTCATTGCATTTTTGACAGGTCTTATACCGGTATCTGATGCACAGGCAGCCAAGAAACCAAAGACCATCGCACACGCATATTATATGATCGATGCCAAAAGTGGGAAAAAAATCCTGTCGAGTCATGCAAATAAAAAAATATATCCGGCGAGTACTGCGAAACTATTGACTGCATTGACGATAATGGATTATGCAGATCTGGATCAAAAGATAAAATATACGAAAAAATTAAAAAAACAGGTGCCTCCGGATGCCTCTTCCATCAATCTTCGTACAGGAAGAGAGTATACAGTAAGACAGTATCTGAATATGTTATTGATCGCCTCAGACGCATGCTCTGCCATTACTCTGGCGAATGGAACGGCAGGCAGTACAAAGCAGTTTGTGGAATGGATGAATGATAAGGCTCAGGAGCTGGGGATGACACACAGCCATTTTGATAATCCCACAGGGCTGGATAAGGGAAGCGGTTACGGAAAGACATATACAACAGCAGCTGATTTCATAAAGGTATCAAAGGCTGCAATGGAGGATCCGGTGATCTGTAGGATCGTAGCGAAGCACAAATATAAGGTACAGCCGGTAGGTGTTAAGAAGTCATTTGTGATCAAAAATACGAATGCTTTTTATAATAGATACAAAAAGTTAGTCAAAAATAAAAAATATAAGATTATCGGAAGTAAGACGGGAACAACAAGAGCTGCAGGCAATTGTCTTGTGGCAACTGCCGTGGATCAAAAAGGCAATATGGTGATCTGTGCCTTTTATGGAAAGGGCGGTTATGAGCGTCTTTATCGTGACATAAGGAAATTGTTTGACTATGCATTCAAAAGATTTTAAAGAATAAACCGGGATTTATCTTGTTTAAAAAGAATGGAGAGTAGTATGCAGACGTATAAGGTTAACAGGCTGCCGGAATATCCGGAAATAAAAGTATCTGTACCGGGCTCAAAAAGCATGACGAACCGTGCATTGCTTCTGGCAGCATTGGCAGAGGGACAATCCACATTGTCCGGTGTGCTTTTCAGTGATGATTCCAATGTGTTTTTGCAGGCATTAAAGGATTTGGGATTTTCTTTAAAAATTAATGAAAAAGATAAAAAAGTAGCCATTCAGGGAATGGGAGGACGCATTCCCAGGAGTCAGGCAAATATTTATGTAGGGAGTGCAGGTACAGCAGCGAGGTTTATTACATCCATGGTGGCAATGACAAGCGGAGAGTTTCGTTTGGATGCCTCTGAACAGATGAAAAAACGTCCTATGAGTGAGCTGCTGGATGCATTGCAGAGCCTGGGGACAGAAATAACTTATCTGGTCAGGGAGGGAACATTTCCTTTTCAGATCAAGGGAATGGGATATCGCCAGGAAAGGGCGGAGGTTTCCGTAAATATTGATAGAAGCAGCCAGTTTCTCAGTGCTCTTTTGATGTCGGCTCCTTCTCATTTTGACGATCTGAGGATTCATCTGACAGGAAACAGAAGTGCGTTATCTTATGTGAGGATGACAGAACAGATGATGAAGCAGTTTGGTCATAAAGGCGTAATACAGGAATCGGAACGATGCTTTCGTGTGTTATCACAAAAGGGATATCAGGCACAAAATTATACCATTGAACCGGACGTATCTGCTGCATGTTATTTTTATGCGATGGCAGCGATTACGGGTGGAAGCTGCTGTGTGGAAAATATGAGAGAAGATTCCCTGCAGGGGGATATGAAATTTCTGACAGTTTTGGAAAAAATGGGCTGCAGGATCAGTAAAGAGAATGGAGAAATTATTCTTCATGGAGCACAGCCGGGCAAGTTAAAGGGAATAGAAATTGATATGAGTGATTTTTCTGATCAGACATTGACACTGGCGGCTATAGCTCCGTATGCAGCCGGACCGGTGACGATCAGAAATGTGGGGCATATAAGAGGGCAGGAATGTGACAGGATACATGCTATCACGGAGAACCTGGCCCGGATGAAGATACGCTGTGAGGAGCGAAAGGATGGAGTTACGATCTATCCGGGGACACCACAGCCGGCACGGATAGAAACTTTCCGTGACCACCGCGTTGCCATGGCATTTGCTGTGACGGGGGTACGGACGGATGGTATCGTGATTGACAATCCGATGTGCTGCCGCAAGACATTTGAGCATTATTTTGAAGTTTTGGATTCACTTTACCCCGGCACACAGGGGCTGACAAATTAAATGATATTATAAATGATAAAGGAAAAAGTGTGCAGAAAAGAGGATGATCATGAAAAATATAATGGAATTATTACAGGAAGAGATCAGCAGTGCGTTTGAAAAGGCCGGCTATGAGAGCAGATATGCAAAGGTTACATTGTCCAACAGACCGGACCTTTGCCAGTATCAGTGTAATGGAGCTCTGGCTGCAGCAAAGCAGTATCATAAGGCACCGATACAGATTGCAGGCGAAGTAGCAGACAGCCTTACGGACAGTCCGGTATTTAAGGAGATCGTGGCACAGATGCCGGGCTTTATAAATATGACAGTCAGTGATGCTTTTCTTGCAGATTATATAAATCGTATGAATGAAGATGAATTATTTGGATGTGATAAGGCAGATAAACAGGATACGATCGTAATTGATTATGGCGGAGCCAATGTGGCAAAGCCTCTCCATGTAGGACATCTGCGTTCAGCGGTTATCGGAGAAAGTATTAAGAGGACTGCACGCTATTTGGGACACAAGGTAGTCGGAGATGTACATCTGGGAGACTGGGGACTGCAGATCGGTCTTATAATTACAGAGCTGAAGCATCGTAAACCGGAGTTAGTATATTTTGATGAGAGCTTTGAGGGAGAATATCCGGTTGAACCGCCATTTACCATGGCAGATCTGGAAGAAATCTATCCATATGCCAGTGGATATTCCAAGGAGCATGAGGAATACAAAGAGGAAGCACAGACTGCAACAGCTCAGCTTCAGGCAGGCAGGAGAGGATATCTGGCATTGTGGCAGCATATTATTAATGTGTCAGTAGCTGATCTGCGTAAAATTTATACCCGCTTGAATGTGGAGTTTGACCTGTGGAAAAAGGAATCCGATGCACAGCCGTATATACCTCAGATGGTACAGGATATGAAGGATGGCGGGTATGCACATATTGATCAGGGTGCTCTGGTAGTTGATGTGCAGGAAGAGTCCGATACAAAGGAAATACCGCCGTGTATGATATTGAAATCAAATGGTGCGACCTTATATAATACAACAGATCTTGCTACAATTGTAGAAAGAAGAAAGCTTTTTGACCCGGATCGTATCATTTATGTGGTGGACAAGCGTCAGTCACTTTATTTTGAGCAGGTTTTCCGCTGTGCAAGAAAGACAAAGATCATAGGGGATGACGTAGATCTTATCTTTGTCGGATTCGGAACGATGAACGGAAAAGACGGAAAGCCGTTTAAAACCAGAGATGGCGGAGTTCTTCGTCTGGAACAGCTTTTGGCAGATGTGGAAGCCCAGGTAAGAGAGAAGATGGCAGACAGGGATATGACAGAGGAAGTTCTCAATGATGCGGCAGCAAAGATCGGACTGGCAGCCATCAAATATGGTGACCTCAGTAATCAGGCATCGAAAGATTATGTATTTGATGTAGAAAGATTCACATCATTTGAGGGAAATACAGGTCCATATATCCTCTATACTATTGTAAGGATCAAATCGCTGTTGGCGAAGCTTCAGGATCAGGGGATAGATGTATCGGAGGATGCACATATCCTGCCGGCACAGAATAAGACTGTGACAGATGTAATGCTTGCAATGGCAAAGTGGAGTGATACCATTAAAGCAGCTTATGAGGAGCAGGCTCCTCATAAAATATGCCAATTTGTTTATGAACTCTGTGATGCATATAATAAGTTTTATCATGAAAATAAAATTCTGGCGAATGAGGATGTATTAGAAAGAGATTCATGGATCGCATTAAGCCGTATGGCCGGAAAGGTTCTTGAGACGGCAATTGATCTGCTGGGACTGGAGGCCCCGGAGAGAATGTAAATGTGCTCTTAAAGAAAAGAGGATGCGTATGATCATAAAAAGGGAAAAGGAATATCACCGGTTGTGCGAAGCGTATGAGGCACCGGAAAACCGTCTTGTCATCTTGACCGGACGGAGAGGCATTGGAAAAAGTACGCTGGTGCGTCAGTTTATCAGAGAAAAGAACGCATATATCTATGAAGGCGTGGAATGTTCCGGGGAGAGACAGAAACAGCTGTTGAAGACAAGCTGGCAGAATTTATATCATTTTGGTGAGACGCAGGAAAAACAATCTGCGATCAGCAGGATCCGGCAAACGGTCAGTGAAAATACATATTTGGGGATTTTTCAGCAGATCAGTCGTAGTAAGCCGGACAAAACAGTTATTGTGATAGAGGATTTTATGAAGATCACCGGAACTGATCCGATATTTTATGATGACATTACTACTCTCTTAAAGCAGGAAGAAAATATAATGGTGATCATGACCTCGTCTACCATGAATTGGAGAGAAGAGGAAGCCGGGATCTCCCAGAGAAATTTTGTCGGACAGATTACGGACAGAATTGTATTAGGAGAATTTGAATTGCTGGAAATGATGAAATATTTCCGGGGGTTATCCATGGCAGATGTAATACAGATATATGCATTGCTTGGAGGTGTTCCGGGATATTTGAAATATTGGGATGTCCATGGATCAGTACAGAAAAATATTTTGAAACTATATATTGAAAAGGATGGGCAGCTCCGGGGAGAGGCAGAGAATTATTTAAGATCTGAGCTTAGAGAGCTGTCTCTCTACAATACAGTTTTGGAAGCCATGGGAAAAGGTGTTGTCCGGCTGAATGATATTCATGAGCAGACTGGGTTTGGCAGAGCGAAGATCAGTGTTTATATGAAAAATCTCAAAAAGCTGGGGGTTGTTGCAAAGTGCAAAACGATTGATCTTAAGTGTAGGGAAAAAGGAATGAAAGGAATGTATGAGATCACAGATTCTGTTGTTCATTTCTGGTCGAGATTTCTTTATCCGGCACAGACAGAGCTTGCTTTGCTGTCACAGGAGGAATTTTACAAAAAAAGAATAGAACCATATTTAGAAGAGTATACATCGGTATATTTTGAACGGGTATGTGTCCGATATATGGGATTGATGACAAAATATAAAAACCGTTCAGAATTTGATGGAAGAACGGGAGCATGGTATGGAGAAAAAGGCCATATTCCTTATGTCATGGAGAGCAGAGATGATAAATATCAGATTGTTTACGGCAGATGGATTGAGAAGGCATTTTCAAGAAAAGATCTGGAAAGATTCGTAAGATATCTGATATCTGCCGGAATCGAGGCGGAACAATATTATATATTTACAAAATCTGATTTTGATGAACAGCTGCGGCAAAAGGCGGCCAGAGTGAAAAATATGCATCTGATCAATTTTTCTAATATAAGATCAGAAAAGGGGAGTGTATAGGCGGCACAAAGCTTGTGGATTTAGAAAGAAATGGAGGAATATTATGTATCGTTTAACATCAAATCTTGTGATTTACAGAAATTTTGGCGAGGAGAATAATATACTGTTTTCATTAGCGGATATTTGTGAAAGATTTTATTCCGGGGAATATGTGAAAGAGGATCTCATAACTGATATTTATGCACAGATCAACCGTTTGCTTGATATTTCTACCAGATATGGATTTGATAGAAATTTGTGGCATAATTATCTTGCTTTTTTGCTGGCAATGAATGAAAATCCGTTTACGATGGTTTCGGAAAAGGTAGGCGCCAATGATGGCTCGGTAAATGAATTTGCAAAGAATGATTTTCATATTTTTAAAAAATTATTTGATTATGATTTCAGCCCGATAGAGCTGGAGCTTGGGATTTCCTGTTTTTCGACGATCCTTAATTATAAGGCGATCGTGAAGAGTGAGCAGATATATAATAAGAGTGTCAGTGAAAAGGTACAGGAGCTGAGCGCACAGATAGAGAAGGCTTCCGGTGAAGAAGAATTATATTGTATTGTAACAGAGTTTTATAAGAAGTACGGTGTTGGAAAGTTTGGATTAAACAAAGCGTTCCGGATCAGTCATGACGAGGAATATGGTCTGCTAAGTCCGATCACGACTACAGGAGATATGGTATTGGATGATCTGATCGGTTATGAGCAGCAGAAGCAGAAGCTGATAGAAAACACGGAGGCATTCGTGGCCGGCAGGAAAGCCAATAATGTTTTGCTCTTTGGGGATGCCGGAACAGGAAAGTCAACCAGTGTTAAGGCAATCCTGAATCAATATTACAGCAGAGGGCTTCGGATGATCGAGGTGTATAAGCATCAATTTAAGGATCTTTCTGCCGTGATCGCGGAGATAAAAAATAGAAATTACCGTTTCATTATCTACATGGATGATCTATCCTTTGAAGAGTTTGAGATTGAATATAAATACCTCAAAGCAGTTATCGAAGGGGGGCTGGAAACAAAACCGGACAATATATTGATCTATGCAACATCAAACAGACGCCATCTGATCCGTGAAACATGGAGTGACCGGTCTGATATGTCGCAGGATGAGCTTCACCGGTCTGATACAATGCAGGAAAAATTATCATTAGTTGCCCGGTTTGGTGTTACAATAGGATATTACAAGCCGTCGCAGCAGGAGTATTTTGATATCGTATTGCAATTGGCAAAGCGTTATCCGGAGATCACATTGACAGATGATGAATTAAAATTAAAAGCAAACCAATGGGAATTAAGTCACGGTGGAATATCAGGACGGACCGCACAGCAGTTTATTAATCATCTTGCAGGAATGCCGGCAGATGATTAAACAGAAAGGGAGGAATCAAGCATGAGCAGGAAAGAAAGATGGATCAGGGGGCTTATCGCTGCAATTCTTGTTTTTGCAGCAGGACTGTTTTTGAATGATACATATGCATCCGCAGCGGGGGATTGGAAGGGAGCAAAGAAAGAGATCATCAATGGTTACAAAAAATATCAGACAAGTGTGGATGTCAGAAAATACAATCTGAACTATGCAAAGGAATATACCAGCTTAAAGAATACGATGAGCCAGGTGGTCAGTGAGACGCCTTCTCTGTTTTATGCCGGAACTCAGTTTTATGTATCCCGAAACAAAAATACCAATCAGATAGTAAGTATCACATTAGGATACAAAAAAGATTACATAAAGGCTGATGGGTCAGTCAGAAAGACAAAGATCAAGAGTACGAAACAGAAGCTGGACGAAGCGATCAATCAGGTGCTTTTATCAGTCCTTCCGTCTATGAGTGAGGTGGAGAAAGCAATGATCCTTCATGACAGCCTGGTAAGCAGCACTGCCTATACCGATAATTCGAGTGATGAATCCAGAACGACGCCGGTCGGTGTGTTCTTGAAACATAAGGCAAATTGTGAAGGGTATTCCAAAGCTTATGCGATCCTGATGCAGAGAGTGGGAATACCGGTAAAACTGGTATCCTCCAAGAAAATGCTGCATATGTGGAATGCAGTCAGGATCGATAAGAAATGGTATCATGTCGACGTGACATGGGACGATCCTATGAATGCAAAGGATAAAACAGATCAATATGGCAGAGTTATGCATGAAAACTTTTTATGCAGTACAGCACGAATGCAGAAGTTAAAACATTATGACTTCAATGGGCCACAGGCCGTCAGTACAAAATATGATAAACGCTATTGGAAAAATGTAAAGAGCAGCGTGTTTTATACAAATGGAAAATGGATATATATGACGAAAAAAGGAATTGAGCAGAGAGACAGACTGGATAAAGGAACTTCCACTGTTTTATATAATGTGACAGGAGATAATCTGGTTCAGTTTGATGCCGACAATTACTATTTTATAGGTTATAACAGTATCTTTTTGTATTCGTATAAAACAAACAGTGCCAAGGTAGTATGGAAGACCACGGATGTTTATTCCAAAAACTGTACATTAGACCAGATAAAATTCGTCAACAATAAATTGTATTATCGTGTTTATGAAAAAGGAAAACATATATCCAATAAAATGACGCCAAAAGAGGATGGCACATTATGAAAGAATTAGGGATTGTCGTTTGCAATTATAATAAAAAGGATGATGTTTTAGCTTGTATTCAGAGCATTTTTGAATCTAAATATCAGGATTATGATCTGTATGTGGTGGACAATGCTTCGGAGGATGATTCTGTGCAGGCGATACGTGACAGATACGGAAAAAATCTGACGCTGATAGAAAACAAAAGCAATCTCGGTGGATCGGGTGGCTTTAATACAGGACTTAGGGCTGCCTATGAAAAAGGATATCCATATTTAATGTGTGTGGACAATGATGCACTTCTTGATGAGAATGCAATAGGAGAACTGATCTGTTTTCTGAAGGAGCATCCGGAGACCGGAATAGCAGCAGCCAAGATTTATCACCGTGAGGCTCCGGACTATGTACAACAATTTGGACAGAAGATCGATTTTGAAAATTTCTGTACAGAGGTAGAATATCTGAATGTCTATGAGGATGGCAGTATGCCACCATATGTATATACGGATGCTGTGGCAGCCTGTGCACTTGTTATAAGACGGCAAGTGATCGATCAGATTGGTTTTATGCCGGAGGAAAATTTTCTTTACTGGGATGATACGGAGTGGTGTTACCGGTGTAATCTGGCAGGCTGGAAAGTAGCATCGGTAGGGAATGCAGCAGCACTTCATGCCATGGGAGCAAAAAAAGAAATTGATAATACCTTTCCGACATACTATGCATGGAGAAACTGGCTTCGTTTTTTTATGAAATATACTCACAAAGAAAACCGGGAGAAACTGGTGGAGACATTTTTGGACAGTATGTTTCAGATTGTGTATGAGGGGATCCATAAAGGAGAAAAAAACAGAACCAGAACGGTGATGCTTGCCTATGATGATGCAATCCATGGGGTAAGCGGAAAGGCTGGAGAAAATCGTATATTTCCGGTGGATTTTGCAGAGAAACCGTGGCAGGAGCTGTTTGCCTCGGAGGACAGTTTTGCAATGTATGCCGGAAATTATCCGGGGCAGGTAGAGGATATTATGGAAAAATCCCGCAGGATGGGATATGATATTACGTGGTATCAGGAGGACAAGCATCCGGAAGGTGTGAGAGAAATCATACTATGTGACAGCATCTTTCAGATAGAGGATCTTAGTCTTCAAAAGATATATATTGATATTAATGACTGCATATTAGCATCCGAGGATGATGTACTGGATGTGATAAATTATAATTATAGCAGACGCAGTTTTATAGAGGCACAGAAGCCGGTCTTTATGGAAGGGATACGGCGTCAGGCTTCCGAGGAAAAAGCATGAAAGGGATGAGTGAATTATGAAGAAAAAGGTTTTTTCGATTTTAGCAGATAATACTTCAGGTGTACTGAGCAGGGTATCCGGTTTATTCAGCCGGCGCGGATTTAATATTGACAGTTTTACAGCGGGAGAAACAGAGGACCCGTCTATTTCCCGTATGACAGTTGTGGCGAGAGGGGACGATATCAGTCTGGATCAGATTGAAAAGCAGCTCGCCAAACTGGAAGATGTAAGAGAAGTCAAGGAGTTAAAGGATGGACGGGCAGTCTGCAGAGAGCTTGTACTTATCACAGTCGGTGTGACTCCGGAGGAACGACCGGCTCTGGTATCTGTGGTTGATATTTTCCGTGCCAATATCGTGGATGTTGAGAAGGATTCCGTGATGATCGAGATGACCGGAAACCAATCGAAGGTAAATGCTTTTATCGAATTGCTGGATGGCTATGAGATAAAAGAAATGGTACGCACCGGTATTGCCGGTCTGACAAGAGGTGCCATATAAGAATCGTGACGGAAATGATCGGACAAGATGACAGGACTTCTATATGAAGGGACAAAAAAGAATGAGAACTCATGGTGAGAATTTATCGCAGCGCACCGCAGATGCGTTACGGCAGATGATATTAGAAAAGGAAGAATATACATTTGGAGAAAAACTGCCAAATGAAAATGAACTGTCGGAAAAAATGGGAGTAAGCCGTACAACGCTTAGGGAAGCTATACGGATATTAGTGTCCGAAGGAATCCTGACGGTGCAGCGGGGGCGTGGAACCTTTGTGGCAGAACAGGCGGACAGGCTGGCGGACAGCAGGATAAGCATGCAGAGCTTTTCTGACATGCAGGTGACACTCCGTGATCTGTATGAGACACGCATGATATTTGAACCGGAAGCTGCCGCCTTGGCCTGCAGAAGGGCAACCGACGAGGAGATAGGGCATATTCTGGAACTGGGCAGAGAATGTCAGAGGCATTTGGAGGAAAATCCTACAGGAAAGGAAAGGATCGAGTCAGAAAGCCAGTTTCATGGAGCGATTCTTAAAGCATCGCATAATGAATTTATCAGCCGGTTTATGCCTATGCTTACAGAAACGATCGAGAAAACATTTGCATTGGATTTTAACCTTGATGTGATCGCGGAGGATGCCTATAAAGACCATATTCTGATCATGAACTTTTTGGAAAAACGGGATGCTGAGGGAATTAAAAGTGCAGTTACAATCCATCTGCATCATGCATTTTTGACAGAACAGTTAAATTGGCAATAAATTTTTTGATAAATTTAAAAGAATATATTGACAAGTGATGAAAATAGTTTTAAAATCAATGTCATACAAGTTGAACGAGTTGTATGACAAGTTTGCTGGAAGAAATTATTTAGGAGGAATTAAAAAATGGCAGAAGCAAGAATTTTTTATCAGGATGACTGTAATTTAGATCTTTTGAGCGGAAAGAAGATCGCGATCATTGGTTATGGAAGCCAGGGTCATGCACATGCATTAAACTTAAAGGAGTCAGGCTGTGATGTTATCATCGGTCTGTATGAGGGTTCTAAGTCATGGGCAAAGGCTGAGAAGCAGGGATTTAAGGTATATACAACTGCAGAGGCTGCTAAGATGGCAGATATCATCATGATCCTTATCAATGATGAGAAGCAGGCTGATATGTACAAGAAAGATATCGAGCCAAACCTTGAGGCAGGCAACATGCTGATGTTCGCTCATGGTTTCAATATTCATTTCGGATGTATCGTACCACCTGCAGATGTAGATGTTACAATGATCGCACCAAAGGCACCGGGCCATACAGTACGTTCTGAGTATCAGGCAGGTAAGGGAACACCTTGTCTTATTGCTGTAGAGCAGGATGCTACAGGTAAGGCACTTGATCTTGCACTTGCATACGCACTTGGTATTGGTGGAGCAAGAGCCGGTGTTCTGGAGACAACATTCCGTACAGAGACTGAGACTGACCTCTTCGGTGAGCAGGCAGTACTTTGCGGTGGTGTTTGTGCATTAATGCAGGCTGGATTTGAGACACTCTGCGAGGCTGGTTATGATCCAAGAAATGCATATTTCGAGTGTATCCATGAGATGAAGCTGATCGTTGATCTGATCTATCAGTCAGGTTTCGAGGGTATGAGATACTCTATCTCTAATACAGCTGAGTATGGTGACTATATTACAGGACCTAAGATCATCACAGAGGATACAAAGAAAGCAATGAAGAAAGTTCTGGCAGATATCCAGGATGGTTCATTCGCAAAAGAATTCCTGCTTGATATGTCTGATGCAGGTCGTCAGGTTCATTTCAAGGCTATGAGAAAGCTTCATGCAGAGCATCCTTCAGAGAAGGTTGGTAAGGAGATCCGTAAGCTGTATAGCTGGAATAATGAGAGCGACAAGCTGATCAACAACTAATTCCATTGTTTTGATCTGCAGAACATAATTTATGGGAGCTGCATGTCTTACCTGCAAGTAAGATATGCAGCTCTTTTTTTAGTGTATAGGAAAATGCTCGTAGTGTAGAGGGAAGCCAACGAGAATTGCGAAGCAATTCTTGGAGGGCAAAACGCTGGTTTTGCCCTTTTTTATTGGATGTGATGAAAAAGCTGGAGATACAGCTAGATGAAGAGGTGTTTTATAGGGAACTTCAGCGTATTTATGATGAGAGAGTTAGTAGAGATACTGATAAAGAAAAGATGGAAGATAGGATGCGGAATAGGGGTAGAGGGAGATGATTCCTCTGCTCGTTCTTTTCGTGTATAATTTTATGCATGATTTCGAGAACTCGAAATTCGTAATTGCATAAGCGAAAAACTGATGATATAATAAAAATCAAGATAAAAGGACTATTTGACGTGATAATCGGAGGAAATAACATGTCAGAAAATCAAGTGAAAATAACTTATAAACCTTTATGGAAGTTGTTAATTGATAAGGATATGACGAAAACTGAATTGAGAAAGAAAACACAGATAGCACCAAGTACATTTACCAAAATGAACAACGACCAACAAGTATCGTTAGATATACTGGCTAGGATATGTGTTGAATTGAAATGTGGCTTTGATGATATTGTGGAGATAGAACGATAGTGATATTGCAAAATGAAGAAATATGTGCAGATACAGATAAATATAGTAAGTTGCTAATAGAAAGGAATTTATAAATGGCAGTTCAAAATAATGCTAACATTGGCTTTGAAAAACAAATATGGGATGCGGCTTGTGTTCTTTGGGGACACATTCCGGCAGCAGAATATAGAAAGGTTATCGTAGGACTTATTTTTTTGCGTTATATATCAAGTGCATTTGAAAAACGATATCAACAGCTTGTTGAAGAAGGCGATGGTTTTGAAGATGATAAGGATGCATACGCAGAAGATAATATTTTCTTTGTACCAGAGGATGCCCGTTGGAGCAAGATTGCATCTGCAGCGCATACTCCAGAAATTGGCGCTGTTATCGACGATGCAATGAGAGCTATTGAAAAGGAAAATACAACTCTTAAAAATGTGCTTCCAAAGAATTATGCAAGTCCAGATTTGGATAAGCGAGTATTAGGCGAGGTTGTTGATCTTTTCACTAATATGGATATGGGAGATACAGAAGAAAGCAAAGACCTGCTTGGCAGAACATACGAATATTGTATTCAGCAGTTTGCAGCATACGAAGGTGTTAAGGGTGGCGAGTTCTATACGCCTGCAAGTATTGTTAAAACAATCGTTGCTATTTTGAAACCATTCAAAAACTGTCGTGTATATGACCCATGCTGTGGTTCGGGTGGTATGTTTGTTCAGAGTGCAAAATTTATCCAGGCACACAGTGGCAAACGCGGAGAAATCGCTGTTTATGGTCAAGAGTCTAATGCTGATACTTGGAAGATGGCAAAAATGAATATGGCTATTCGTGGTATCGATGCGGATTTTGGACCTTATCAGGCAGATACATTTTTCAATGATTTACATAAAACACTTAAAGCTGATTTTATTATGGCAAATCCGCCATTCAATCTTTCAAACTGGGGACAAGACAAGTTAAAAGATGATGTTAGATGGAAATATGGAACGCCACCAGCAGGAAATGCCAACTATGCGTGGATTCAGCATATGATACATCATCTTGCACCGAATGGAAAAATTGGCCTTGTACTTGCTAATGGTGCGTTGTCATCTCAATCAAGTGGTGAGGGAGACATCAGAAAGAATATTATTCAGGCAGACCTTGTAGAAGGTATCGTTGCACTGCCTACGCAGTTATTTTACAGCGTTACAATTCCGGTTACACTTTGGTTTATTTCTAGGAACAAAAAGCAGAAAGGTAAAACCTTATTTATAGATGCCCGGAAGATGGGTTATATGGTTGACCGCAAGCATAGAGATTTTACAGATGAAGATATTCAGAAGTTGTCTGATACATTTACAGCATTTCAAGATGGTACGCTTGAAGATGTGAAAGGATTCTGTGCAGTAGCAGATCTTAAAGAAATCGAAAAGCAAGACTTTATCCTTACACCGGGCAGATATGTTGGTATTGAAGAAACTCCGGATGATGGAGAACCATTTGAAGAAAAGATGACACGCCTTACATCAGAGCTTTCAGATATGTTTGCAAAGTCTCATGAGTTGGAAGAAGAAATTCGTAGGAAACTGGGGGCGATTGGGTATGAAATATAATAAACTCCGCTTTGACGAAATTACACTTAATTATGATAAAAAGAGAATACCTCTTTCTGCAATGGAACGAACCAAGCGTCAAGGTGCATTTAGATATTTTGGAGCACAAGGTGTAATAGACTATGTGGATGATTATATCTTTGACGGAAAATATTTATTGATTGCTGAAGATGGAGAAAACTTGAAGTCTAAAAGGCAAAATATAGCACAAATCGTTGAAGGAAAGTTTTGGGTTAACAACCACGCTCATATAGTTCAATGTAATGAGATGTGTATTTTGGAATATTTGGCATATCTCATAAATAGTAAAGATGTTTCAGGATATATCACTGGTTCAGCACAGCCCAAATTGTCACAAGCTAATCTTAATGCGATAGAATTTGATATACCATCGATAAAGGAACAACAGGATATATTAAGCATTTTATTGCCAATCGAACAAAAAATCAGGATAAATAATGAGATAAACAATAATTTAGCGGCTTA